>DASPRR010000407.1:0-7698 GCA_035624375.1 Thermodesulfobacteriota bacterium | reverse complement strand
GAGCGCCAGCATCCACAGGGCGACAAGGACCAGCCGGTTGGACAGGAAGGAGTGGAGAAGCTGCCGCTCTGCCGGGACATACTCGTACCCCCAGAACTGTGCCCGGGGCGGGCTGTAGGGTTCCTCGGGGAGGGGACTGGGAAGTGTTCGGGCCGTCGTCTCAGGATTCATTTTTCATGCCGAATCCGCGGGTCCAGCCAGACATAAATAATGTCCACCGCCAGGTTTACGGATAAAAATATGGTGGCCGTCACCAGTGTCCAGGCGATGATGACCGGAAAATCCATGACCCCGATCGCTTCCAGGAAAAGCCGCCCCATGCCGGGCCAGGCGAAGACCTTTTCCGTGACGATGGCCCCGGCAAGCAGCGAGCCCATCTGCATTCCGGCGATAGTGACAAAGGGAATGAGCGTATTCTTGAGGGCATGCTTGTAGACCACCTTCTGCTCGCTCACCCCCTTGGATCGGGCCGTACGGATATAGTCCATGGTCAAAACATCCAACATGCCAGCCCGGATAAGGCGTATGAAGAGGGCTAGGCGGTAAAGGGCAAGCGAGCCCGCGGGGAGGATCAGATGGACCCAGGTCCCCCGCCCGGACGAAGGGAGCCACTGCAGTTCCACGCAGAATACGAAGATGAAGGCGATCCCGATCCAGAAAGGGGGAGCGGAGATCCCGACGAGGGACCCCAACAGGGCCGCCCGGTCCCATGCCGACCCGCGCCGTGAAGCGGCGAGGACGCCGATTGGGACGGCCAGGAGGAGGCTGATCACGATGGTAGCCACCACCAGTTCCAGCGACGCCGGCAGGCGTTCCAGCACCAGTTTGAGCGCCG
Organism: Thermodesulfobacteriota bacterium; assembly: GCA_035624375.1. GTDB lineage: Bacteria > Desulfobacterota > SM23-61 > SM23-61 > SM23-61 > SM23-61. The sequence continues at coordinate 6,863 of DASPRR010000407.1, read as the reverse complement.
ATTGGCCGTGGTGATAGCTGACCCCCAGGTTTCCCTGAGCGGCGTTCCTGAGAAAGAGGGCGTATTGGACGATCAGCGGCTGGTCCAGCCCCAGCGACCGGCGCATCTCTTCAATGTCCCCGGGCGGGGCGTCCTGCGGCATGAGCAGGGCCAGAGGGTCGCCGGAGATGTGGAGGATTACGAACACAATCCCGGATACGACCAACAGGACCAGGATCGCCTGATATAGGCGCCGCAGCAGGTAAATTCCCATACCTTCCGAACCAGAGAAAAAGTAGGGGCAATTCACCAGGCCTTTGGCGTGGTTGCCCCTACCCGTTGATACTCGGCGAATTGTGAAAGAGGACCGCGGGGTTATTTCGCCAACTTCAGCAGGTGGGCAAAGAGCCTCTCATCCACCCGGGCCTTCCCGTCCTTGATCCGCCGGGTGAATCCGAAGACATTCTCCTGGTAGTAAAGCGGGATGACGTAATAGGTGGCGTAAATCTTTTCGGCGACCTCGTTGCGCAATTTTTCCCGCTTGGCGTCATCCATAACGCTGTTGGCGATGTCGATCATCTTCTCCACTTCGGGATCCTTGAACCGCCCTCGGTTGATGTGCCCGTAGGCCCCCCTCTTTTCCCGGAAAAAGACGTCAAAGGTTCCCTGCCAGGTGATGGTCCCCCAGCCCAGGAGGAAGAAGGGAGATTCATACCGGTCCATCTTGGGGAAGAAAACCGCCTTGGGAGTGGCGATCACTTTCGGGCGGAGACCTATCTTGGTAAGCTGGGCGGCGATAGCCTCGGCCACCTGCTGGTCATTCACGTACCGGTCGTTGGGCGTGTCAAAGTTGAACTCGAACCCATTCGCGTAGCCCGCCTCGGCGAGCAGCTTCTTGGCCAGCTCCGGGTCGTACTTGGGCCGCTGGATGTTCTTGTCGAAATTCACGGCGTAGGGGCTGGCGATCTGGGAAGCCGAGTAGGCGCTCCCCTCCATGACGAACTTGATGATGTCGTCCACGTTGATGGCATGGGCAATGGCCTTGCGGACCCGGAAATCCTTGAACGGGTTGGGTTTGCCCGTGGGAATTCCGGGCTGGGCGCCGGGGGCCGGCCCGCCCTTGTCCGAGTGCACGTCAAACATGACGTAGATGGTCCGGATGCTGGGAACCCGGCTGACATAGGTGTTCTTGGTCTTCTCCACCCGGGGGATGTCCGGGATTGAGACTCCCCAGCAGGCGTCGATCTCCCCGCTGATGAGGGCGGCCACCCGCGTCGCCGCCTCCGGGATGGGCCGCAGGGTAACCTTTTCAAAATCCAACTTCGGGCCCCACCAGTCCTTGTTGGCCACCAGGGAGACATGGTCGTCCTTTACCCATTCCACGAATTTGTAGGGCCCCGTCCCGATCATGTTGCGGGTCAGGTAGGAGTAGTCTTTCTTGTCCCACTCCTCGGTCCATTTGGGGGGCATCATGCTGACCTGCTCCAACATGACCAGCGCCTCGGGCGTGGGCGACTTGGTGACCAGGCGCAAGGTATGCTCATCGACGGCTTGGATCTCGCGGTAATCGGGCACCGACTGCTTGTACTGGCTCTTCGGATGGGTCTTGCAGCGCTCCAGGGAGAATTTCACCGCCGCGGCGTTGAACGGTTCCCCGTTGTGGAATTTGATCCCCTTGCGCAGTTTGAATTCCCAGGTATTGTCATTGACCAGCTTCCAGCTCTCCGCCAGCTCGGGGATGATCTTCAGGTTTTCGTCGTAATTGACCAGCTGTTCATACACGTGCCGCTGCATCGTGGTGGTGGTCGTCTCGCTCCGGGCATGGGGGTCCATCGTGGCCGAGTCTCCTTCGAACCCGATGACCAGGGGCTTCTGGGCCAGGCCGGATTGAGGAATCCAGAGGACCGCCAGTAAAACGATGAGGATGAACCCCAGGTGGTTGCGCTTTTTCATCTTCCCCTCCTTCAAGACACGAACGGTTGCTCAAAACACCGCTACCCCAAGAGAGCATGGGTCCCCCTCCCCTCTTTCTCCTCCAACCTTGGAGAGAGGACACGCTTTTCAGAAATCAGCCAGGCCGAACAAAATTCAGTATATTCAAGAGGGGGTCGAAGTCAAGGATTTAATCCCCCCATTTCACGGCCTCTCGATGAGCTCGATCCGGATGCCGTCCGGGCCGTCGATGAAGGCGAATTTGACCCCGCCGGCACCATGGGTGAAGTCCACGCTGAATTTCCCGCCTTTCTTCTTCAGGTCCTCGACCACCTTTTCCAAGCCTTTCACGAGAAAACCGATGTGATCCAGCCCGGGGGTCGCCTTCCCGGTTTCAAACGGTGCGGCCTTTGAGTCCGTCTTGTGCAGGTTGAAGTGGATCCCCTGGACCGACATGCGAACCATTGGAAATCCGCGCAACTCCGTGCGGGTTTCCACCTTTCCGCCGAAAAGGTCCGTAAAATATTGAACCGACTTCTCCAGGTCCCTGCACATGATGTGCACATGATCTAATCCGTTGATCATCTCGCTTCTCCTTTCTTCAGATAGATTCCACAAGGCGCAAATCGCGATCCTTATTCCTTGGTCCCCCCACCACCGATATTTGGGCGCTTCGCGACGTTCCAGAAAACAGTGGAAGAACAGATGGCCAGCAAGACGCCGCCGCTCAACCCCAGGAAAACCCAGCGGAGTCCGAAGGTCTCGGCGATGTACCCCGAGAAGCTGGCCGCCAGGGAGCCGAGACCGAAGGCGGCGAAAAAGTAAATTCCGAAGGCCGTCCCGCGCATCCGCGGAGAGGCATTCTGGGCCAGCATCACGTTCATCATCGGCTGGAGCGAAAAATTGAAGAAAAAGAAGACCAGGGCTACGAACAGGAGGGGGAGGTCGCGCAAAAAGGACATGAGGGCGATAAAGGGAAACCCCGACGCCGTCAGAAACACCAGGTTCCGTTCCGGGTTGGGCCTCTGTGCCAGCACCCCCCCGGTGTATTGCCCGAATACCCCCGTGAGGAGGGCCAGGCCAGACAGCATCCCCCCCATGGCCACGCTGTCCCAGGAGAATAGATGAAAAGAGGAAAACTGAGCCATGAAGCTGGGAAGAAACGTGACCGAGCCGTTGAAGCCGAAACTCTGCAGGCAATTCATGAGGTACAGGAGGGCCAGCGGAAGGGTAAAGTAGCCCCAGAGACCGACCCGGTTCCCCGCCGCGGGCAGACCCGGGGCTTCGGCCAAGGATGTCTTTTCTTCTTCGCTCCGGGAGCCCGACATATCCACCGTAAGGGACCAGAGGGAAAGCAAAACCCCGGGAAGGGCAAAGCCCACATAGGCCCAACGCCACCCCCATCGGGAGGCGATCAGGCCGGAGATCACCGGAGAGACGGCCACGCCGATGTTCCCCGCCCCCCCGTGAATTCCCAGGGCCACTCCGTACTGCTTTACTTTGGAGGTAATCAATACATTGACCAGAGGGTGATAGATGCTTCCCAGCGCCCCGAGAATCGCCAGCCCCGCGGTGAAGAGCAGAAAGTTGGGCGACAGGGCGACCAGCAGCGAAGCGGCCGCTGACCCCAGGAAGCATAAGAGGTATAGTTTCTTGGGGCCGAAGCGGTTGTAGATCATCCCCCCCGGAAGAGAGCCCAGCCCATAGGCGAAGGTCATGATGTTGCTGACGACCCCCAGCCCGAAGTAGCCGATAGAGAATTCCTCCTTCAGGAGCAGGAGCACAGCTGGGAAAGTCAACAGGTAAGCGTGACTCAGGGCGTGAGAGCAGCCGGTGAGGGCAACGATCATCCGTTCTTCGCGAGTCATCACGGATGAGTTTTTTGTCTCGAGTGCGGAGTGTTCATTCATACCTTCTCATGATGAGGGGGCAGTCTCTTGTGATCACCTTCGGGTTTGCTCGGTATCTGTCTTTTTAAGGGGAGAATCCTATTTCAAGGGCCTGCCATTCAACCCTTTCTCCCTTGCCTCCATTTCAGCTCAACTCTCTTTTAACATGACCTTCTTGCTTCCGACAAGAGATATTCACCGCTTGCGCACCCCCAGTTCTTAAAAAAGAGTCCTTCGAAAATAAGATCTCTGGAAAGGAGGGGGGATATCATGGGGTTCAGGGTGGAGAAATTTGGATCATCATCCTGAGGCGGTGGTTCTTCCATTGGATCGGGCCTGTCCCGGGGGGATTGAAACAGAAAAATGCTTTGGCTCTCTTTTCTGCCTGGAGGAATCTCCTCTCAGGCCTCTCCCTGCGGAACATGGGGGGGAGTTTCATGGAAGGATAAGCACCCGCCGAGCCTGATGATCCAAATTCCTTCACCCTGAACCCCAACAACCACGAAAAACTGGGGGTGGGCAAGGTATTCACCGAAGGAATTCCAGGCATTCCCACCCCTTTCCTCATTGTGGTTTCAGGTCATATTTCTTCACGATCCTCTGGTAGAGTTGGTCGAGTCTTTCCATGGACTTTATGGACCCCTCGGGGCTTTCCCAGGCGGCGGTAGCGCCCAGGTTATCGGCTGTTTCCTTGAAACCCCGCTCACTGACCGCCTTCTTGAAAGCCTCAGCCAGGACATTCACGATGGAATCCGGCGTTCCCGCGGGGGCCGCGATCCAATGAATAGTGGACAATACCACGTCAAACCCCTGTTCTTTGAAAGTGGGAATTTCCGGGAAGCGAGGGTCTCTCTGCTCCGTGCTCACGGCTAGAACACTGACTTTGCCCCCTTTGAGGAGATGGGCCCATTCCGAGGCCGGGCCAAATTCCAAATCCACATGGCCGCCTAGAAGAGCCGGGACCGCTTCTCCCGCGCCGGGAAAAGGGACTTTCACGAATTTGACCCCAGCCTCTTCTTCGAAGATGGCCCGGGCAAAGTCCTGGGCCGTCCAGGTGCCCCCGATTCCTACCTTGATCGTATCCTGCTTTTCTTTGGCTTTCTTGACCAACTCTTTCAGCGAAACATCGTAAGGGCTCCCCTTCTTGGCATACAGCCCCTGGGCGCTGAAGTCGATCTGGGCAATGAGGCGGAAATTTTTCTTGTAATGGAAGGTTACTCCCTTCAAAAGGTAAGGATGCCCGATCACCGCGTTGGAGAGCAGCCCGATGGTGTACCCGTCGGGTTTCGCCTTGGCCAGCGTGGCAAAACCAAGGGATCCCCCTCCCCCCGGTTTATTGACCACCACGATGGGCTTCCCTACGAACTTTTCCGCATGCTTGGCCGCCAGCCGGGCAAAATTATCGGTGTTGCTCCCCGGAGCAAAGGCTGCAATCAGCTCGATCTCCCGCTTGGGATAGTCCTGACCCACGGCCTGCGGGGGCAGGAGATACAGGCCTAGCATCATCGCCACGGTGACTGCAAAGATCTTCCGTTCCATTTTTTCCCTCCTTTTAAAGCAAATGAGCTTAGGCCCGCCCTCATCGTCACTTCCTCGAAGAAAGGAGATCGTCCTAGTGGAGATTCGTAAATCGCCCCTACAGCCTGTTCGCCCTAAAACGATCAAGCCGCCTTTTTTCGATAATGCTTTATCCCCTGGAGGACCAGGGGAAAGAACAAAAGGAAAATCGCAACCGACAGGATAACTGCTGAAATCGGCCGGCTGAGAAAAATGGAGAATTCGCCCTTGGACATGATGAGCGATTGCCTCAGGGCCTTTTCCATCATCGGCCCCAAAACCACTGCGAGAATAAAGGGGGCCGGCTCATAGTTAAACTTTCTCGCGACGTACCCAAAGACCCCGAAGAGAATCATGAGATAAATGTCAAAGACCGTGTTGTTGATCGTGTACACCCCCACCAGACAGAAGAGAAAAATAAAGGGGAAGAGAATGGGGTAAGGAACTCGGAGAAACTTCACCCAAAGGGGAATGAGGGGAAGGTTCAGGACCAGCAGCATCACATTTCCGATGTACATGCTGGTGATGAAGCCCCAGAAAAGGCCGGGGTGCTTTTCCATGAGAAGCGGCCCAGGAGTGATTCCGTGAATCATCAGCGCCGCCAGGAGCAGGGCCATGACAATGTTCGATGGGATCCCGAGGGTCAGCATGGGGATGAAAGCTCCCTGGGCTGCGGCATTGTTGGCTGATTCCGGGGCAGCCACCCCTTCGATCACGCCGGTGCCGAATTTCTCCGGATACTTGGAGACCCGCTTCTCGATGGCGTAGGAGGCAAAGGAGGAAATGACCGCTCCTCCGCCGGGAAGGATTCCCAGAAAGAACCCGATTCCGGCTCCGCGGAGGATGGCCCCCACGCTCTTCCTCCAGTCCTCCCGGGTTGGGAATAGCCCTCTGACCTTTGTTTTGAATACGCTGATCTCCACCCTTGCTTCGATATTCGAAAGAATTTCAGAGACCCCGAACATTCCCATGGCGATCTGTACCAGGCCTACTCCCTCCATGAGTTCGGGTTTTTCAAAGGTGTACCGCTGCACTCCGGTTATGGAATCAATTCCGATAGTGCCGACCCAAAGGCCCAGCACGGCCATGATCAGGGCTTTCAGCATGGACCCATGGCTCAGAAAGGTCAGGACCACGATTCCCAGGCACATGAGGGTGAAATACTCAGGCGGACCGAAGGTGAGAGCTGCCTCCACCAGGACAGGAGCGAGGAAGGTGAGCCCCAGGAGGGCGAGGGTCCCGGCGATAAAAGAGCCGAAGGCTGAGATTCCCAGCGCCGCTCCGGCCCTTCCCTGACGGGCCATTTGGTATCCATCCAGGCAGGTCACCACAGAGGCGGCTTCGCCGGGGATATTGACCAGAATGGAAGTGGTGGACCCGCCGTATTGGGCGCCGTAGTAAATTCCCGCCAGCATGATCATCGATCCCACGGGTGAAATGCCGAAGGTCGCCGGAAGAAGCAAAGACATGGCCGCGGTGGGACCCAATCCTGGCAGAACCCCCACC
>DASPRR010000393.1:0-3588 GCA_035624375.1 Thermodesulfobacteriota bacterium | reverse complement strand
AAAGCCCTTTCTGGGAATCTGCCTTGGCCTGCAGCTTCTTTTTTCCGAAAGTGAGGGATTCTCTTCGTACAAGGGCCTGGGGGTTTTTGAGGGAAAAGTAATCCGCTTCCCCTTTTCCCTTCCAGGGGTCCCTCCGGCCAGGGATTCCCTCAAGGTTCCCCATATGGGCTGGAATTCAGTTCAGATCAAAAGAAAACCCCCAGCCCTGGAGAGAATTCAGGAAGGAACGTATTTTTACTTCGTCCACTCGTTTTTCCCGGCTCCCGATGATCCTGGGATCATCACCACCACCACAGATTATGGTGGAGAATTCGTGTCCAGCGTGGCAAAAGGCAATCTCTTTGCCTGCCAGTTTCACCCGGAAAAGAGCCAGTCCGCCGGTCTCCAAATCCTGCAGAATTTCGGACGCCTCGCACAGCCATGAGATACTTCCCCGTTTTTTTGGACCTCCAGGATAAATCCTGCGTCGTTGTCGGCGGAGGTCGGGTGGCGGAGCGCAAAGTCAAGACCCTCCTGAAAGCAGGCGCCCGGGTCAAAGTGATCAGTCCCAAATTAACCGGACCCTTAGCTCGACTGGAGAGCGAGGAGAGAATCGTCCAATATCCCCGCTTATTTCGGCGGAAGGACCTGCGGGGCGCTTTCTTAACCATCGCGGCAACCGATGACCGGGCTGTCAACCAAAGGGTTTTTCAAGAAGCGACGGAAAATCGCATCCCGGTTAACGTGGTGGATGACCCGGCTCACAGCAGCTTCATCGTTCCCTCTTTGGTGAAAAAGAAAGACTTGGTTTTGGCGATATCTACATCCGGGCGAAGCCCGGCCCTGGCGCGCCTGCTTCGCCAAAAGCTGGAAAAGGAGATCGGCCCCGAATATGGCCGGTTTCTAAGGTTGCTGGGGGCAGTGCGGAGGAAAATGATTCCCTTAGGCCTGGGGCAGCGATGGAACCAGAAAATCTTTCGGAAATTGGTGAGAGAGGACCTGCTTTCTCTGATCAAAGGGAAGAAATTTCGGGAACTAAATCACCGACTGGCTAAGATCCTAGGGCCGGGATTTTCCCTGGAGGAGCTGGGCCTGAGGTGGTGAAGGACAGATGAAAGACCGGCCAAAGAAAATTGAACTTCGCCTGGGCACCCGGGCGAGCCTTCTGGCACAGCAACAGGCCCATATGGTGAAAAAAAGGGTAGAAGAGCTGAATCCCGAAATTACCGTCACCCTGGTCCATATCAAGACCACCGGCGACAAGCTTGACTTTCCCCTTCTTAAGGTTGGAGGAAAAGGGTTATTTGTCAAGGAGATCGAAGAGGCCTTGACCCGGAAGGAAATCGACCTGGCGGTGCACAGCGCCAAGGACCTGCCGGCCATAATTCCCGAAGGCCTTATCCTGATGGCCTTTCCCGAGAGGGAGGACCCCCGGGACGCCTTGGTATCCCAGGGAGGAAAGAGGTTTGAAGAGGTCCCCCAAGGTGGGAAAATAGGAACGGGTAGCCTTAGGAGAAAGGCTCAGTTGCTAAACCTGAGGCCGGACCTGGAGATCGTCCCTCTTCGAGGAAACCTGGACACCCGTCTCAAAAAGCTCATGGCCATGAATCTGGATGGGGTGATTTTGGCCGCTGCAGGGCTGCGCAGGATGAACTGGGAGGGGCAGGTCTCGGAATTCTTCGATCCTGAAACGATGGTCCCGGCGATTGGACAAGGGGCACTGGCCGTTGAAGCCCGAGAGGGGGATGAGCGAGTCCGTCGAGCCGTGGCTTCCCTGGACCACCCTCCGACCCGGGTTTCGGTTCTGGCGGAGCGAGCCTTTCTCCGGAGACTGGAAGGGGGATGCCAGGTCCCCATCGGAGGCTTGGCCAGAATCCATGTAGAGAAGCTTGCTCTAACCGGTCTGGTTGCCGGAGTGGACGGCAGGAGAGTGGTAAAGGGGAAAGTGGAAGGGCCTCTGGAGAAAAATACGGAATTGGGCGTTCAGCTGGCTGAGGACCTGCTGGGAAGAGGAGCCGAAGAAATTTTACGAGAGGTCTACCAAAAAGGATGAGCGAGGGAAAAGTCTACCTCATCGGAGCAGGGCCCGGAGACCCCGGACTGATCACCGTCAAGGGGCGTGACTGCCTGGAAAAGGCGGATGTGGTCGTTTACGACTATCTGGCCAATGAACAATTGCTAGGGTACATCAGAGAAGGGGCGGAAAAGGTCTACGTTGGAAAGAAAGGGGGCGACCACACCCTCCCGCAAGATCAGATCAATGATTTAATCATCGCCAAGGCCAAGGAAGGGAAGTCGGTGGTGCGCCTGAAAGGAGGGGACCCCTTTATTTTCGGCCGGGGAGGAGAGGAGGCTGAGGATTTGGCCCAGGCCGGGATTCCCTTTGAGATCGTCCCCGGAGTCACCTCAGCCATCGCTGCGCCGGCCTACGCCGGCATTCCCTTGACCCACCGCGACTACACTTCTACTGTGGCATTTATTACCGGCCACGAGGACCCGACCAAGGAGGAGTCGAAGATAGCCTGGGACAAAATTTCCACGGGGGTTGGAACGCTGGTTTTTCTCATGGGGGTGGGAAACCTGACCCGCATCGCCCAGGAATTGATGAAGAACGGCCGCCCCCCGGAGACTCCCGTGGCCTTGATCCGCTGGGGAACCCTACCCGAACAGGAAACCATTCTGGGGAAGCTTTCCAACGTTGGAGAGATCGCCCAATCCCGCAAACTTAAACCTCCGGTCATCATCCTGGTGGGCGAGGTTGTTGCCCTACGGGAGAGACTGAACTGGTTCGAGACGCTTCCTCTTTTCGGGAAAAAAGTCCTGGTGACCCGGGCTCGGGAGCAGGCCAGCGACTTGTCCGAGAGATTACGGGCCCTGGGAGCCATTCCCGTCGAGTTTCCCACCATCGGGATTCTTCCCCCCGAAAGCTGGACTGACGCCGATCATTGCATCCAGCAGCTGATCCGGTATGATTGGATTATTTTCACCAGTGTTAATGGGGTGAAATTCTTTCTGGATCGGGTCTTGGCTCTCGGCCGGGACCTGAGGGATTTAAAAGGCCCGCGGATTTGTGCCATCGGCCCCAAGACCGCTGAAGCCCTGGAAGCCTTGAAGGTCCGAGTAGAATTTGTGCCCCAAGAATACCGGGCCGAGGCGATTTTTGAAGGCCTCAAGAAAGAAATGCTAAAGGACAAAAGTATTCTGCTCCCCCGAGCCAAGGTGGCCCGGGATGTCCTTCCGGTGGAGTTAAGGAAAGCCGGGGCGGTGGTGGATGTAGTGGAGGTTTACCAGACCATCCTTCCCAAAGAGGATGTCACCGAGGTCCGTGAGTTACTAAAGAGAAGAGAGGTCTCGGCCATTACCTTTACCAGTTCTTCCACAGTCGGAAACTTTGTGGAGATGCTGGGAGCGGAGGAAGCCCGGCAGCTGACCGCCGGAATTCCGGTGGCTTCCATCGGCCCCATTACCGCTGAGAAGGCAAAAGCCCTGGGGATCAAGACCGCAGTCATGCCGGCTGAATACACGATTCCCGCATTGGTCCGGGCCTTGGTGGAATACTTCAAAATAAGCGATCAGCATTCAGCTTTCAGCGGTCAGCCCTAGAAGGAG
>DASPRR010000392.1:0-3960 GCA_035624375.1 Thermodesulfobacteriota bacterium | reverse complement strand
GGTGGGTTCGGCTGACCTCTTCGTCCCGGAAGACCCGGCAAATTTGAAAGACCTTATCCCACCCCTGACCCAGTAGCTTTTTCATGCAATACTCCGGGGAATTATGCAGGTACATTTTCCTCTTTTCCTTATCCGGGAACTGGACATTCACTTCCAGGGCCACTAGGTGCGGCTCCATTCCGGGTGAGGGTACCAGATAAGGGGTTTCGACTTCCACGAAATCTTCCCCAAGGAAATACTGACGGATCCCTTGGAGCATCTTTCCCCGTCGGAGGAGATTATTTCTGCGCTTTTCGTCCATGTGCTTCTGCTTTACCCACCCATAAATTAGAAGGGAATTACCCCCCAGCGATCTGGGCCGGAATTCACTCCGCACCGCGCTTTTCAGTCATTAGAAGCTTCCCGGTTGATCGAATCCCTTTCCGATTACCTCTTGGGTTTCATTAATAATTATAAATGCCTTGGGATCAATGGTTATGACCAGGTCTTTCAGCTTAGCGAGTTCAAAAGGAGAGATCACGCTGTAGATGACCTCAACCGGCGACTGGGTATAAGCCCCCTTTCCGGCAAGCAGGGTCGCCCCCCGGCGAAGTTTGCTCAAAATCTGTCCGTAGACCTCGGAAGATTGGGAAGAAATAATCCAGACGCTTCTTCGTTCGTTGAAACTGGTGATAATCCGGTCCATGACCGAACCCGAGACATAGACATAGATAATGGAGTAAAGGGCCGAATTGAGGTCGATCAGGAAAGCTCCCAGAACCAAGGGAACGGAGTTGAGCAAAAAGGAGACGATTCCCACGCGAACGGAAAATCTGCGGTTCAAGACCATGGCAATGATTCCCGTCCCCCCTCCCGATCCTCCGGCGCGGAAAATCAAGCCCGAGCCCACACCGGAGATGACGCCGGCGAAGAGACAAGCCAAAAGCGGGTTTTCCACGGCGATCTGCAGCCAGGTGGTAACGGTCAGGAAAAAAGAGAAGGAAGCCATTCCCAAAAGGCTGAAGGCAAAGAATTTCCCGGAGATCATGGTCCAGCCCATGATGAAGGTGGGAATATTCATCAGAAAGACCATGAGGCCGATAGAAAGCTTGGGAATCAGATAATAGACGACCAGGGCTAAACCGGAGACTCCTCCGCTGAGGAGTTTATGATGGACCAGGATTCCATTGATGGAAATGGCCCACATCAAGGCCCCCAGAACGATCGAAAAGGCAGGAAGCCAGAGGTTAGGGGGGAAAACAGTCCGGCCCAACTCGATCCACTTTTTCACTTTCCTCATCTCCCTCTCCCTTTTCTTCCTCCGCCTAGGAACGCCGAAAAGAACAAAAAAGAAACCCGCTAACGGAAACCCCGTTAACGGGTTCTCGGTTTTTCCAACAACCAATCAGCTCTTCAACCGCCTTTGATCAGAGTCCATCGACGTGAAGTCTTTCCTTGATCCGGAACCAGCCGGCGGGGTCCTCGAAGTATTCCAAAGTGTCCTGAAGGGAGAGACGGTGCTCCCGTTCGATTGAAGCCAGGAATTCGTAGAAATTCTTCTCCATGGGGTTCTCGACGCTTTTGGCCAGATCGCCGTAAAACTTCTCCCCCTTGGTTTCAAAGTCGATGGCGATCTTCACTGCCTCCATATCATCCCGGTCGGCCCGGGCAGTAGCGTTTACGGCATCCACCACTTTCTGGATGACCTTCTTGACCTCGGTCCCCTTCACCTCAATGGGCACCGTCTCCGGCCACTTTCCTTCCTGGATCAGCCGTTTGTGGAGACCGAGAATTCTCCGGTAATGTTCGTCTTCGTCGCTGGCGATGGTGGCGAACATTACTTTACCCATATTGTTGGTCGTCCGCTTGCTGTGTTTCAAGTAAAAATCCTTTTCCCGGGCCTCATTATTCAGGGCGATCTCCAGAGCTTTGATTCTTTCCTGAGTATTGGAACTCATCATTTTCCTCCTGCATTATTTTAGCCACAGAGAGCACAGAAAACATCGAATAAAGGAGACTCTCAAATTCCATTATAATCGAGGGATATTCGAAAACCAATGGATTTTCGTCCTCTTTGACCCCCTTGAACCTACCCCTCATAGGCCCTTAAGAACCTTGTGATCTTTCTTTCGATGATGGACTCGGCCTCGAAAATATCCTCTCGGGTTTGAAAATCGGATTCCAGGCTTATCAGGATTTTATCGAACCGGGAAGGTTTTATCCTCCAATTTTTCTCGTATTCGATCCGGGCGACCTGGTATTCGGAGCAGGAGAAATAATATTTCCCCAAGCGGTTCCGGTGAGAGGCAAACTTCCAGTACTCCTTGAGGGTAAAGAATTCCCGCAGAGCCTCCCGAACTTGGAAATTTTCCATTCGCTCTTCCCTTACGCTGTCTCCCAGGCGGCTCTGCACCTGGTGGAAAAAATCTTTCACCAGGTCGATATCGGTGATCACCAGCCCATAGAGATACCAGTCTTCCAATGCCAGGACGACGGATTTCCGTTCCACCGGGGTCAGATGGGAGTGGCTGGGACAATGATGCCCTGCGCAGATTTCCTCCCCGTAAAAACAATGATCCCGAAGGTCCTGTCCTTCGTTCACCGAAGGATGGAGCAGGCACCCTACCCTTTTTTTCCCCCCATCCAGAAATCCTAGGAATTCGCAGTTGTAGACCTCCTCCAGGAGCTTTGGGTTGGAGTGGAACATTTCGCGGGCACAGACCTCCTGGAAAATCTCCGGATCCCGGCCCAGAGAAAGGAAAAGAGCGCTCCTCTTCTCCAGCATGGACAGCAGGGTCTTCCGCGAGTGCTCCTCCCAGTTGTAGAGGCCGCAGCAGGCCCCGCAGGATTTGGAAGAATCCGGCTGACAGAGGGAGAAAGAAAGGAAGGCGCCCTGAACCATATCAGGTTCAGGGCTGCCCTGCACTCTACGTAGTGCAGGGCGGATTGCGGATTGAATGACCTCGGGATTTGGCCCAGTCATCAGCCTTGATTCAATACCGCCGCCACCCGTTCGCAATATTCCCGGCTATTGGCATCGGCGGCAACCAGTTCAATCTCGCCCGGAGAGGAGACTCCCAGGCCGAGTTCCACGGCTCGGGCGATCTGCTCCTGCTCGAAGATTTTCCGCTTCATGATCTGCTCGTTTCCTCCTAGGTGCTTGAGGAGGGACACTCCAACGGCGTCTACTGCCACGCGGTCAGAAGAGGCCCAGAAAACATTTCCCTGCGCCCTTTTTCCGGTGGCCGGTCCGCCGTCCACAAAGGCTTCGATTCCGTCCATGATCACCAGATTGGGTTTGAAGGGCTCGTTGATCTCGGCAATCATCTTCCGCTGATGGGGCGAGCCGTGCAGCTGGCGCATGTATTCAAACCCCTGGCGGGAGGTCGGCACCACTCCCACATGGAGTTTCAAGGAAAGGGTGAAGATCCCTCCATACTGGTGGGTTTTCAGGCATCCGGTAGAGATGAGATACTCCGATTCCAGGACCGGCCGGGCAATCCGGAACCCTTCGGGCCAGTGACTGCCCTTGGGTTTGAATTCCACCCAATCCTTTTCCTTCAAATCGTCAAAATTGGTGACCTGAACCTGCAGCTTCTCCAAAAGGGGAAGGATTCCCTTTTTTTCCATGACATCCAGGGTGGGGGGAAAGCTCCGGTCCCCCACGCTCACCGATTTGGCCCCTATCTTCCAGACCTCCTCTACCAGGGCCACAAGCGTTTCGTTGTGGGTGGACCCCGGCGTCGGGTCGGCGGTGTTGAAGTTGGGCTTGATCAGGACTTTCTTCCCCTTGATCGGATTGCCTTTCAGAGATTTCAATATGGTATTGACGCCCTGCTTGCGGTCTTCCGTCTGAAAAAATATCACCCGGCTCTTATCCATGGCCATGCCTGTACCTCCCTCCATTCCCAAAACGGATGCTCCCGCGACGATCCCGGAATATTTGAGAAATTCTCTCCGGCTGAATTTCATCCTGATCTC
>DASPRR010000313.1:0-2302 GCA_035624375.1 Thermodesulfobacteriota bacterium | reverse complement strand
CAATATCCCGGAACTTTTGGACGGCGTCGGCCTCGTTCCCGTGGTCATGGGCCTCTTCGGCATTTCCGAAGTCCTTTTAAACATTGAGCTCAAAGTCAAACGGGAAGTCTTCACCGCCAAAGTCAAAGGGCTCCTTCCCACTCTGGAGGATTGGGGCAAATCGATTTGGTCGATCGCTCGAGGGACGGTAATCGGTTTCTTCCTGGGAATCCTCCCCGGGGGTGGAGCGGTCATTGCCTCCTTCGTTTCCTATGCCATCGAAAAGCGCGTCTCCAAGCATCCGGAGGAGTTTGGCAAGGGGGCCATAGAGGGGGTCGCCGCTCCGGAATCAGCGAACAATTCCGCGGCCCAGGGAGCTTTCATTCCCCTTATGACCCTGGGGATTCCTTCCAACGTGGTCATGGCCATGCTGCTCGGAGCCCTGATTATCCACGGGGTGACTCCCGGCCCTCTTCTTCTCTCCCAACACCCCGAACTCTTCTGGGGCGTGGTGGCCAGTATGTACGTGGGAAATGCCATGCTCCTGGCTTTGAATCTTCCCCTCATCGGGATATGGGTTCAGCTCCTGAGAGTCCCCTACTCAATCCTTTTTCCGATTATCATCCTCTTTTGCCTCCTGGGGGCCTACTCCATCAACAACAGCTCCACGGATGTATTGATCATGCTGGTTTTCGGAGTCATCGGGTATTTTATGAAGAAGGTTTCCCTGGAGGCCGCTCCCATGGTGCTGGCTTTCGTCCTCGGACCCATGATGGAAACCGCCCTCCGCCAGGCGCTTATCAAGTCCAAGGGAAGTTTCTCCATCTTCTTCACCCGGCCGATTTCGGCCACCTGCCTCATCATTGCCATTGCCTTGATGATCATGCCCCTGCTTCCCTGGTTCCGCCGCCGCCGGCCGGGGGCGACCTTCGAACAAGAAGACGTAACCTAATAAATCCCAAATCATAAAAGCCGGCTGGCGGGCCATTCAAATTTCGGAAATCCAAGGATTGGTTTTACCACAAGGAGGAGATATGAAAAGCTGGACACATCTGTGGGTCGGAGTTTCGGTTATATTTAGCCTAGTGTTGGGAGGTGGCATCACGGTTTCCGCCCAAGATTTTCCTACCAAACCCATTTCCTTCGTCATTCCCTATCCGGCGGGGGGATCGACCGATTTAACCGGGCGGGCCATGGCGAACGCGGCCAAAAATTATTTGGGCCAGCCCATAATCTGTGAGAACAAAGGCGGAGGAGGAGGAACGGTCGGACCCAGCCTGGTAGTCTCCAAACCCCCAGACGGATACACCATCGGGATCTCCAGTGGGGCCGTCACCATCGCCTATCACATGGGAAAGCTGAATTTTAACCCTCTCACGGATACAACCAACATCATCCGTTACACTACTTACGTGTTCGGCATGGTAGTCCGTGCGGATTCCCCGTGGAAGACAATGCAGGAGTTCGTGAAGTACGCCAAGGAGAACCCCAGTAAAGTCACCTACGGGACGCCGGGCGTGGGGACCAATCCCCACCTGGCCATGGAAGAGTTGAGTATCATTACCGGGATCCAGCTGGTCCACATGCCTTTCAAAGGGGGTGCCGAAGCCGCCACCGCCCTTCTGGGCGGCCACATCGATGCGGTTTCTGACTCTACCAGCTGGGGTCCTATGGTGGATGCAGGGAATTTCAGGCTTCTTGTCACCTACGCCCCCCAGCGGATGCCCCGCTACCCCGATGTGCCCACGTTGAAAGAGGCTGGGTACGACATGGTCTATTCCTCCCCCCTTTTCCTCATCGGTCCCAAGGGGATGCCCAAGCCGGTGGTGGCCAAATTGCACGATGCCTTCAAGAAATCCCTGAACGATCCTGATTATCAGTCGATCCTCAAGAAATACGATATGTCGGATAACTATCTAGGTCCGGAGGACCTGGACAAAGCTATTCGACAGGAATCCGAACAGATCAAAAGAGTCGTCCAGAAGCTGGGATTGGACAAGAAGTAGAAAAATGAATTGCTGATTGCGGATTAAAATTGAAGAGGATCAGCTTGAAGTCCCGATAGACTTGACAGGGACGGCAGAGGCTGGTACTTTTTTCTTCGGAATACTGAAGGGAATTTTTCAAAGGAGGTTTCGATGAAACGGAGTTGTATCGTTGTCCTGGCAATCATGACCATGCTTCTGGGGTTGGGATTGTCGGCCTTCGCCGCCGAATACCCCACCAAGCCGATCAATCTCGTGATTCAGTATCCCGCAGGGGGATCGACGGACCTGACTGCCCGGGCCTTGGCGAATGGAGCAAAAAAATACCTGGGCCAGCC
>DASPRR010000355.1:0-3568 GCA_035624375.1 Thermodesulfobacteriota bacterium | reverse complement strand
AATGAAGACCGAGGTACGACTCAGCGGCTCGGGGGGGCAGGGGATGATCCTGGCCGGTATCATTTTAGCCGAGGCTGCCGGCATTCACGATGGGAAGAATGTGGTCCAGACCCAATCCTACGGCGTCGAGGCCCGGGGAGGAGCCAGCCGGGCGGAAGTGATCATCAGCGATGAAGAAATCGTTTTCCCCGAAATAACCCGGCCGGATATCCTTTTGGCTATGAATCAACCTTCCCTGGATAAGTTTCTGGGTTCGTTGAAGGGGGATGGCATCCTGATCCTGGACAGCACCCATGTGAAGAGCCCTGCCAATACCCAATCCAAGGTATACGGGATCCCTCTAA
Organism: Thermodesulfobacteriota bacterium; assembly: GCA_035624375.1. GTDB lineage: Bacteria > Desulfobacterota > SM23-61 > SM23-61 > SM23-61 > SM23-61. Next base: position 3,224 of record DASPRR010000355.1, on the reverse strand, counting down.
CCGAACTGGCCCGCAAAGCTGGCGGCGTCATCGTCTCCAACATCGTCGCTTTGGGTGCCCTGGTGGGTCTGACCCGGGTGGCTTCCGAAGAGGCTATGCGCAAAGCAGTTCTGTCCCGGGTTCCCAAGGGAACAGAAGAATTGAACATGCGCGCCCTGGACTTAGGGCTGCAAGCAGCCCAAAACGCCCTGGGAAAATAGGTCCGCAGCCAATCCTTCCCTGAGATGGCCAATCAGTAAGAAATGGAGAATTTGCTTTAAGGAGGAAAGCATGGAAATTGGCAAGATCACTCGCCCGGCGAAGAAGCTGATTGAAGGGTTCCGGCAACTGGCCACCAGCACCATCGGCAATGCCTTGGATGATCTGCAAGTCTCCGGGGTCATCCAGAACATCAAGCCCATCTGCACGGGGTTTCATTTTGCCGGCGGTGCGGTGACGGTCAAAGAGGTCACCGGGGTTTTGGGGACCTACACCAATGCGGATTTTACGTTGGGCCAGGTGATCGATTCGGCCCAGGAAGGGGATGTCATCGTGATCGACAACGGCGGGCAGCAGGTTTCCACCTGGGGAGGGATCGCTGCCTTCGCGGCCAAAAAGCGCGGAGTGGCCGGGTTGGTCGTCGATGGAGGGGTCCGGGACCTGGATGAGATCCGGGAATTCGATTTTCCGGTCTTTTCCCGCCATGTGGTCCCCACTTCCGGAAAAGGACGGGTCAAACTTCTCTCCATGAACACGGTCGTGAAAATCGACGGCATCCGGGTGCGACCGGGAGATATCATGGTGGGGGATGGAACCGGCATTATCTGCGTGCCCATTGAGATTGCTGAAGATGTGCTGACCATGGCGAAAAAGATGGACGAACAGGATAAGCAGGGGATCGAGGAAATTCGCCGGGGCTTGAGTTTCACGGAAGCCCTGCGGAAGTTTGCAAAAATATGAAGACCGTGTGAGTCATGAGTGTGAAGGGAAAAATAGTATTCGTCTCGAAGAGAATATGAATAAGGCCGTTAGGGCCTAATGATTGTTTTACTCACCCCCACATTCACACTTTTTCTTAAAAAAAGAGGTGAACGATGAAAATTACCGATGTGCGCACGATGCTGGTCAATATCCCCTTTGAAAAACCGCTCCGGACCTCGATCCATTCCTTTGAATCTGCCGGCTGTGTGCTCGTGTTCATCGACACGGATGAGAAGATCACCGGAGAGAGCTATGTGTTCTCCTTGAATGTGGCGAGGCTGGAAGTCATCAAGGCCATGATCCTGAGTTTGAAGCCGGAAGTGGTTGGCGAGGACCCGCACTACACGGAAAAGATCTGGCAGAAGATCTGGCAGGGAATCAATTTCTTCGGCCACAAAGGGATCACCCTCTTCGGCCTCTCAGCTATCGACGTGGCCTGCTGGGATATCAAAGGGAAAGCGGCGCGAAGCCCGATCTATAAGCTTGTCGGTGCGCTCCGAGACAAAACACCGGTTTACGCCAGCGGAGGGCTCTGGCTTTCCCAAACGATCGACGAGCTGGTGAAAGAAGCCAAAGACTTCATTGCCCAGGGGTTCCGGTTCATGAAACTCCGCATCGGCAAACCCCGGATCGAGGAGGATGTAGAACGGGTCCGGGCGGTCCGCCAGGCGATCGGGCCCGATATGGGCCTCATGGTAGACGCCAACCAGGCCTTCAAAGTGGACCATGCCATCAAGCTGGGCCGGAAGCTCGAAGAGTTCAATCTCGTATGGTACGAGGAGCCCGTGGCCGCCTATGACCTGGAAGGTTCGGCCCGGGTGGCCGCCGCTCTGGATGTTCCCATCGCCAGCGGGGAAACAGATTACACCCGTTATGGAATTCGCCGGATGCTGGAAACGAAGGCTGCAGATATATTGATGCCGGACCTGGCCCGGATGGGGGGTTACACGGACTTCCTGAAGGCGGCCCATATGGCGGAAGCCTATGAAGTTCCCGTTTCCCCGCACATTTTTTCGGAGCAAAGCCTCCAGATCATGGGCATGATCCCCAACGGTACATTCCTGGAGCATATGCCCTGGTTTGCGCCGCTGTTCCGGGAAAAAATGGAAATCACAAACGGAATGATCGAGATCCCCAACCGGCCGGGGACCGGGTTCACCTTCGATCCCGAAAAGATCGAAAAATATCGGATTCGCGGATAAAGGATAGAAGGGGGGAGGGAGTCCCACCCCCTTCTGATTCCGGAGAATTACTTCTTCTGGAGGGCCCGGATCTTTTCTACCAGACCGGCCGACCAGAGCTTGCCTTCAAATTCCTTGTAAATATCCCGCTCCCGGAATGCGAAGCGGCTCCCTGGGTCCGGGGAGGCTTCCATCAGACCCTGGCTGAAATCAAAACGGGCAAAGGGGTTGCGGGATAATGGTTGCCTTTGCTGACACCGACACTGACACTTTTTTTCGCTGGAGGATGCTATGAAGACCAGAGAGGACCGGATTACCGAGTTGCGCGCTGCCGTCGTTCCCATTAAGCTCGCGGAGCCATTTGCCGCAGGGCGATGGGTTCTCGAAGCTTGCATCAACGTTGTGTCCGCAGTACGGAGCGCCTCGGGTTCCATGGGGTTTGGATATGCCTTTGTTTTCCGGGAAATCGACGGGCAGACGATTCTATCCGCCATCAACGGCCTTCGCGAAGTCGTCATCAACCAAGACCCCTTGGACGTCATGGGCCTTCATGGAGACTTGCGGGCGGCCATCAATTTTCTCGGGGCGGGTGGCGCAGGCATGTCTGCCGTGGGGGCCATTGATTTAGCCTTGTGGGACTTAAGGGGAAGAATTCTGGGTATCCCTGTCCATGCCCTGCTCGGTTCCAGCAAAACTAAGATTCCAGCTTATGCCAGCGGCGGTCCCTTCAACAAAGACCTCAAGGCTTTAGAGAGGGAAGTGCGAGGGTATGTCGATACGGGGTTTAAGGCGGTCAAGATTAAACTTCCCCCCGATATCCATGGAGCCTGCCAACGGATCGCGGCCTGTCACTCCTGGGTGGGGGATCGGGTGAAAATGCTCTATGATTCCAACCAACAGCAATCGGTGAAGGATGCGGTTACGATTGCCAAGTGTTGCGTGGATCATAACGCCTATTGGTACGAGGAACCGTTTCCCTATTGGCAGCTCCAGTTTTCAGCGGACCTCCGGGGGCAGATTCCCTGCCGGCTGGCCTTGGGGGAAACTCTCTATGGGGAAGCGCCATTCTATGAGGCCGTAAAG
>DASPRR010000348.1:0-4026 GCA_035624375.1 Thermodesulfobacteriota bacterium | reverse complement strand
TTTCGCCTGACCCCCGAAGAGGCCCTTCGAGCCGTCACCATTGATGCCGCCTGGCAGACCTTCGATGAAAATATAAAGGGCTCGATTGAGGTGGGAAAGCTGGCGGATTTCACCATCCTGGCCGAAAATCCCCTTGCCGTGCCGCCGGAAGGGATAAAGGATATCAAGGTCGAGGAGGTCATTATCGGAGGAAAACCAGAAATCGGGCGGGTTGAATTATCGGGAGGAAACATAACCGGTAAAAAATAGTGGGGGCAATCCTTGAATTGCCCCTACCCATGGCTTTCAATAGTTCCCGTATTTCAGGAGCGCCCGGTGCATGGCTAGCACATTTTCCGGTTTGCAGTAGCCAGCAATGCTGTTGGAGCTGGCTAAGATGTAACCACCCCCAGAGCCTACCTCTTGGATACGCTTCTTCACTTCCGCCTCAACCTCCTCCGGGGTCCCCTGGGTCAGGGTGTAGTGCAGATCGATATTCCCCACCAGGCAGACCCGGCGCCCGTATTTCTTCTTCAATTCGTTGATGTCCATGGCATTGGGCTCGATGTTGGCCAGACCGTTCATTCCCAGAGTCAACAGGTCATCGAGAATGGGCATTAGGTTCCCGTCGCTGTGGTAAATCCAGGGGATTCTTATCTTCTCCGCCGCCTTCTTCATGCGGGGGAGGAAGAGCTCTCGGAAGACCTTGGGGGAAAACATGGGACCCTGCTTCCAGGCCAAGTCCTCAGGAACAATCATGAAGTCGAAGCCGAGATTATTGATCTTGGAAATGGCCCTGCAGGCCCAATCTACGAAAATATCCATGACCTTCAGAACAAAATCGGGGTTGTCGTAAAGCATCAAGCTGAAGTGTTCAATGCCCATGCTTAGGTAGGTATTGCTGACCCCGATCCGGGTGGTTACTCCCAAGGCCTTGTTGCTTCCCTTGAATTTGGCCACAAATTCTTGCGCGGGTTTGTAGAAATCGTCGGACTCCGGGTCGGGCAGCACGATTTTAGCCAGGTCCGCTTCGGTCTTGATCAGCCCGTCGGAGATGATGTCCATCCCTTCAAAACTTTGGCTCTTCACGAAGCGTGGCGGAGCAATGCTGAAATTTGTGTTGTCGATGGCCAGAACCTCAAAGACCGCCGTGGAGAACCTTGCGCCCGGCATGGCAAAAAGCTGGGTTACATTGGCTTTTTCGAAATCCGTTCGTTTTAGAAGTTTCTCCACCACGGTGTTATGAATGCTGCTTTCCACCCAGGGAACGCGGTCAGGTTGTTTAATCTTAAGGGCCGTAAGGACTCTTTCCCTCGAGGTCATGCTTTCCTCCTAGCAGGTTTGGATACCCATATGTATCCCATTTTACCCGTTTTCGCATGGATTTCCAGGGAGAAAAAGACCTCCCCTTGCATGGTAAAGGAAACCTTCTGCTTACAGCGGGTCTCTGCCATCTGCAAAGGGAAAAATGGGACAGGAGAGATTTGATACCTGGAGGAGAATCGGAGATTTAACGACGGCGCCCGAGCTTCTCCGATAAATTGTTCCCTATTATTCGTACCGGAGGGCTTCGATGGGGTCCATTTGGGCGGCTTTGCGAGCAGGGTAGAAGCCGAAGAAGATCCCTACGCCCCCGGCGAAAGAGAAAGAAATCAATAAGGATTGAAGGGAAATCAGGGTCGGCCACTTAAACATCTGAGAGATGAGTTGGGAAGCTCCCACTCCCAAAATGATTCCCATCACCCCTCCAATTAGGCTCAGAACAAGAGCTTCCACCAGAAACTGCCAGAGAATATCCCGACCTCGGGCCCCTACAGCCATACGGATGCCAATTTCCCGCGTCCGCTCGGTTACCGAAACCAGCATGATGTTCATGATTCCGATCCCGCCCACCAGAAGGGAAATGGAGGCAATGGCGCCCAGGAGAATGGACATGACCCGGGCCGACTCCTCTGCCGTGGAGAAAGCCTCGGTGAGGTTGCGGACGAAGAAGTCGTTGTCCTGGTTGGCCCGGAGCCGGTGTCGCTGCCGCAGAAGCTGGGTGATCTGATCCTCGGCGGCCTTCATCACCTCCGGCCCGGTGGCCTGCACGCTGATGGAGCGGACCATCCCCGGAAATTGTTGCCCGAAGAGAAGCCTCTGGCCCGTGGTCAAGGGAACATAAACGACATCATCCTGGTCCTGGCCCCAGGTCGTCTGGCCCTTATCCGCCAGAACCCCCACCACGGTGAAGGGAAACTTCTTAATCCGCACCACTTGCCCCACGGGGTCCATTTCCCCGAAGAGATTCTCCACCACCGTTTGCCCCAGCAGGCAAACCTTGGCCGCTCCATCGATGTCCGACTGGGAAAAGGGCCTCCCGGCTACGACCGCCCAATCCCGGATGAGGAGAGCCTCGGGCGTGGTGGCGAAAGTGACCGTGGCCCAGTTCTGGTTCCCAAAAACGATTTGCGCCACCCCCTGAAGGACCGGGGCCGCGTACTTTACCGCCGATAACTCGTTGGCGATCGCCTTGGAATCATCCACGGTGAGGGTCGGAACCGATCCTGACCCCCAGCGGAAACCCCCGCTGGTCGCGCTTCCGGAAAGGACAATGAGGAGATTAGAGCCCATGGAAGCGATCTGTTCCTGGATGCGGGCCTTTGCTCCGGACCCGATGGCGATCATGGCAATGACCGCCCCCACGCCGATTATGATTCCCAGCATGGTGAGGCCCGAGCGCATCTTGTTGCGTCCCAGGGCTTTAAAGGCAATGCGCAAGGTCATAAGAAAATTCATCGGCCTTCTTCTTCCTCGGGAATCGGTAGCCGGGCCAGATCGTCGGAGGCCTGCCGGGCATGAATCCGCTCGTCTTGAATCACTTTCCCATCTCGGAAGACTACATGGCGGCCCGCGAAACGGGCAACATCCGGTTCGTGCGTCACCAGAATGATGGTGATGCGGGACTCCTGGTTGAGCTTCTGCAAAATGGCCATGATCTCCAGACTCGTTCGGGTATCTAGGTTACCCGTGGGTTCATCCGCGAGGATGAGAGAAGGCTGGTTCACGAGAGCGCGAGCGATGGCCACTCGTTGTTGCTGGCCCCCGGAGAGCTGGCTGGGAAGGTGGTGCTCCCGAGCTTGAAGGCCTACCGTCGCCAGGGCTTCCGTGGCTGTCCGGTGTCTGTCCCGGGAGGAATGGTCCCGGCGATAGTAAAGAGGGAGTTCGACATTCTCCAAGGCGGAAGTCCGGCCCAGGAGGTTGAAATTTTGGAAGACAAAGCCGATCTTCTGGTTGCGGATTTGGGCCAGCTCGTCCCGGCTCAGCCCGGAGACATCCTTCCCCTCCAGAAAGTATTTTCCTTGAGTGGGACGGTCCAGGCAGCCAAGAATGTTCATAAAGGTAGACTTTCCCGATCCCGACGCCCCCATGATGGCCACGCACTCACCGGCCTCAATGGTCAGGTCCATCCCCTTGAGGGCTGGCACCTGTACTTCCCCCAGGTAGTAGATTTTGGTCAGATGCTCGACGCGGATCAGCTCAGGCATAAGGAGAGAATCCAGAATTCAGGAGTCAGGAGCCAGAACGGAAGATGGAATTAGAATAAGCTTCAAGCAGGTTACTGGTTTCTTCCAGCAGAGCCATGCATTCTTCACCATTTCCATAGCCGAGATCTTTGGCCAAAATCAGATAATAACGACATTCTTCGGTGGAGCCTTGAGCGATATTCATGAATCGCAACTTTTCCAGCTTTGTCTTTTTCTTAAAGCCTTCGGCGATATTCGCAGCAATAGATATAGCAGCTCGTCGGAGCTGTAAGGTCAACCCGTATATTTCCCTTCTCGGGAAGTTTTCACCTAGCCGATATACGGAAAGAACAAGAAGATGGGCCTTCTGCCATACGATTAAATCCTGAAAAATTTTTGCCGCTTTGGTCGGCATAATATTTCCTGGATTCTGACTCCTGGCTCCTGAGTTCTGGTTCTATTACCGGAAGCCTTTCATGGAGGGCTGAGAGGCCTGCGAGGGACTTCCGCTCTTGCTGTTCCCGGCCATGGCTTCAAGGAT
>DASPRR010000344.1:0-2528 GCA_035624375.1 Thermodesulfobacteriota bacterium | reverse complement strand
AACATTCCCACATTTCGGCGACGAGCCGGTTCATTCTCTTGCGGCGCTGAAGCTCCGCAAGAGAATGAACCGGCTCGTCGCCGAAATGTGGGAATGTTCGGAAGACGACGTGGCCTTCGAGAATGGAGAGACCTACAACCTCAAGAGTCCCAAACAGAGGATCGGTTTTAAGGATTTGGCCTGGGAGATGTACATGAAGGGGATTCCCCCGGCAGAGTATGGATTCATCAAAGCCAGGAGGGGATATCCTGACCCCGAAACGGGGCAGGGAGACCCCTACGCCGCTTATACCTTTGGATGCACAATTGCCGAGGTGGAAGTAGACCTGGAGACCGGGCAGGTGAGTGTTCTCCGGCTAATTCCGGGCGTGGCCGCCGGAAAGATCATCCAGCCGGCAGTGGCCAAGGGCCAGGTTTACGGGTGCGGGATGTTAGGGCTGGGATATGCCACGACAGAGAGGGTATTACGGAAAGATGGCCGGATGATAAACACTTCCTATACCGATTACTTGATTCCCACCATTAAGGATATGCCCGAGATGGCCGACCTGGTGGTGGTGGAAGACGAATACAAATTTTCGGGTTTCGGGGCCAAGGGGGTGGGGGAGATTGCCTTCATCGCCACCCCGCTGGCCATCGCCAACGCTCTGAACCAGGCCTTGGGCATCCGGTTCTATGATATGCCGCTGGATATGGAAAAAGTCTATTTCGCCATAAGGGAGAAAAAGAGCCATGGAAGCAGAAGTTAGGCCTTTGCCGAAAATGGATTATGTGGCCCCTTCTTCCCTGAAGGAAGCCCTCCGACTGTTGAAGAAATACAGGGGTAAAGCGAAGGTCCTGGCCGGAGGGACCGACCTGATTCCCAAGCTGAAGAAGAGGATGGTCAAGGCCGAAATGCTCATCGACCTGAATCGCATCCCCGGCCTGTCGGGGATCAGACTTCAGAAGGATGGCCTTCACATCGGGGGGCTGACGCGCCTAGCTGAGATCAAAGAATCGCGCTTGGTCAGGGAGAAGGCGCCGGTCCTCGTCCAGGCGATCGGAGTCATGGCCTCTCCTCCAATCCGGAACCGGGGCACCCTGGGGGGGAATTTATGCACTGCCTCTCCGGCCGCAGACACCGCGCCTCCCCTCCTCGTCCTTAATGCCTCGGTTCGATTGCAGAATACGAACGGAAAGAGAGTCGTCCCGATATTCGAGTTTTTCAAGGGGCCCCAGGATACGTTCCGGAAGCCGGATGAAATGCTCACCGAGGTGATAGTTCCGGTCCAGAAAGGCCGTTCGGCTTTTTTGAAGCTGGGGCGACGGAAAGCCTTCACCCTATCGGTGGTTTCCGCAGCGGCCTTCGCCCGGGTGCGGGGTGGGAAATTCGAGGACGTGCGGCTGGCCCTGGGAGCGGTGGCTCCAACTCCCATTCGCAGCCGGAAGGTGGAAGAGGCTTTGCGGGGGAAGGAAGTGAACGAAGAGAACATCGCCCGCGCGGCGGAACTCGTCAAGGGGGAAGTGAGGCCGATCGGCGATGTGCGGGCCTCGGAAGAGTATCGAAGGGAAATGTCCTCAGTCCTTACCCGAAGGGTTCTGGCGCAGGTGAACGAGAGGGGATATAATGAAAGTGCAATTTAAATTGAACGGCCGGGCGATAGCCGAAGAAGTCGAGCCGTGCGAAACCTTGCTGGATTTTTTGCGAGAAAGACTCAAGGTCATCAGTGTGAAAAAAGGATGTGACGAAGGGAACTGCGGAGCCTGCACGATTCTCCTGAACGGCAAACCGGTACGGTCCTGCCTCCTACTTGCCGTACAAATGCGCGAAAGCGATGAAGTGACTACCGTTGAAGGCCTGGCCAAACCGGGCGGGGTAAGTCCGATCCAGGAGGCCTTCCTGGAGAAGTACGGGTTCCAGTGCGGTTTTTGCACCCCCGGCATGATCCTCACTACCAAAGCTTTATTGGATGCGAATCCCAAGCCGACGGTGGAAGAGATCAAGGATCAGTTCGAAGGGAATCTATGCCGATGCACCGGTTATCAACAAATCATCGAATCGGTGCTGCGGGCGGCAGAGCTGAGGGCCCGGCGTTCATAGTCTTATTTCTTTTTTTCCTGATCACTCCCTCCCAGCTCTTCCCCCTAGAGGGGGAGAGAAAGGGTGAGGCCCAGGACCGGCCGCAGTTTTCAAAGAGCGCTTCCCCGAAGCCGATGAGGTCATTGCCGAAGAATTCCCTTTTGTCTTTCCGAAATTGAAGGTGAACAAATCTTTCTACTTGGTCATCGTAACCCGCGGCCATGCTTATGACCAAGAAGTTTTGGAGTGGGCCCTGGGACAGGAGGTTAAATACATCGGCATGATCGGAAGCCGGAAGAAGATTCAGACGGTTTATGACAATCTACAGGCTAAAGGGATTACCCGGGAAAAACTGGAGGCTGTCCATGGCCCTATTGGATCGAGCATTGGGGCCCGAACGCCCGAGGAGATTGCCGTGAGCATCGTAGCGGAGATGATTCAGGTCCGCCGCCAGAAGAAAGGGGAAAAGT
>DASPRR010000334.1:0-3725 GCA_035624375.1 Thermodesulfobacteriota bacterium | reverse complement strand
TCCTAAACCAGGAGCATCCCAGGGTTTGGTATAGCCATCCTTGATCGGAATCGGGTTTTTCACGATATCATCGGAAATGGTCTGGGGGCCGGAGAATTCGCTGGCCAGTTTCATGTTCTTCAGAGAGACCGCCAGGTGCGCCGCGGCTGAAGTGGAGATCCCGAGCTCGATGGACGAGCACATGAAGCAGGGGATGTTGTTCAATTCCGCCAGGGCGTTCACTCTCCTCACGTTGACAAACCCACCGGGCCGGTCCAGCTTCAGGCCGAAGACCCCGGCCCCGCCGTACTCGATCAGGTGAAGGGCGTCGAAACGGTCGAGCAGGGTCTCGTGGGCCATGATCGGGGTGCGCACTTTGCGGGCCACCATTCCCATGCCGGCCAGGTCGTGCCAGGCCACCGGCTGTTCGGCCAGCTCCAGCTCGAACGGCTCCAGGGCCTGGAGCACCCGGATCGCTTCATTGCGGGTGAACGCCTGGTTGCAGTCCACGCGGAGGGTCACGTCCGGCCCGATGGTCTTTCGGATGGCTTCAGTGTTCTTCATATCCTTGGCCAGCCCGAGCCCGACCTTGATGCGCACGGCCTTGACGCCCAGGTCGAGCCATTCCTTGCACTCCTTGACCATGGCTTTGGTGTCGCCGAAACCGATGATTGCGGCAGTGGGGACCTTATCCCGGAATTTTCCCCCCAGGAGGTTGTAGACTGGGGTCTTCAGGGCCTTGCCCATGATGTCGTACATGGCCATGTCGATGGGGGTCCCGGCCATGGGGTTTCCCGGAGCATGGAGGTCCATCAGGTCCCAGGCCTTCTCCACCTGGAACGGGTCCAGCCCGAGAATCACGGGGCAGATGTAGTCCTTGAGAATCTGGAGGATCGCCCCCTGGGAAGTGCGGGAAACGGCCATCCAGGGGGGAACTTCTCCCAGCCCTACGATCCCCGCGTCGGTGTGCATGCGCACGATGACGAATTCGGCCAGGCTCCAGTCCCCGATGGCTGTCTTGAGGGTCCGGGTGAAGGGGATGTTTACGGGGATGATTTCAATTTTGGTGATTTTCATTTTTCCTCCAGCATTTTATTGGTTTTTTCACCACAGAGAGCGCAGAGAACGCAGAATTGCAGGAAATAAGGGAAAGACGAGGCATCCCTTCGGAACGACTAGCCGACCTCCTTTTTGAACCGCTTTACCACATCCCAGTTGATTTCTACACCCAACCCGGGCTTTTCCGGAAGGGGCACGTAGCCCTCGGCGTCGATCATCGGGGGCTCGGTGATGAGGCAATGGAAATTTTCCGGGGTGAGGACAGGCGGGTCAAAGGCGAACTCGATCCAAGGACAGTTGCGAACAGCCCCCGCCACATGCAGGTTGGCATAGAACCCGGGACCTTGCACCCAGGCGTGGGGAACGCAGAGCTTGTGGTTGACCTCTGCCAGGGCGGCGATCTTGCGCACCTGGAACATCCCCTCGGCCATCGTGCAATTCGGCTGGAGGATGTCGTAGCATTCCTGGTCCAGGAAGGCCTTGAATTCAAAGATTTCCCGGTTGATCTCGCCGCCGGCGATCAGAATGTCCACCGCGGCTGCGAGTCGAGTCAAGTCTCGGTAATTATGCAGGGGCAGCGGCTCTTCCAGCCAGTATACATCAAGGTCCTCCAGGGCCCGGGCCATCTTGTGGGCCCGTTCAAAATTCCAGAGGGAGGTGGCTCTCAGCGCGCCGGTGCGGTAAGGGGCTGTGGCCTGGTTGGCATCCACCATGATGGTCAGCTTGTCCCCGATCGATTTTCGAACCGCTTTGACCAAGGCCAGGTCCTCGGCCATGTTGGGGTGGTGCAGGCGGAGTTTGACTCCTTTAATTCCCTTTTCCACCAGAAATTTGGCGTCCTCTGCGGCTTTTTCCGGCGTGCGCAACTCAGCCCAGGCAGCGTATGCCCGTACCCGGTTTTGAAACCCACCCCACATCTTGTAGATGGGCATCTTGGCCACCTTGCCGATGATATCCCAAAGGGCGTTCTCCACCATCCAGGCCCGCCCGGGCACGTCCCGGATGTCCATGATGTGCTGTTCAGTGGCAAAAGGGTCTTTTCCCAGCAGGCGGGGCTTGAGCATGCTTTCGATGACCGCCTTGTGTACTGCGCCCCAGCCCCACATGGCCTCCGCAGCTCCGTACCCGGAGATTCCCTCGTCGGTCTGGACCTCCGTCAGAGCCACCCCGTGGAATTTCTCCGCCCGGCCGTGGCCCCAGGTGGAATGAAGCTCCCGGGGAAAGGGAATTTCCAGGTAATGGACTTTGATATCGCTAATCTTCATAAAAACCCCCAATACCATTTAACCACTATTCTTTATCTTTCCCCCCGCAGCTTTGGGTCGAGAAAGTCGCGGAGGCTGTCCCCAAAGAGATTAAATCCCATGACGGTAAGAAAAATAGCCAGGCCCGGGAAAGTCACTAGCCACCAGGCATCGCGCAGGTAATCTCGTCCGGTCGTAACCATGGCTCCCCATTCCGGCTGGGGAGGCTGCGCACCCAGACCGATGAAACTCAAAGCCGCGCAGAACATGACCGCGTTCCCAAAATCGATGGAAGCGCGGATCACGACTACATCGATGGTATTGGGTAGGACGTGGAAGAAAATAATTTTGAAGGGCCTCGCCCCCAGGGCTCTAATGGCCCGGATGTATTCCTTTTCCTTCACCGCCAGGACCTCGCCGCGGATCAGGCGGGCGTAGATGGGCCACCAGACGATGATCATGGCCAAAACCGCGTTGAACAGGCTGGGTCCCAGGGCCGCGGTCATGGCGATGGCCAGAATCAACGTGGGGAACGACATGAACATATCCGTGAAGCGCATGAGAGTCTGATCCAGGATTCCACCGGAAAATCCACTGACCAGGCCGATCACCAACCCAATGACCGCGGCGAAGAACACAATCGTTACTCCGATCTCAAGAGAGATGCGGGCGCCATGGATGATGCGGCTCAGGATGTCGCGGCCCACCTCATCGGTTCCCAGCCAGTTGGTGGAATTGGGAGGGGTCAGGCGTCTGTCGGGGGAAATCTCTATGGGATCATAGGGCGCCAGGAGGGGAGCCAGGATACCGGTGAAGAGCAGGACCCCGATAAACAGAATCCCCAGAAGGGAAAGGGGATTAAAGAAAAAATGTCTTACTGCTCGCTTCATAAGTCTTCATTCCAGGCGAATCTGCGGGTTCACCACCGAATACAGCAGGTCAACCACTAGATTGGCCACGGCATAGAGAATCGCCACTAGGACCGTAAATCCCAGGATGGGCTGGAAATCGAGGTGTAGAATGGAGCGCACCACGTATCGGCCCATTCCCGGCCAGGAGAAGATCGTTTCGGTCAACACCGCACCGCCCAGGAGTTGGCCGTAGAGAATCCCGGAAATAGTGATCACCGGCAGAAGGGAATTCCGCAGAACGTGCTTAGCCATGACCAGGAATTCCGGAACCCCCTTGGCCCGGGCGGTCCGGACATAATCTTCCCGGATCACCTGCAGGACCGAGGAGCGGGCAATGCGGGAAATGGTTGCCAGGAAGGAGCTGGAGAGGCAGAAGGCCGGCAAAACCAGGTGGAGCAGCGCGGAACCCAGAGCCTCCCAGTTTCCGGTCAAGAGACTATCCAGGATCAAAAAGCCGGAGATACGCTCCACCTGGATCCCGTCGGCAATTCGGCCGCCGCCCGGAAGCCAGCCCAGCTTGACATAGAAGAGA
>DASPRR010000299.1:0-13529 GCA_035624375.1 Thermodesulfobacteriota bacterium | reverse complement strand
TTCAGCAAGTATCCCATTTTCGCCGAACGGATAAGCCAAGGCGTCGATCTCGGGGAACGCATCCTCGACCTGAGCCCCCTCTATCTCTATCTCAACCTGCTTTTTCAGAAGGTCTACGGAAGAAGCTGGGAAGGTCTGGCCCTTCTCCAGGTCTTCTTGGGAAGCCTGAATGTCCTTCTTATCTACCTCATCGGGGAGAAAGTGTTCAATCGAACCGTGGGATTTATGGGAGCCCTTCTCCTGATCCTCTACGGGAATATGACCCTCTTCGAACTGACTCTGGAGCCGGAAGCGCTGCTTATCTTCCTCAACTCCCTGGGGGTCTTGTCTCTCCTCATCGCCCAGGAGAGAATCCTTTCCGGCTCTTCGCCCTGGGGATTCTTCCTTCCTGGAATTCTTCTCGGGTTGTCGGTGATCACCAAGCCCAATGGTCTTCTCTTCCTACCGCCGGCCATCCTCTGGATTGGTCGGACGCAGGTCGATGGATTCATCCGAATGAAAGCTTCCCTTTTCCTCCTCTTGGGGGTTTTCCTTGTTGTTTCTCCCATCACGTTGCGCAACTATTTGAATTTCCATGATTTCGTCTTGATCACCGCCGACGGAGGAAAGGTCTTTTATCATGGCAACGGCCCCGGAAGCACGGGGATGGAACGGGCTGATTTGCCCGACCAGGGTTTCAGGGAAGAAGGGATGGGCGACCCGGACCCGGCCCATGCCCTTTTCCGGCAAGCCGCCCGTTCCATTTCGGGAAAACCTTTAAAACCCTCGGAGTGCTCCGGTTTCTGGTTTCGTCGGACTCTGGACTTTATGAGCAGCCGTCCTCTGACCGCATTTTCCCTGGTAGGAAAGAAGTTCTTCTACTTCTGGGGAAACTACGAAGTCCACGAGATCGACTCCAACTACAAGTACGACCTCATCCTGCGGCGCTGGCCCCTCGTTCCTTTTGGGGTCCTCTCCATCCTGGGAATGGTGGGAATGGTGCTGGCCCGGAAAGGATTTCGCCAGGCTTTTCTCCTTTACTCCATGGTGGGAGTCTATCTCCTTTCGGTCCTGATCTTTTTCGCCGCCTCCCGCTACCGGCTGCCCGCAGCCCCTTTTCTGGCCCTCTTTGGTGCTTTTGCTCTGACTTCCTTTTACACCCTCTGGAAGGAAAAAAGGAGAATCGCCCTTTCCGCTCTCCTTAGCATTTCTCTCCTTCTCTGGCCTTTGATCAATTTGCCTTTCCGGAGTGAGGTTAAGGCCCTTGAGCGGTGGCAAATGGCCACCCGGATTCATTACAGCCTGGGGGGAAACTTCCTTTTTCAAAAACGACAGTACCGCGAGGCCATCGAAGAATACCGCAAGGCGCTGGCTCTCGCTCCCGATTTCGCCCCGGCCTACAATCGGCTGGGGATGTGTCACGCGATCCTGAACGAGCTGGATGAGGCTGAGGAAGATTTCCAGAAGGTCATAGAGCTGGCCCCGAACATGGACCAGGGCTATCTGAACCTGGGAATGGTGTATCTGTTGAAGGGCAAACCGGGAATAGCGATTCCTCTCTTGGAGAAGGCCCTTTCCCTGAATCCGGAAAATACCCGGGCCCGAGAGCAGCTGCAAAATCTCCGCTCCCGATCCCCCGGATGATCGCTCCTCATTCGAGTTTCGTCTTTCCTTCCCACCCTAAGGTCTTTTATCCGACTCCCATCGTTCGGTAGCTCCCTCTCCTTCGCCCTCCGGGCAAAAAAGGCAAGGGGGACTCGTACCTAAATTCAGCGCGCTCGCTCATACACCTGGTACCAACCAATTCGATTGATCAGGCGAAAGGCTCCCGAGGCCACAACCGGATCGTAAAGTTGCCACATCCGCCCTTGCGACCCGATCACTAGATAGTCCGGGTCCGCGGCCAGAGGGTCATACCCAACAATAACGTCTTGCCCCAGGAAGGTCCGTCGGTTCAGCTCCACATGAACCTGGTCTGGAGGATAATGAACCTTCCGTTGCAGCAGAAAGTGAAGTTCACTTTCGTAGGTCTCAACCAGGGCATGAGCCGGGGTTTGGGAATTCAAGAATTTCGCCGTCTCCATGGCCGAGGTGTCGCCCCGGGCGGAATACTGATGATAGAGCAACTTCAAAGTCGGCGGCAGGGTCATGAAGATGAGAATCGTTACCAGCAGGAATCCACCGATTTTTTGATTGAAGCTCCGGTTTTTAACGGCCTCGATAAGAGTGGCTTTTAGGGAGGGCAGATGAAAAGAAGCAGTCAGGTCGTTGAGCAAGACGGCTACAAACAGGCTACTGATAAACATGGGCGGCAACAAATAACGAGGCCAGCCTATGGAAAGCAAGGCAAACCAAATAAACCAACTCCCGGATAGCCCTAGCAGCGCCAAGCGCATGAGTTCTACCTCAGAGGTTAGCTCAGCTTGCTCCCTCTTCTGGAAAAGTTTTCCCGCTGCAAAACAAAGGGCAATCAAGGTCGGCAAAGCAAATTGGAGGATTATCTGCAAGGCGAATAAACGGTTAAACCCCTCGAATACCAGGGCCGTGACTTCGTAAGCTCCTTGAAGAGGTTGGGTCAAGGTCCTATGACCTGGCAAGAGCAGTTGGCCCCCCCGCCCCAGCATCCACGCAGCACAAGGAGAGCCTAAGAGCCCTGCCCCAAACAGACTGGCCAGCTTCCACCTGCGTCGGATCAGAGTGACGCCCAAAGGCAAAGACAAGGAAATAAACCAAAAAGGAAGCACCGTTATCTTGGATAGGATGCCAACGCCCCAAAGGACAACCGCCACCGATAAAAAGCCCGCCGACCGATTCAAGGCCAACCAGAAAAAGGCATACCCCCCAAGGAGGTAAAACACCGACGGGATTTCCGCCAAAACCTGCCGGCCCATGTACAAGGGATGAATGGCTGAGTGGGGGGACATCAATAGAATGACCCCCAGAGTGCCGATGGCCACGCGCTGATCATGCAAACGAAGAGCCAGATAGTACATCATCCCCAGCGCCCCCACCATAAAGACTAAGCCCATCATCCGCCCTTGCCAGACCCCCACACCCAAGAGGTGGAAACTGAGTCCTACCAGGGCGGTAACCGGGAAGGCGGCTTCAAGTCCGGATGGCGTGGGCTCTCCGGCCAATAAACGGCCGTAATGGCCTCGTTCCACCCAGTTTCGGGCCACCGTTAGAGTCCATCCTTCATCCCACCAAAGGGGGGGAAAGCTCTCCAATTTGATCGACCCGGCCAAAAAGAGCAAGGCCCCCAGGCAGACAATTGCGGCCGCATGCCAATAAATTCTATTCCTCATGGGAATTGGGGTGACTTTCGGCTCCGTCATTTCATTCCCGCCCTTGCTGTTTCCGGGCCACGATGACATAAGCCCCGCAGGTTAGTTCCTCCCGGCTATAATCGGACAATTCAGCCATAATTTCGGGAGTTAACCATCCTTCTCCCTCCCGTATCGCACAATAGCTCTTGAGAATTTCGAAGTGGCGGGAGAAAGCGGTCAGGTATTGCCCCAATCGCCACTCATTCAGGGGTACGGTAAATGGAAGCCGGCGCTTCCTCAGGTGGTCCCACGGATCCACCCCTTTCGGGACGTCCCGTCTGGGGGTCTCGGTCCAGCCGAGGTTATGTCCACCTGAAGGGCTCGAAAAGAGGTGGATTAATATCCATGCCAAGCCCGACAATCGAAGCACTCGATGAAGTTCGGTCACCACTGCCGGGACATCCGAAAAGTGTTCGAAAGCCGCAATGGAGGTAACCAGGTCAAAGCGATTACTTTGAAAGGGTAAGGTATTCACCCGGCCACAAACGAGCCCCGGATCAACAGCTTTCGTAGCCGGTAATCCTAACTTCCACCTGTATAAAAGGCGCGCCCCACGATAGGCCCAATCCACCCAGTCCTTTCCCGGGCGATTGACCAGGTCCACTCCGCACACCCGATGGCCCGAAGCCTTCAAGAGGAGAAACTGGGGCTGCAACCGGCCGTTGGCTAAATCAAGCACCGTCAAGGATCGGGGCGAACCCAGGAATGGTCCCATATCCTTCCAGCGCGCATTCGCGAGGGACAATTCGAGGTTCACGCGAAACCCGCTCAGCATTTGCCACGCATACCGGAAAAGATCGGTTACCGAGGGGTTCATTGACGACCCATTTCTTTCGTCGGGATTCCCGGCCGCTTCTTCGGGTCGGTGACGGGCTTTTGAAAATACCCCCCGTCTCGACCCATCGGCTCGATCCGTACTTGAGCCCTTTCGTGCTCGAAGAGAAAATCCTGCAGGGCCTGGGTACATCCCTTCCAGTATCCATAATCATCAAGAATGACAAATCCTTCCGGGACTACTTTGTCATAGAATGCTTCCAATGCCATCTTCACCGAGCTGTACCAGTCGGCGTCAATGTGCAAGAGGGCGATGGGTCCCACGGGAGTTGTGGTCAACGTTTGTTCAAACCATCCGGGAACGATCTTGACTTTTTCTAATCCCAAACCCATTTTCTTGAATACCTGTTTTACCTTTTCGATATCTCCTTTGTTCCACTCCTCAAAATACGCCTTCCTTTCCTCCTCTCCATCTCGTTCATCGGGACGAGGGAGTCCTTCAAAAGAGTCAAACAGCCATAGAGTTCTCAACCTGGGATTGGGCCCCTCTGCGTGTGCAACCGCCATGAAGGCGGCAGACCCACCGTTCCAGACGCCGCACTCCACAATATCCCCGGGTAAATTTAATCGGTCGGCCTCTTGAACCAAATGATACAGGTTGATCAGGTTCTTGTTCTTTACCATCGTGAATCTCGGTTTCACTTTCAAGATCATTCTGGCAAAGTGGAGGGTTTTCTTCGACGGTTTCTGTACCGCCAGAATGATAATATCGGCGATTGCCTTCGCGGTAACCAAAACTTTGCCTGGGGTAAAGTCAGGGGAAAAAAGCTTGACTCGCTTCATAGGAATGGGACCTAAAAGGAATTTTACCGGGGATGGACCCGCGCCAATTTCATTCCCCCAGACAATGGGTCTTACCCTACCCTCGCCCCCCTAGGGGGGGAACAACCCGGAGAACCGAAAGGTCTTAGGCAATCTCCGCTAGAACTATAAGCTCATCGCCACGCTTCGCTGAATTGAGCCTGAACAGATGATACAGGCCGATGGAAGTCAATCTGCGCGCGGGGCCAAACTGGCCCTCTGTGCCCCGGCCGCCCAGAAGATCCAGGAAATTCCGGTAGAGGGGCGAATAAAACGGAAAACCCCATTCAATGACCCGAACCATCCGGAAGCCATTCTGTTCGAGTTTATGAACCAACTCGCCGTAAGCGTAATTCCGCACATGGCCCACAGTCGCTTCGAAACGCCGCATGCGCCCCTGGGGCCCGGACACGACAAGGTATTTTCCCGTCATTCGGGCTAGATGCCGGATGGCGGTCTGGTCATCGGGAATATGTTCCAGGACTTCGCTGCAGATGACCAGGTCGAACTTGTCCTCTAGCGACTCCTGGGCCAGGTCGCTCACATGGAACTCCCCCTCGGGTACCCTTCTACGCGCCAGGTCGAGCGCTTTCATCGACAGATCCGTCCCCGTGGGTTTCATGTGGGGAAATTGGGCCTGCAACTCCCACAGGAGAGATCCCTGGCCGCACCCCACATCCAGGACGCTATGAAATGCCAGCGGGCGGATAAGATTTTTGATGATTCGCCGCAGGTGCCGAGAAAAAGGACCATACTTCTTCATATCGTCCCACTTCATTTCCCAACCTTGATCATATTCGCCCGATTTCATCGTTGGCATGAAGTCCCTCAGATCATTCCCAAAATACGGGCCGTCATTTTTGACGAAGACAAATTCATTGCATCCTGTGGGAACCCTCGCAGGAATGCGATGACGGGTGTTGAACCCTTGAGCCTTAACGAATTTCTCTACTTCCAGAGGGGTGGTATATTCATAAGGATATCCTCCCACCCAGTCAACCACATCGAACCAGAAATCCATTCCTCGCTCTTTTTCGAGAGGGTTCCGTCCCGTGACGAGAAATTTGGCAATATAAATGATTCCTGAGAATAATACCGCCATCAGAACTCTTCCCCATCCGGGAAGGTGGTTGTAAAACCATTTGATTAGCTTCCATACCGGTGAGGTAAAGTGCTTGTTGTAGATGGCCAACACCAGCAGGCCCCCCGGCGAAACCTGTTGAGCCACGTTACGAATGGCCGCCCACATGGCGCCCGTATGGTGCAGCGAGCCCCACGCGTAAACGATATCGAATCTTCCGAGGGAATGCAGGTCTTCCCGGTTTATGGCGGACCCCAGCTGGAATAGGACTGGCGCTTTTGGCGCCAAACGGTCCCGATTCTGCTCAGAAATGGAGATGCAGGACGGGTTCAGGTCTATTCCCACCACCTTGACCGCGCCCAATTGATGAGCGGCAATGGAAAAAAGACCCGTTCCACAGCCGACATCGAGGAAACTTAGACCTCCTAAAGTTTCTTTTCCCAGGAGAGCCTGAAGGGAATGAACGGCAGCCGTGAGCCTCCCGGCGTCGAGCCGTCTGGCCGAAAAAGCTTGCCAGTTGGAGCCAAAATCGAACCAGCGCATTGGGCTCACCTTTTGAAATGTTGATCCAGCCAGAGAGAAAACATCAACAGACTCCACAAACGCTTGCCGTGATTGACCCGGCCGCTTCTGTTTTCCTCGAACAACCGGTGCATCGCCTCCAGCCGAAACCATTCCCGGAGGGCCCGATTCTCCAGAATTCGGGCCCGGGCCCAGGACTCCAGCGGCCCCCGCAGCCACAGCCCCAGGGGAACGCCAAATCCCTGTTTCCCCCGGTGGAGGATCTCCGGGGGCAATTTATCGGCAAAGGCCGCCTGGAGAAGCCATTTGGTCTTCCAGCCGCGCACTTTGTATTTCACCGGGAGGCGGGCGGTCCACTCGACCCAGTCGCGATCCAGAAAAGGGGCCCGGGCCTCCAGGGCATGGGCCATGGTCATGCGATCGGTCTTGGGCAGCAGGTCTCCTGCGAGGTAGGTCATCTGGTCGGCGTAGAGAGTGCGGTCCAGCAGGTTCCCGGCCGGCGCCTCGTCGAAGGCTAAGGCGACCCAATCGGCCGTGTCTTGCCGGGTCAGCTCCTCCCTCCACCGGTCGGTGTAAAGGCCGAGCTTATCCCCATGGGTGAAATAGGACCCCCACCGGACCAGCGACGCCTTGGGCGAAACCGCAGAGAACTGGCCGAGCCGCTTCAGTCCGGTGAAGGGGTTCCGATCTTCCGGGAGCCAGGCCGGTTCGGGCAAAAGGGACGCGGCGGAAGGGACCAAGGACTGGGTCACCCATTTCGGCAGCGCGGCGTAAGGCCGCAAAAGACCGTCGAGCACATAGCGCCGGTAGCCGGCCAGCGTCTCGTCTCCCCCGTCCCCGCACAGGGCCACGGTGACGAAGGCGCGCGCCTGCCTGGCCAATTCGTACAGCGGAAGGGCGGCTGGGTCGGCCAGGGGCTCGTCGGCCGACCGGAGCACTTCCTCGATCAGCTGGACCAAGTCCAGCGGGCGGAAGAGGAATTCATGATGGTCGGTTCCATACCGCCGGGCCACTTGCAAGGCGTAGCGCGTCTCCGAGTAGTGTTTTTCCTCGAATCCGATCGAAAAGGTCTGGACAGGCCGGGAAGATCTTTCGGCCATCAGCGCGACCACCAGGGAAGAGTCCAATCCGCCGCTGAGGAAAGCCCCGAGAGGCACTTCGGAAACCAACCGCCGCTCGACCGCCGACCCGAGCAGCTCGCGGGCCTGCTGCATCGCCTCTTCCCGGGTCAGCTTCCATTTCGGTTCGAAGCTGGGTTGCCACCAGCGGAAGACCTGGGGAGCCCCCTCCCGCTCCACGACCAACTTGTGCCCCGCGGGAAGTTGCTGCATCCCTTCGAAGATCGTGAGCGGGTCGGGCGTATACTGGAGGGTTAAGTAATGGTGCAGGGCTAGCGCATTCACCCGCCTCTCCACCCAGGAGGCGGGGAGCAGGGCTTTCGCTTCCGACCCCCACAGCAGCCCCGCGGGGGAAAGATGCCAGTAGAGAGGCTTCTTCCCCATCCGGTCCCTGGCTAGCAAAAGCCGCCTCTTCCCCTCGTCCCAGAGCGCGAGGGCGAACATGCCGTTCAGGTGCTGCAGAGCATCATCGCCCCATTGTTCGTAGCCATGGAGAATGGTTTCGACATCGCTCTTCGTGGCAAAGCGGTGTCCCCGCGCCTCCAGGTCGGAACGCAGCTCCCGGAAGTTGTAGATCTCCCCGTTGCAGACGACCCAGAGGGTTCCGTCTTCATTCTTCATAGGTTGATGTCCGCCGGCCACGTCGATGATCGCCAGCCGGCGCATGGCCAGGCCCAGGTTTCCCCGGATATGATATCCGGCGCTGTCCGGCCCGCGATGGATCAGCGAATTATTCATCCTTTCGAGAAGTCCCCGGTCCACTTGCTTCTCCCGATTCAAGATGAGATGGCCGCAGATTCCGCACATGGTACGATCTTCTTCACCTTCCCGGGTTTGAAGAACAGGTCCCCGCCGAACTCCGGGGCCGGGCTGGACAGGTTATCTTTTCAAAAAGGTGCACATACCCGTCGCAGGCCTGTTCCCAGGAGAATTGAGCCGCCCGGGTGCGGGAGGCTTCTCCCAGGCGGCGGGCCAGGGAACGGTCAAGGGCCAGCCGTCTTAGGTGACCCATCAGGCTCTCCTCATCCCCCCGGGGGAAGGTCCAGCCGTTCACCCCTTCTTCGACCAGATCATCTGTCCCGCCGGTCCGGGTCACCACCAGGGGAAGCCCGGCGGCCATGGCTTCCAGCGTAGCCACGCTCATCCCCTCGTTATCGGAAGGAAGCACGAAGGCGTGGGCCGCCGCATAATGGGCCGCCATCCTTTCGCGGGGCACGTAACCGACGAAGCGGACTTTTTCCTCCATCCCCAGAGCCCTCGCCTGGGCCTCATAGGAGGCCTGGGCATCTCCCGTGCCGATCAGGTCAAGCAATACATCGATCCCCTGGTCGGTGAGCCCCTTGACGGCGTGGATTAAAAGGCGCTGTCCTTTGCGCTCGATCAGGCGGGCCACGCATAACAGCCGCAGCGGGCCGCTTTCCGGAGGAGGGGACGCCGGCGGAAACGCCTCCAGCTCTACTCCGTTGGGGATGAGGGCGATGGGGACGTCTTTATCCACCGCCCGGATCATCTCGGCTTCCCCCGCGCATTTCGCCACCACCCTTTCGGCTCCCCGCCAGATGGAGCGAATCATCGGCGTAAGCACCGGGTACAGGAGATGATAGCGCGCTTCAAACCCCGGAATATCCGGCCCGCCGACCCGCACCAGGTAGGGAAGCCCGGCCGTTCGGCGAAGGGCCCACGCTACCCCGCCGGCCGGCACCGCGCTCCACGCGAAGCAAAGATCGTAAGCGCGGGCCCGGTGCAACCGCCCGGCGAGGAACCAGGACCGAGAGGCATAGGCGATGAGTTCGCGGTTCGTGGAATGGTGGATTATCCGGTTATTAACCGGAACCTTGAAGATCCGGACCCGTTCGGCAAAATCGACTTCCTCGGCCCGCTTTCCCAGGGCCGAAGTGATCAGGTCCACCTCCAGCCCCGGCATGCTGGCCATGCGCTGGAGGATCGCCAGGTTGACGGTCCCGGTTCCGCCTCCCAAGGGCGGAAATTCGTTGTTTAGCATCAAGAGACGCACTTGGACGGTCTCCGCGTCACCCGCCGCACAATATACAACGGCCGCTGCTTCACTTCCTCGAAGATCCGGCCCACGTATTCACCGATGACCCCCATGGTCACCAGTTGAACGCCGGCGAAGAAAAAGATGGCCACAGTTAGGGTGGCGAATCCGGGGGGATTGAGGCCAACCAGTAGTTTCTCCCCCGCGTAGAAGATGGCCATGAGAAGCGAAAAAAGGGAGATCAGAGCCCCCAGGATGGCGATCACCCTTAAGGGCAGATAGCTGAAAGAAATCAATCCATCCAGGGCCAGGTAAAGTAGTCGCAGGAACGTGTACCTGGATTGGCCGGCCTGGCGGGCCTGCCGTTCGTAGGTCAGCCCGACTTGATCCAATCCCACCCAGCTCCGGATTCCTCGCACGAAGCGGTTGCGCTCGGGCATGGCCATGAGCAGGTTCACGACCTTTCGATCCATGATGCAGAAATCCCCTGCATCCAAGGGGATCTCAATATTCGCGGTCCGATGCAAGAGGTGATAAAAGGCGGAATAAGCCAGGCGTTTCCCCCACCCTTCCTTGCGGTTTTTTCGGATCGCGTAGACTACGTCATGACCTTCCTGCCACTTTTTGATGAATTGCGGCAACAGCTCCGGGGGGTCCTGTAAATCCGCGTCCATCACCATGACCGCTTTCCCGCGAGCATGATCCAGGCCAGCGCTGATCGCCACCTGGTGGCCGAAATTGCGGGAAAGCTCAACGATCGTCACCGTTGGGTCTTCATCCCGGAAGGAATACAACCGTTTCAAGGAGTCATCCCGGCTGCCATCGTCCACAAAAATAATCTCCGATTCCATTCCCGTCCCTTTTAGCGCGTCGGTGAGGCGGGAATACAAAACGGGAATATTCTCCTCTTCATTGAAGATGGGGATCACCACGGAAATTTCTGGATTTGCGGCGGTCTCCTGCCCGCGAAGCACGGAATCATCGAAAGAAGGGATTCTCCCGCTGGGGGGAGGGAAGGGTGTCGTCAATAGAAACCGGGAGAGAGCCTGGCAGAAACGGAGGGCGGCTTCCGGATCGGTGGTTGGAATGGCTGCGAAACCGTCCTGGCCCGGCCGATTTTTGGGGTCCTGGAAGGTATTCTTCGAGGAGGCTTCTTGCCGGGTTGAACCCAACCCAAAACCCGATGCCGGAACTTCTTTTCTTTCCATTTCCTCTCCTGGCTTCTTACCCATGGGGTGCGAATCTTCGGTCGTTGAACGGGCTTTCCTAAATTCTTTCTGCCCACGGGTTAAAGGTTCTGGTCAACGAATCCTTCTTCAGGGCGAACGGAAAAAACTGGGAACATGCAGGAGGAGAGTGGCGATCACCCCTCCAGCCAATCCCAGCAAGGCCCACAGGGCCCCTGCTCCGTCCCAAGGTTTCCTCCAGCGGTATGCCCCCCATATACCGATTCCCATCGAAAAGATTGAGGCCGCTAATATAGCCCATAACCAGGGTGGAGAGATCACGGGGAAGCCCTTTCTGCTGATTCCGGGGACTGATGATTGTTTTTGTCTCCCCTTCCTGGCCGGATTCCTGCCTCGGTCCGTTTTGGGGGGAACACCATCCTCCGGTCGTCTTGTCGTTGCTCGCGCAGAGCTTTCTGCAAATGGAACTGGCTCCTTTCTTCCTGCCCGGGAATGAGGTTTAATGCCTTCGCCAACTGGAAATGCACCTCCGGGTCTTCGGGTTTCAGTTTGAGCGCTTCGGAGAAATATTCTGCCGCCCGGGGAGGATTGCCTTTTTTCAGGTAGAGGCTTCCCAACTGGTAGTTGATGGGGTACCCGAGGGGATGGCGGAGGTGGGCCTTCTCCAATTGGACAATGGCTTCATCCGTCTGCCCGTTTCTTTCCAGGGCCAGGGCCAAGTTCAAACAGGCACCCATATCCTGGGGACCCTCACGCACCGCTTCCCGGAAAAGGGCCAAGGCCCGGGAATAATCTCCTCGATTCTGGTATATGACTCCCAGATTGTTATTCGCGGTCGCCCGGTTTTTCTTGTTTCCCTTGGCTTTCTCAAAAGCGACAATGGCCTGTTCTTCCTCCCCCTTCTTCCAATAGCTGATTCCCAGGTTGATTTGGGCATCGGGATAATCGGGGTCGCTCTCCAGGGCCTTTTGAAAGAGGGCATGGGCCTCTTCAACCCGGTCTTTGTTCAAATACAAGAGTCCCAGGTTATTCAAGGCCGCCGGGGAGCGTGGCGCGCGGTCGAGGGCTTCTCGATAAAGGGTCTCCGCAAGAGTGATTTCCCCCCGGTCGCGGGCATTGTTTCCCAGGAAGCAATAAGCCTTTGCTTCGCTGGGGATGTATTTCATCACCCGAGACCAGAGATGAAAAGGACTCGTCCAATAGCCAGCCTGCTTCTCCGTGATCCACCCGAAGATCCCGGCGATCAAGAAGAGAACTCCCAAGGCAGCCCAGGAACCTTTTGGCCCAGTATTGCCCAGGAGGCGGTGTATTCCCCAGGTCAGAAAATAGGCGATACCAACCGAGGGAAGATAGAGGTAGCGGTCGGCTCGCAGGATGGCGATGGGTACGATATTAAGAACCGGCAATAGAGGAATGAAGAACCAGAGCAGGGAAAAGAATAGGGGCCGCTCCTTGCGGTACCACTTAATGGCCAGAACCATAACCAGCAGAAGGAAAGATAGAGAGAGGAGGAATTGATACTCCCCAAAGGATTTAACCAGCCGGGTATCATAGTAGAAGTTGAGGTATAAAGGTACGAAGAGGGAGAAAATGTATTCCACCCCTACGTTGGCCATGGTCAGGAAATTATTGATCGGATGTCCACCGTGGTACTCTGGGATAATTTTCTGCAGGTGGTAGAGGTAAACGGCCAACCCAGAGAAAAAAGCGCTCATGAGGAAGAAAGGAATCTTGTCCTTGATCCACTCCTTCCGGGAACGGCTGGTGAAGCATATGTCGTACAGGATGAGGAGCAGAGGGAAAACCACCGAGGAGACCTTGGCCAGGATGGAGAGAAGATAAAACCCAAGAGAGAACCCGTAGTCGAGGCCTTTCCTCTTTCCCTCCAGGTACCGGAAGTAAGCTAGGAACGAGAGGAAGAGGAAGAATACCGAGAGGACGTTCTTGCGCTCCGAGACCCAGGCCACGGACTCCACGTTCACTGGATGGAGGGAAAAGATCAGGCTTCCCGCAAACGAAAGCAAGGTTCTCCCTGCCAATAGGCGGCGCAGAAAAAAGAAGACCAGGAAGGTATTACCCAGGTGGAAGATGAGATTTCCCAGCCGATAGCCGAAGGGGTTCAACCCCCAGAGGTGATAATCGATGGCATAGGAGAGAATCTGGAGGGGGAAGTAATTCACCACGATGACCGAGGTGAAGACATTGTAGATTCCCTTTAAGCTCAGGTCGCGGATGAACTCATTCTCGTCGATATAGTACTGGTCGTCGATGTTCAGGAAGTCGCCCCGGAGGGAAGGGTAGTAAACCGCCAGGGTTATCAGGAATAGAGCGAGCAGGAGGACCGAGGTCATCCAGGAAGGATATTTCTTTTCTCCCGGGATCAGGCTGGGCATAACCTCATCTTTCATGATCCAATTCATCCGCATCCAGCCTCATCCTTCTTTGATAAAGTAAGCTTCCAGGGTCCCACCCTCCCCCCTCCAGGCCATGAGCAAGGATATGAGGATGGAGGGAAGGAGGAGAGCAGCGGATAATAGGAGCATCTTGGCCAAAAAGGGCGAGTTCTCCGGCCTCTTCCTCCCGGAATGACTTTTCAGGAAAGAATACAGGTCCCCTCCGGGAAAGGTCATCCGATTAAGGGCGCTCTGGACCCACCCGTAAGGGTTTTGCTCCAGGGAAAAATGG
>DASPRR010000296.1:0-5045 GCA_035624375.1 Thermodesulfobacteriota bacterium | reverse complement strand
GGCAAGTCTGAACAATCTATGATTTGGGCGTTTGGCATTTACCCCTGCCGCCAGGGGTTCGAATTAGCACGCCGTGTATAGTTTGTAGGAGGGCGCGGCCGCGTGCCACAGAAGTTTGACCGTTGTAGGGGCGAGCGGCCGCTGGCCCCTACATTCTTTATTCAAGGTTATCACAGAACACCGGCTTCTTTGTAATACTTCAGCGCCCCGGGATGGAAAGGAACTCCGATATCCAGGGCGAGGTCTTTCGGGGTGACTCCCTTCATGTCCTTGACCACATCGGCGAAGCGGGGGAGGTTCTTGGCGAAGGTCTTGGTGATCTTGTAAACCAAATCATCGGGAAGCTTCGCGCTGACGACCAGGTGGGCAAAATAACCGACCCCCGGCACGTCGTAGTCCACACCGGGATAGGTTCCCTTGGGGGTGGTTCTCTTCAGATAACCGGCGTTGATCTGCTGCAAGGCTTTGATCTTGTCATCGGGCAGCCCAATGAGACGGATCTTCCGGTCAGCGGCCAGGTCGATGATCGAGGAGGCGGGAATGGTCGTGCCGGGAGAATAAATGTCCGCATGGCCGTCCTTCATCAGGGCCACGGCGTCGCTGTAGCCGACGAAATGGACCTTGGATATGTCTTTGAAAGACATGCCGTAAACCTGTAAGACCTGTTCCGTCAAAATGGTTCCCGTATGACCTTTGGGGGTCGTGGCGATGATCTTTCCCTTGAAATCCGCCACGGATTTGATGGGGGAATCGGCCACCACGACCATCTGGAAGTATTGGGCATAGAGGTTTGCCAGTTGTTTCACGTTTTCCGTCTTCTTTTTGAAAGGGGCTCGGCCGTTCAGGCCATCCACCGCCGAACTGGAGTTGGAGAACCCCAGCTCACATTTTCCAAATTCCACGGCTTCCACATTGGCTACTCCCCCGCCGGGCATGACCGATATGGTCAATCCGGGAATCTCTTTCTGCAAGGCTTCCCCGATTGCTCCGCCCAGGGGATACCAGGACCCTCCCATGGGCCCAGTCATCAATTTCAAGTCGATTTTCTGAGCGAGAGCAGGAGATGATAGAAGAAGAAACGACAGAGCGACAGTCGCCAGAACAACAAGAGCTTTATTTGACATGTTTACCTCCCTTTTTGGTTTTGCCTATGGTTCCGAGGTACACCGGAGTGAGAAAAATAACAAGAAAATGTTCACAAATCAATCACTTTTGTCACCCGCCCAGTTCCATTCTTAATCTGCATTGGGACCATGCCTAAGGGCGCTTCTGCCTCCAACCTTATGCGCTTTTAGTTGTGGTCCATAAACCTCCGACATCGGGCCAGGAGGGAGAGGACCTCAAAAGGTTCCTCGATAAGGGGAAAGGTGGGAACTCCCTTAGGCTCAAGGAATGCTTTCCCCGCGTCCATGTGCTTCTTCTCGCCGGTAAAGGTTACATAAATCGGCTTTTCGGGGTATTTCTTGGCTAGGTCTACGAGAAAATCCAGAGGAGGAACGCCCGTCTCATCGGTCAGCAGCAGGATGGGAACCACGGCGTCGATGTTGGGATCCTTCAGAGCAGCCTCGGTTCCTTCCCGGTAGGCGAACTCGACTCCGTGAATCCCGGCAGAGAACCAGATATCCACAGGGTTCCGCATGCGGACAATGGGGGGACTGATGCTTTGAAGAAAGTGACGGGTGGACTCCTCAAAGGGGGGAACCTTTAGGCCCAGGGACAGGCACAGGTCAGTCAGGACCACGAGCATGGCCCCTGAGGGGGCCAGAAAGCTCACCCGGTTTCCTCTCGGAAGGGGCATGGAAGCAAGAGCCTTGGCGGCGAGAAAAAGGTGGGAGTACTGGTAGATACGAGCGATCCCGGCCTGTTTCAGCGCTCCGTCAATGACTCGATCCTCTGCGGCCATAGCCGCGGTGTGGGCTACGGCGGCTTTGGCCCCTTCGGCGGTGGCCCCTCCTTTCAGGAGAAAGACGGGTTTCTTTCGGGTCAACTCCCGGGCGATGGAAAGAAAGCGGCGGGGGTTCTTGAAGGATTCGAGGTAGATGAAAATCGCTCTGGTCTCGGGGTCGCCAGCGTAATACTCCAGAACGTCGCTTTCCTCGATGTCTACCTTGTTCCCCAGGCCGACCACACGGGCCACTCCGAAGTTCTCCCCGGTTGTAATGTACCGCATGGTGTGAGTGGCAAAGTTTCCGGTTTGGGCAATGTAGGAAACGGGGCCCCGGGGGATTTTCCCCTGGGGGAAAAAAGTGGAGGTAAAATGATGGGGCGTGGAAGTGTGGCCGGAGGTGTTGGGCCCGATGACCCGCACGCCGGTTTCACGCACCGCCCGGGTCAGGTTTTCCTGCAACTCTTCGCCTTTCTCATCCACCTCGGAGAAACCGCCGGCCGCAAGGACAACAGCTTGAATCCCCTTGGCGGCGCAATCCCGGATGGCCTGCGGGTTCAGGGCGGCAGGCAGTATGACCACCGCCAGGTCGATTCCTTCGGGGAGGTCCTGGATGGAGGAATAGGCCTTCATGCCCAGGATCTCTTCCCCTTTGGGGTTCACCAGGTAGAGATTGCCTCCAAATCCATTGGCCAGAATATTCCGGATTACATCATTGCCAGGCTTGTGGGGGGCCGAAGAGGCCCCGACGACCACCACGCTTTTCGGATAGAAGAATTTATCAAAATCGACGGCCATGAAAACTCCTTTCTGCCTCGCGCAAAATGATCCGAATCATTTCTGGTATATCCGTCCGGAATATAATAAAATGCGAAGGGATTAAACAAGGACGGACTTAACCATGAGGGTTTGGTAAAAATTTTTGCCTTTCCGTCATTTCCGTGAAAACGGGAATCCAGTTTCTTCAAGGTCCCTCATGCGTCCTGGATTCTCGCCTGCGGGAGAATGACAACTCGTAGGGAAATCATCAACGACCCTGCAAAAGACATTATACAAGGAGAAGGTCCATGCTGGCAAAACCAATCATCCAGGAACTTCAAAACATGGTGAACAAAGACCGCTGCCTCACCGCCCCGGAAGACCTCCTAGTTTATTCCCATGACACCTACATAGGGAAGAAGCCGGATGTCGTCGTGTTGCCCGCCACCACGGAGGAAGTCTCGAAAATAATGAAGCTGGCTACCCGGGAGAGAATTCCGGTCACCCCCCGCGCGTCGGCCACGGGGCTGACCGGCATGTGCGTCCCGGAACACGGCGGGATTGTCATGACCATGTCCAAGATGAACAGGATCCTGGAG
Organism: Thermodesulfobacteriota bacterium; assembly: GCA_035624375.1. Classification (GTDB taxonomy): domain Bacteria; phylum Desulfobacterota; class SM23-61; order SM23-61; family SM23-61; genus SM23-61. Next base: position 1,802 of record DASPRR010000296.1, on the reverse strand, counting down.
GTGAACCCGGAGGACCGGCTGGCGGTGGTCGAGCCCGGGGTCATTACCAACGACCTGCAGATGGCTGCGGAGGCGGCCGGAGTCTTCTATCCCCCGGACCCGTCGAGCCTGACCATCTGCCAGATCGGGGGCAACGTGGCCACCAACGCCGGGGGGCCGAGGTGCGTGAAGTACGGGGTGACCCGGGACTATCTCCTGGGGTTGGAGGCCGTGCTGCCTTCGGGAGAAGTCATCAAGAGCGGCGGGAGGCCGATCAAGAACGTAACCGGATACGACGTAACCCGTCTCCTGTGCGGCTCGGAAGGAACCCTGGCGGTGATCACCAAGATCATCGTCAAGCTCATCGCCAAGCCCGAGGCCCGGCGCACCCTGCTGGTGGCTTTCCGCTCCATCGAAGACGCCAGCACCACCGTTTCCCGTATCATGGCTGCGGGCATCATTCCCCGCGCTCTGGAGCTGATGGACCAGCACTACATCCGGCTCTGCGAGAAAATGTATCATCTGGGACTGGCCACCGAGGCCGCCGGCTTGCTCATCATCGAGGTGGATGGCTTTGCCGAGACGGTAGATCGTCAGGCGAGGATCGCCAAGGAATTCTGCGAGGCCCAGGGGGCTTTCGATATCAAATTAGCCCGCACCGAAGAAGAGTCAGAGCGCCTCTGGATGGCCCGGAGGATGGGTTCCGTGGCCCTCTTCCGCCTCAGCAAAACCATGCTTTCGGAAGATGCCACCGTCCCCATCAGCAAGATCCCGGCCATGGTGGCGAAGATCAAAGAAAGCGAGAAGAAACATGAGATGACCGTCTACTTCCTGGCCCATGCCGGGGATGGCAACATGCACCCGCTCCTTTGCTACGATCCGGGGAACAAAGAAGAAGCGGAAAAAGTGGAAAATATCGTCCGGGAAATCTTCGAGGCTTCCATCGCCCTGGGGGGAACGCTCACCGGGGAGCACGGCATCGGCCTGGCCAAGAAGCCCTTCATGCCCCTGGAAATCAGCCCGGTAGAGCTGGAGCTCTGGAAGAACATCAAGAAGGCCTTCGACCCGAACAACATCATGAATCCGGGAAAGTTCGTTTAAAGGCAGTGAAAGTGTAAGTGAAAAGGAAAGAAAAATAAAACTCGAGAGAACCAATGCTTGAGGGGATGAAAAAAGGCAAAGGTGTTGAAGCCCTGGAGGTATTTAAGAAGAGCCATAAACTTGTACTGGACGTCTATAGAATTACGAAGGAGTTTCCAACAGGAGAGAAATTTGGCCTTATTACTCAGATGAGGCGAGCATCTACCTCGATTCCTGCGAATTTGATAGAGGGAAGCGAGAGGGCGGGAAGGCTCGAATACCGCCGCTTTGTAAGCATCGCTAAAGGGTCAGCTGGCGAGCTTAAGTATTATTTTTTGCTGGCGAAAGATTTAGGATATATTTCCGCCGAAGATTATCTCCCTTTCAGGGACCAATTGGACGAAGTTGGTAAGATGCTTAGCGGCCTTGTAAAATCGTTATCCACCGCCAAGGAATAAAAAAAGTATTCTGAAGCCCTATTTTTACTTTCGGTCGATCTTTCGTTCAAAGTATATTTCCAAAGGGTACTTTCACTTTCACTTGCACTTTCACTCAAACGGAGTTTCCATGTACTCAACCCAATTCATCCTCCAGGAAGCCGAGAAATGCTCTGGATGCGGGGTCTGTGCGGCAGTCTGCCCGGTTTTTCGCGAGCTGCAGAGGGAGACCTACAGCTCCCGGGGAAAGACGGAGGTTGCCCGGGCCCTGGCAGCGGGTGAACTTCCCTATTCCGATTACACGGA
>DASPRR010000294.1:0-5373 GCA_035624375.1 Thermodesulfobacteriota bacterium | reverse complement strand
CAGCGGAAAATTCTCACCCATCGGAAGCGCATTGCCGGGGGGTTTTACTCCTACGACCACACCGAGGAGACCAAGAAGGTCGCCTCCCTTTGTTCCGGAAAGACGGATTCCAAGGGCCTCATGATCTGTGAAACCCGATCGCCCGTATCCGGGAACCTGATCGTTCAGGCCCAGACCTCCGATCCCTCGGCCCGTCGCGCCGCGGCCCAGCAGGAAATCTGGGTCGCGGAAAAGGAGGACTGGTGGTTTGCCGCGGGGGACCACGACCGGATCGACCTTCTCCCCGAGAAGAAACGTTACGAGCCGGGGGAGACAGCGGTTTTTCAGGTCCGCATGCCTTTTCGCGAGGCCACCGCTCTGGTTACGGTGGAGCGGGAAGGAGTCATGGAAACGTGGGTCCGAAAAATCTCCGGGAAAAAGCCGGTGATCGAGGTGCCGGTCAAAGGGAACTACGCTCCCAATGTTTTTGTCTCCGTTTTTCCCATCCGGGGACGTGTGGTGGACGTAAAGCCCACCTCCCTGGTGGACCTGGGGAGGCCGGCCTACAAGCTGGGCATTGCCGAAATCAACGTAGGCTGGAGGGAACACGAGCTGAAGGTGGATGTATCCGCGGACCGGAAAGTGTACCGCGTGCGGCAGAAGGCCAGGGTAAAAGTGGCGGTCAAAACCTGGGACGGAAAAGCCCCTCCCGCCGGGAGCGAAGTAGCGGTGGCCGCCGTGGACCAGGGCCTGTTGGAGCTCATGCCCAACAAGAGCTGGGAAATACTGCCGGCTATGATGGGACGAAGAGGGTACGGGGTGCACACGGCAACGGCTCAGGGCCAGGTCATCGGGCGACGTCACTTTGGACTGAAAGCTCTGCCGCAGGGTGGAGGGGGAGGAAAACAGACTACCCGCGAGCTTTTCGATACCCTTCTTTTATGGAAGGGTCGCATACCGCTGGATGCAAACGGCGAAGGCTCCCTGGAAGTCCCCCTCAACGACTCCCTCACCAGCTTCCAGATCGTGGCCGTGGCCACTGGAGGAATGGGCCTCTTCGGCAATGGGTCCACCATCATCCAATCCACCCAGGACCTGATGGTCTTTTCCGGCCTTCCTCCCCTGGTCAGGGAAGGAGACCGGTTCCAGGCCGAGTTTACCCTGCGAAACGCCACCAACCGGAACATGGCAGTAGACCTTTCCGCTAAGGTTGGGGGGATTGCCGGCCCATTCAAACCCATATCCGCCTCCCTCAAACCCGGAGAGGCAAAAGAAGTGGGCTGGGAGGCCACCGTTCCCCGGGGACTGGAAACACTCCGGTGGGAAGTAGAGGCGCAGGAGAGGGGATCCCCGGAAAAGGACCGGCTGAGAATCAGCCAGAAGATCGCCCCGGCCGTTCCGGTCAGAACTTTTCAGGCCACCATCACCCAGTTGGAAAAGGATTTCCAGCTTCCCGTGGAGCGGCCGGTCGATGCATTCCCCGGCCGCGGCGGGGTGAACGTGAATTTCCGGCCCCGCCTGGCCGAGAGCATGAACGGAGTGAACGAATACATGAGGCGATATCCTTACGGGTGCATGGAGCAGAGGATTTCCATCGCCGTCTCTCTCCGGGAGGCAAAGAGGTGGAAGGAACTCATGGCCCAGCTTCCTTCATACCAGGACGGGGACGGTCTGGTGAAATATTTCCCCGGAATGAGGCTTGGCGATGAAACGCTCACCTCTTATATTCTGGCCATCGGGAATGAGGCCGGATGGTCCATCCCGGAAGAACCCAAAGAGAGGATGGGAGCGGGTCTGCGGAAATTTATCGAGGGCAGGATCGTCCGCGGCTCCCCCCTGCCCACGGTCGACCTCGCCCTGCGAAAACTGACAGCCATGGAGGCTCTCTCCAGGAGCGGGAATTTCCAGGGAAAACTCCTGGGCTCCATTTCCATCGAACCCAATCTCTGGCCCACCTCCGCGGTTATCGACTGGCTGAACCTCCTTCGGAATTCGCGGGATATTCCCAATCGGGCAGAGCGGCTGAGGGAAGGGGAGAATATCCTCTCTTCCCGGCTGAATTTCCAGGGAACGGTGATGAGCTTCTCCACCGAAAGGTCCGACTGCCTTTGGTGGCTCATGGTTTCCGGGGATGTGAACGCGGTGCGGACGGTTCTGGCTCTGCTCCGGTCCGAGAATTGGAAAGAGGACATGCCCCGGCTGGTCCAGGGAGCCCTGGCCAGGCAGAGACAGGGAAAATGGGACCTCACCCTGGCCAATGCCTGGGGAGTCCTGGCAATGGAGAAATTCTCCCGGGCCTTCGAGGCGGTTGCCGTCTCCGGGATCACCAGGGCTGAGCTATCGAACCAGACTCAGTCCATCGACTGGAAGGCTTCGCCCAAGGGAAAGGTTTCCGCCTTTCCCTGGCCAGAAGAAAAGGGAAACCTGACGATCGCCCATCAGGGGTCGGGAAAACCATGGGTAACCGTCCAGAGTCTGGCCGCCATTCCCCTGAAAGAGCCTCTCTCCAGCGGCTACAAGATTCAAAAATCCGTGAGTCCCGTCCAGCGGAAAGCCTCGAACGGCTGGAGCCGTGGCGACATCCTGCGGGTCCGCTTGGAGATGGAAGCCCAGGCGGATCAGACCTGGGTCGTGGTAAGCGATCCCATCCCCGCAGGGTCTTCGATCCTGGGGAGCGGCCTGGGAAGGGATTCCCAGCTTCTGACCCAGGAAGAGAAAAAGGAAGGCTGGGTATGGCCGGCCTACGAAGAGAGGTCTTTCGAGGCCTTTAGGGCTTACTACCGGTATGTGCCGAAAGGAAGTTGGACCGTTGAATACACGATCCGGCTGAACCAGAGCGGGCTTTTCCAGCTCCCCACCACCCGGACGGAATCGCTCTACTTCCCCGAAATGTTCGGAGAAATTCCCAACCGGAATTTTGAGGTTCAACCATAGTGAAAAGATTTTCTATCCTTCTGAGGTTCCTGCAAAATTCTCGGAAACTGGGGAAGTTGTCATTCCGGGCAAGCGAAGCGCGACTCGGAATCCAGGATTTTCAAAGGATTCTGGATTCCGGCTTTCGCCGGAATGACAGAGGAAGCAACTTTTGCAGGAGGCTCCTTTTCCTTATCGTTCTTGCATCGCTCCTTATCGGCGGGGAATTCATCGTTGCTCTGCCGGATGGGCGCAGAAATCCCGCCTGCCCCCCTTTGGCAAAGGGGGGGTGGGGGGATTTTACACGGCTCTGCTCTTCAATTTTGTCGATTCCTTCGGTCCATGCTATGCCTTCCTACCCCGAAGTGCGCAAGGTTTACATGAAATCCGACTCCCTTTTGCTCGACCGGCATGGAGAAATCATCCACGAACTGCGAATGGATTTTAAACAGCGCCGCCTGGACTGGACGCCCCTAAGGGATATTTCCCCAGCTTTGAAGGAGGCCGTAATTGCCGCTGAAGATCGCCGTTTTTACGCCCATTCCGGAATCGACCTCCAGGCTCTCGGCGCCGCTCTATTCCAGGGCCTGACTTCTTCCGGCATGCGGGGGGCGAGTACGATCTCGATGCAACTGGTCGCCCTGCTGGAAAGGGACTTGCAGCCAGGAAAGGGAAGGAAATCGATCTGGCAGAAGGGAAAACAGGTCCTGGCCGCATGGGAATTGGAGCGCGTATGGTCGAAGGATGAAATCCTCGAAGCCTACTTGAACCTGATCACCTTCCGTGGAGAACTTCAGGGGATTTCCGCAGCCTCCCGCGGGCTGTTCGGCAAAGACCCCCACGGCCTGGACCGGTCGGAGGCCCTCCTTCTAGCCTCCCTGATACGCGCTCCGGGGGCCTCCTATGCGGACTTGACCAAAAGGGCGAATCATCTTGCCGAGTCTTTAAGGTGGCCGGTGGACCCCAAGGAGACTTCTTCCCGGGGAAGCCAGGTTTTCCTCGGCCCCAACCTGCTTCGCCCCCAAACCGCCCTGGCCCCTCATTTGGCCAGGCAGTTGCTGAAGGACCAACCTCCGGGGACTTCTTTGGGCTGTACCCTGGAGGGTGAGGTTCAGCGTTTCGCCCTGGACCGGCTGGCTCACCAGCTTCTCCCTTTACGGTCGCAGAATGTCGCCAATGGCGCTGTTCTCGTGGTGGAGAACAGGACTGGGGAAATCCTGGCCTACGTGAGTTACAGCAGCGACCCGGCCCTCTCCGGTTTTGTCGATGGGGTCAAGGCCAAGAGACAGGCGGGGTCCACTTTGAAACCTTTCCTCTACGGCCTCGCTATGGACCAGCGCCTCCTGACTCCGGCTTCCCTTCTGGATGACTCTCCCCTGGATGTTCCGGTTTTCAGCGGGATCTATCATCCCCGGAATTACGAGAGCCAGTTCCAGGGTCTGGTCCCGGTCCGCATCGCCCTGGCTTCTTCATTGAATATCCCCGCGGTGCGGGTCATATCCCTGGTAGGGCTGGAAGATTTTCTGAACAGACTGCGAGCCCTGGGATTCCGGGACCTCAACGAAGCGGGGGATTTCTACGGGCCGGCGCTGGCCCTGGGTTCCGCCGACGTGAGCCTCCTGGAACTGGTCAACGCCTACCGGACTCTGGCCAACGGAGGTGAGTGGAGTGAACTCCGCTCCGCGTTCGATGGGGGATTGAACCCTCCGAGAAAGCGGGTCTTTTCCTCCGAGGCAGCCTTTCTGATTTCCGACATCCTCTCCGACCGGGAGGCCCGTTCCTCAACCTTCGGCCTGGAAAATCCCCTGTCGACCCGGTACTGGTCGGCGGTGAAAACCGGGACCAGCAAAGACATGCGCGACAACTGGTGCATCGGATATTCGGATAAATACACGGTGGGCGTGTGGGTGGGAAATTTCACCGGGGAGCCCATGTGGAACGTGAGCGGGATCAGCGGAGCAGCTCCGGTGTGGGTGGAGGTGATGAACCGGCTTCACCGCGATAAGGGGAATCCCGGGAAAGAGCCGCCCCCTCGACTGGTAAAGGCACATATCGAATTCCCCCAAGGACTCCACCCCCCGTGCGAAGAATGGTTCATTCGAGGAACTGAACCTGCCCTTCTGGAGGCAAAAAGCCTCTTTCTTCATCAACGGATCCTCTATCCCCCGCCCGGGAGCATCTTTGCCCTGGACCCCGATATACCCCGCGAACTGCAGAAGATCCTCTTTACTCTCCAGGCCCCTCAGCAAAAAGTCACCTGGGTGCTTAATGGCCAACCTTTGCCCTCCCTCGGAAAGGCAACCCCCTGGAGTCCGGAGGCGGGCAAGTTCCATCTGGACCTGAGGGATGACGAGGGCCGGATCATCGATTCGGTTCGCTTTGAAGTCAGAGGGTCCAATATGGAAGGGTACAGTGAAGATGGCGAATCCCCTGGGTAACGGGAAAGATTTTTTCGAAAAGGAGGTCGCTATGCGAAAGGAC
>DASPRR010000282.1:0-2383 GCA_035624375.1 Thermodesulfobacteriota bacterium | reverse complement strand
GGAAAGCCCGGGTGGAACATCCCTTTGGGCACATCAAGAGGAACCTGAAGGCGGACGCCTTTTTGATGCGAGGACGGGAGGGAGTCAGTGCTGAGGCTTCCGTGTTGGCCACGTGTTTTAACCTGGCCCGGATGATCAGCCTGTTAGGCGTTTCGGGATTAATCGCAAAGCTCGGAATCTGCACACCCGCACTTGCCTAGGATTCCAGGGAGGAGAAGTCCGATACTGATTGGGAAAAATCCTTCTCCCCCAAATTACCCTGAACGCCTTCAAATTCTATGCAGTTTTCAAAGAACAGTCTGTATTTTCAGCCCCCTTCACCCAATTATGACACAGCCTCCGAGGGGGGAGGGTTAGGGTGGGGGGGATGCTTTTTGTTTAATAAAAATTTCAGATACTAAACGTTAGTAGTATAGAACCGGGAGGAACGAGAATTATATGTCGGGGGACAAAGTTACGCAGTATCTGGGGAAGAACCTGAGAAAAACCTGCGATGCCCTAATTAGCAAAACGGTCTACCGGGGATTTACTGCCATTGTGATTGCCGTCCTTTTCTGGGAAGCAGCCGCCCGCCTGGGGCTCCCGATCATCGGCAAAATCCCAGCACCCAGTTCGGTGATCTCCTCCCTGAACACTTTGATCCGGGACACCTATTATTGGGAATCATGGCTGGTCAGCTTCAAGCGGGTGTTCCTAGGCTTTGTGGTTGCTCAGATCGTCGGCATTCCCCTGGGTCTTTTTATGGGAATTCGACGGTACTTCCGGGACCTCACCTTTCCCATCATCGAGGTGATGCGGCCCATCCCCCCTTTGGCCTGGGTCCCCACCGCGGTCATCTTCTGGCCCACCCCGGAAATGAGTATGACCTTTGTCACCTTTCTCGGGGCCTTCTTTACGATGGTTCTGAATATCCTGGGGGGGGTTCGAAACATCGACATTCGCTACATTCGGGCCGCCCAATCCCTGGGGTCCACAAACCGGGATATCTTCCGGAGAATCGTCCTCCCGGCCACCCTCCCTAGCTTGTTCACCGGAATGACCGTGGGTATGGGCATCACTTGGGAAGTGGTCGTTGCCGCGGAAATGATTGCCAGTCGCTCCGGTCTCGGCTTTTTAACCTGGAAATCCTATGTGGCCGGAGATTTCCCGGCCATCGTGATCGGCATGATCAGCATTGGAGTTGCGGGGTACATTTCCAGTTCCCTGATCCGGTATATGGGGAGCCGCTTCACGCCCTGGCTGAAGATCATTTGATTCCCTTTAAGGCGGGATAGGGTGGATATGGTTCGATCAGAAGAGACGAGAGAGGCGAAAAAACCGGGTTCCATTTCTCTTTCCGGAAGGGTGGAAGTCAACTCCATCTCCAAATCCTATGGAATGGGACCCCTCCGTCAGATGGTCATTGAGGATTGTTCTTTCAATGTGGAGAGCGGCAAGCTGACCGTACTCATCGGCCCGTCCGGCTGCGGGAAGACAACTTTGATCAACATCTTGGCTGGGTATGAAGCCGTGGATTCGGGGACCCTGATTATGAACGGCGAACCGATCCACGGTCCAGGATGGGATCGCTTGGTGGTCTTTCAGGAAACGGCTCTCTTTCCCTGGATGACCACCCTCGAAAATGTCATGTACGGGCATCTGGTCCGGAGGGAGCGAAATAAAAAAGAATTGGAAGCGGAAGCGATGGGGTTGCTGAAGAAGGTGGGCTTGGCCGACTTCCGGGATAAATACCCCCTTCAGCTTTCCGGGGGGATGCAACGCCGGGCGGAATTGGTTCGGGCTTTGATCAATACACCCCAGGTGATGATGATGGATGAGCCCTTCCGGGGTCTCGATGCCATGACCCGGGAGCTGATGCAGGAATACTACCTTCGCCTCTTTGAGGAAACTCAGATTACCAACCTCTTCGTGACTTCAGAACTCGAGGAAGCGATATTTCTGGCCGATCGGCTCATCATACTCAGCAACCGACCCGCCCGGGTTCGGAAAATTCTCGATATCAACCTCCCTCGACCCCGAGAACTGAAGGTGTTGACCTCTGACGAATACCTGGACTATAAGAAGCAAGCTCTGGAAATCCTCCACGTAGAGGCCATGAGGGCGTTCGCCACCGGCAGCCGGTTAGCAGTGGCCGATTTTCTGGAGGCTTATGCCGAGATGGGGAAGAAGCCCGAAGAAAAGGGGAAAGAACTTCATTGACCTTGTCCCTCTTTTTGTCGCGGGAGGCGGTGATCTTCCTGGCTGTTGCCGCTGCAATCTGTGTCACCTTGGGAAGTGTTCTCCGGTTTATCATCCGGAATCCGGTAAGGCGACTTGCCGCTTACCTGATCTACCTAGGATACATTCTTTTTGCAGCCAGCATAGCGATCTACATTGTTTTGGG
>DASPRR010000280.1:0-2389 GCA_035624375.1 Thermodesulfobacteriota bacterium | reverse complement strand
TGCAACAGGCTCAAAGGGCGGAAAGGGAATTCCCAGCCACAGTTCGGACAGCGGAAAGGAAGAAACCGAATCTCGCTGAATTGGAAAGACTTGCGGCTCTCCTCCCCCTTGAGTTTTTGTTGAATCCGCGATCCATCGGGGAGGGAGCCCAAACCGCTTCCTGCGACGGCGTCTAGGAGCAGCATTTCTCGACCCTGATTATGCTGGTACTCTACGCCCCAGATGGGGAAATAGATCACGGAGAAGATTTTCCCCACCAGGCGGTGCAGGATCACTTCGGGGATTAATTCTTCCCCTTCGAAGAAGGCATTGGCTAAGAGCTCCGCTTCGACCTGGGCTTGTTCCAGCGAAACCTCCAGGGGAAGAAAAGAATCCCTCTTTTGCAGATGCTCCCGCCCGAAGGGCTGGAGGCGAAGCGCTTGGGTGCGGACGCCCAGGGTGGAAAGACCTATTTCCAGGCCCCCATATCCGGGAATGGTGTGGTCCAGTACCCGAGTTAGGAGAACCTTCAGCCGTTCCATCGGAGGGGGGACCCCGGACTGAATTTCAACCTTCATGGGTTTCAGGCCGAAGATCCAACGGTACGCCATTCCCCGTATACGCCAGAAAGGAGCGTAGAATAGGAACGCCTCTACCGCGCGCGGCGAGAGCCTGCCCGCCTTCCGTAAAAACTCCACCCCCTGGGCCGCGGCCGCTTGAGGGTCTCTAAGCTGAGCCGGGAGAACGTACCGCAGAACGCCCTCCCTTCCCGCCACGACGAGCGAAGAGCCGCAGAATTCACAATGGATGACCTGGGACTCTTCCAGGAAAGTGATGTCCCCGCCGCATTGGGGACAATGGATCAGGATCCGGGCTTGGGATTCTTGGGCAGCATCCATGGTCTAATTATTATTTTTGGGACGCAGATGAACGCAGATAAATACCGATATTAATGATCTCCTAAGATCGCAAAGGCCTTGCCAACAGGTGCTGTTCCAATGCCTATAGGCGTAGTTTCTATCTGCGTACATCGGTGAAAATCTGCGCCCTATGAGTTAAAGCTTTTCCCCGCACTGGTTGCAAAAGGTAGCTCCGGGCAAGGCTTTGGTGCCGCACTTGGAGCAGGAGAGATCCGACTTTTCGACCTTGTTGCCGCAGACCATGCAGAAGTTGGCCTCCAGGGGGAGATCTTTCCCACAATGGAGGCATTTGTTGATCTTAACGATCTGGTGACCGCAGAAGGGGCAGAAGCGGGCTTCAAAAGGGATCTGCGCATGACACTTGGGACACTGTAATTGTTTTGTACTGGGCACAGCTCTGCTCCCTTCCTCCATGGTTTTCATCAGGATACCGGGGATCATCATCCCCATTCCCGCCCCGACCCCAAGGCCCATCCCCGAAGCGGCCGCAGTGCCCGCCGCTCCCCCCTCGGCTTTGGCCGCATCCCCCATGGCCTTGGCGGCCTTGAATTTCAGGAAGGAGTCCAAATTTCCTACAGCCTGCATCCCACTCCGTTCATCGATCATCTTCTGGACATCGTCCGGGGGGGTGATGCTATTGACGAACAGATCCACCAGCTCCAGGCCATACTTTTGGAAGTCCTGGCTCACCCGGGCTTTCAGGGCTACGCCGAATTCATCGTAGTTGCGGGGAAGCTCGAAAATGGATTGAAGAGTTTCCCCCAAGAGATCGTTCAGGCGGGAAACGATGACATCGCGCAGGTAACCGGAGATCTCATCCGTGGCAAAGACTCCCTGGGTGCCAATCAGGGTGTTGATGAAGAGCAGAGGCTGGATGATGCGCATGGTGTAATTGCCGAATCCTCTGAGGCGGACGACTCCCAGCTCACGGTCCTTGAAAGCCACCGGTTCCTGGGTTCCCCATTTCAGGTGGGTAAATACCTTCAGGTTGGTGAAGATCATCTCCACCCGAAAGGGGCTTTTGAAAGCAAAAGGCAGGCTCAGGACCTTGGTCAAAATGGGCAGGTTCATGGTAGAAAGAGTGTGCCGGCCGGGGCCGAGGACGTCGTATCCCTTGCCATCCCGGAAAAAGACTGCGGCCTGACTCTCCCGGACGATCAGTTGGGCTCCAAACTTGATTTCTGCGGATCCGGACTCAGGGATGCGATGCACCATCTCCAGGCCGCTTTCGTCGAACCACTCGATCACCTCTAAAAACTGACTCATTCGTTCCTCCTCCTCCGGCCGGCCCGGGTTCTACCCCCGAATCAGGCAGGCCGGGCCATGAAGTCATTTCGTTGGCGGAATTTCTTTTCCAAGGCATCCAGAAGATGATTCGCTTCTTCTATCGCCCGGTTCCATTTCTCTGGAGGATTCTGAGGGGACAATTCACCGACTTTAGAATGAATCCCTTCCAGATCATCCATAAGGGACAGATCAAAGGTATAAAG
>DASPRR010000263.1:0-6520 GCA_035624375.1 Thermodesulfobacteriota bacterium | reverse complement strand
CGGGACTTCAAGGGAATGTTCGCTCAGGCGAAGTTCTATCTGATCTCGATTTTCAAGGGAGAGGGGAACCCCTTCCGCCCGTCACCCGAAGAGAAATTCAATCCTTTGCAGAAGCTGGCTTATGGGTCGATCATGTTTTTCTTCGCCCCAATCCTGGCGATCACGGGCCTCCTCTGCAGCGATATCCAATTCTTGCGCAAATATATTCTGCTCTGGGACATCGTGGGGGTAGTGAATGCCCTGCATGTCCTGGCCGCATACGTGTTCGTCCTTTACCTGGTGGTCCATCTCTACATGGCGACCCTCGGACGGACGACATTTGCGCATATCAAGGCCATGATCGTTGGCTATGAGGAAGAGTTCGAGGAGCCTGGGAAGGAAGTCGGAGAAACGGCGCCGTAACGATTCCGCCTTTCACTTTCACTTGCACTTTCATTCTTTTGTCCACGGAAGGATAGACCATGGTTAAATACGGAGGATGGGCCGGAAAGGTGCTGCGAGTCGATCTTTCGACCGGGCGCATCTGGACCGAGGACACCATAGAAAAGTACAAGGACTACCTGGGCGGAACCGGAGTCGGATACAAAGTGATGTGGGACGAGGTCTCGGCGGGGACCAAGCCCCACGACCCCGAGAACCGGATTATCTTCGCGGTGGGCCCCCTGGCCGGAACCGGCGCCCCCTGCAACGGCCGCACGGCCATCACTACCCTGTGGCCGACCTGTTGGCCGATTCCCCTTGTCGCCAGCGGGCACATGGGCGGACAGTTTGCCGCCAAGCTCAAGTATGCGGGATACGATGGGATCATCATCCAGGGAAAAGCCGACCGTCCTGTCTGGCTGTCGATCGTCGACCAGCAGGTGGAGGTCCAGGATGCCCGGCGCTTATGGGGGCAGGGAATCCGCCGGACGACCGAGGCGATCGCCCAGATCATGGGGACCGAAGCGGTCGTGGCGGCCATCGGCCCGGCGGGGGAAAACCTGGTCCCCATGTCCGTGGTCATGAACTCCGTCTCCCACTCCGCCGGAGGAATCGGTTCGGTGATGGGGGCGAAAAACCTCAAAGCCATCGGCGTACAGGGCACCGGCAGCGTCCGGATCGCGGGCGACAAAGAGGAGTGGGAGAAGCTGATCAAGTATCATCTCTCCCTCCTGGGGGCGAACAACCAGCACGTCGTGCCCAACGCCCCCCAGCCCTGGGCCGAGTTTTACGAGCCCAGAAGCCGATGGGTCGGCTCCCAGGGGCACAGCTGGGGCGCTAACCCGCGTCCGCAGGAAACGGGAGCGTGCGACCCCCATGATCTGAACCGGGTCGCCTACCGGACGAATAATGCCGCTTACTTCATGGGGGAGATCGCCTGGCAGTACACCATCCGGGGAAACGGCTGCACCAGTTGTCCCATCCGGTGCCACACGATCTTGAAGGTCCCCGCCCTGTCCACGAAATACGGCATCCCGGAGGTAGGGCAGAACACCTGCAGCGGCCTCAACTTCGGCCGCGCTTTCTTCAAGTCCTTCCCCGACGGCCCCCAGGGCCAGACGAACGTGGAGGCCTGCATGGTCGGCATGCACCTGGCCGATGACCTGGGGGTCTGGTGCAACTACAGCCAGATGCAGCGGGACTTTCAGAAGCTTTACTACGAGGGATTTATCAAGAAGAAGCTGGGAGAGAAGGAATTCAAGAGCTACTCCTGGGGCAAATACGAGAAGGGAGATCCCTCCTTTCTCTTCGAGATTATCCCGAAGATCGCCTCCAAAGAGGGGGAGCTGGGGACCGCCCTCGGCCTGGGAACGGGATATCTCCTCGAACGGTGGTCCATCTCGGAAGCGTACTGGGGGAAAGATAAAGACCTAGCCTACTGGAAGATGGGCCATCCGAAGCACCACTCCACCGAGGACGCGGGCCAGTGCGGCCTCCTCATTAATTTAATGTACAACCGCGACGCCCAGTGTCACTCCCACTGCAATTTCGTGCGGAATGGCCTGCCCCTCGCGGTGCAGAAACGCCTGGCGGCCGAGGTCTGGGGGTCCCCCGATGCCGTGGACGCAGTGGGGGCCTACACCCCGATGAACCCTTCCAAGGCCAAGATGGCCAAGTGGTCCCTGTTGCGTAAAGAACTCCATGATTCGCTCTCCCTCTGCAACTGGATGGGGCCCTGGGTAGCTTCTCCCCTCAAGGAACGGGGCTACCGGGGGGATGATTCCATCGAGTCCATGCTCTACAGCCTGGCCACCGGCGATAAGCAGAACAGGCAGGAACTGGACCGGATGGCGGAACGCATCTTCGTGCTCCATCGCGCTCTTACGATCCGGGACATGGGAACCAAAGAGATGCGTACCAAGCACGATTTCATGCCGGAATGGGTCTTCACCGATAAATCGGGCAAGGCTCCCTTCACCAAGGGGACCACGCACATGGACCGGAACGACATCAAAGTGGCCATCGACATGTTTTACGACGAGATGGGTTGGGACCGGGCTACGGGGGCGCCCACCTCTCAAGCTTACCGCCAGGTCGGTCTGGAAAAGGTCGCTGAGGCGCTGGCTAAGCAGAAGCTTCTGGCCTGACGGGTTCGGCGATGACGAAGGGGCAAACCGTGGCAGAGGTCAAGAGGAGAAAGGAAGGCGATTCCGCAGCCGATGCTGCCGCCGCGATGATCCGGCAGAGCAGCAAGGGAGGCCAACTCATCTCCGAGGCAGAGATTCTCGGGCGGTTGGGCGATCAACATCTTTTACCCTCTCCTGCGCAAGGTCATGCCGGAGAGGTTGGAACCCTCCTTAAGAAATTAGTCGCAGAAAGCGAGGATTTGAAGGCGGTCGCAGCCCAGGATGGCGCCCGGAGCTATTATTCCTCGGATTTCATGACCGATGCTTACGCCCGGATTCTCCTCCAGAAACAGGGCGATCGGCTGCGTCTCATCGCCGAGACCGTCCGCGAAAACTCCGCCCTGTACCCTCGCCCCGTTCCTTTGGACCTCTTCACCAAATCCCCTTTCGGCCTTACGCAACAGGAAATCCTGAACGAACTGGAACGGATGGAAGGGAAAGAAGAGTACCGCGATATCGCACCCACCACGACATCAACCTCCAGGATTTTCCTGTATTCCAGCCTCCATCTTGAGCCCGACCATGCCTCCATGCTCGCCGAATGGCTCGACGTAGGCCAATCCAACAACCCCTGAAGGTTATTGGCTCCTCCTGTCCCTTTGAAGATATGGAATTCGCTGGGGCAGATGCCCCTCAAAAAGGAGAGGTTGGACTTCCGGGGGGCCTTCAAAATTGCGAATTGTTGATTGCGGAATGCAAATTGAAAAAGAGAACCCCAAAATCCAAAATCCGCAATTTGAAATCCAAAATGGGCAGGCCGATGCTTTCTGCGCGTAACGGCCTTGCCCCCGGGCCATGACCCACGCACCCAGAATTGTCAAATTTTATGACTCCCCAGGCGGAGCCAGGGGGTTTTCCTTAAGGCAATTAGTTGGAGATCGGCTTTTCGGACGGGGGATGAAGATTCACTCGAAATAGGAGGGTTAGTCTACTTTGGGGAGGTGTTCGGCCAGAGCGGTTTCGAGTCTATCGTCCAGGGCGCGGAGCCTCAGGGCCATCTTCTTCAACATTTTCATGGCGATTTCAGGACTATTCTTCAGCAGACTTTCGAAGGTATCGGGCCCGACCACAAGAATCTTGGAGTCTTCAACGATTTCCACCGTCGCGGAGCGATCCATTCCCAGGAGCAGGGCCATCTCCCCGATGAATTCTCCGTCGGAGAGCTCGGCCAGGACTTTTTCCCCTTTTCCCACTTTCTTCCTTACCAGGACTTTTCCCTTTTGGATGATGAACATTTCGTGGCCGGCATCTCCCTCGCGGCAGAGAATCGTTCCTTTGGGGAAATTCTTACCGAATTTCCAGAAGAGCTGCTCTTCCCGACTCATGGCGGCAGGGGCTCCTTTTCCCGGGGCTGGCCTTGCTCTTCGACCAGCCGGCCGATAATTTCATAGGCTTTTCGCAACCGGGACGCCAGATTTCCCAAAACCTTGATCCCCAGGCCGCTCTTTTCCCTGAAAAGCTCATCCAGGACCTCGGATTCCACGACCAGAATCTGGCTCTCTTCCTCCACCACTGCGTTGATCGAGCGGGGCTGGCCGAGCAGGCAGGCCATTTCCCCGAAGAAATCTCCGTCTTCCAGGATGTCGATGGTGACCTTTTTCTGGCCGGCCTTCTTGTACAACCGGACCCGGCCCTTCTGGATGATGTACATCCCCGAACAGGGCTGGCCCTCTTCAAAGAGAACGGTTCCGGCAGGAAAGCTCGTGCCGAATTTCTTAAAGAGAAGCTTCTCCATTCTCATTGGCCCTCCTTGACTTCCGTCTGAAGCGAATAGATCAGGGAGACGTCTCCCTCGATTCTGACCAGAAGGTAAAAGATGGCCGGTTTGTTCCCCGATCGCACCTGGGGATGAAAGACTTTTACCATAAATGAGGATGTCTCCGACAGAGAACTTTGGCCGTCCTTCATCCGTTTGAAAGACCGGTTCAAGAACTCCCAGTAGACCTTTCCCTTTTTATCCACTCCGTGCCAAAGGACTGGAGTGGCCTTTAGGTTCAGAGAATGATTAGGTCGGACGGAGATCTTATAGATGTCGTAGATATCAGCGGTTCCGCTGGCGAAACACTCGACAAAATTGTGGACCCCCGGCTCAGATACCGGTAGCTCCAGGGCCTTTTCAAAGGTCTCCGGAGCATCGGTTCCCGAATCCCCGTCGTTCTGATCCCAGAGAGAGATTTGGACGACGTACTGGCCCAGAACTTCTGCGGGGAAATGACCCCCGCTGCCCTGGATTTGAATCCGGTAGCTGTCTGGCCGGGGTTCCGAGTTGGAGGTCCATTCCAGGAGGAGGGGGTGCTCCTCCGGCTGGCGGTGGCTGCCCGTCCGGAGCTTAGTTCCTCCTCCATCGGTCAGCACCCATTCAACGCGAGCCCCTTTTTCCACATCCCACAGGGGGTATACCTGGGCTTGGATAGTCTGACCCGGCCTGATGGGCTCAACTCTCAGGACTTGCTCTCCCTCGTGCAGGATAAAGCCCCGATGCTCCCCCTCTCCTACGGTTCTCTCCTCTGCCCCCAGGGGAAGACCTGCCAGGGTCAAGCTGGATAAGAAGGTCCCCCAGAAGAGCGCTCTCCACCTGGACATCGCGAAATGAACCTCATAGACCCGCGAAAGAGTCCGGATTTGAACCCATCCGCAGCAAGCAAAAAAGACCTTTTCCTTAGGCGATTCCCGCCCCCCTTTTCAAACCCTACGATCGCTTCCTCACCGATATTCAACATCGGGTCACTTTCTTTCTGGTCTTCCGGGCCAACTCTTCCAAGTTCTTTGGGCCGAGACTGCTTAAAATCTCCTCATCAGCCGTTCCCATTCGCGGTCTACGTTCTCCTGGATCCGTTCCAGGTCCCCTTCCCGGAGGAAATTGAAACGCCCCTGGGGTTTGAGGTATTCGCTCACCGGGATTCCCTCCGGTTCCACATTGAGGATATAACGTTCGCCGTTTTCCACCTCGTATAGGGGAAAAACTCTGGTCTGCACGGCCAGACGGGCCAGGCGGATGGTAATCTCTGAAGGGAACCGCCAGCCCACGGGACAAGGCGAGAAAGCATAAATGAATTTGAATCCCCGGGTTTCCTGGGCTTTCTTGATCTTGCGGACGAAGTCGTCGGGATAGGCAATGGAGGCCGTGGCCACGTAAGGGATGTGGTGAGCGGCCATGATCTGGACGATGTCTTTTTTGGGCTGAACCTTCAGCTCTGAAGGAGGGGTGGTTGTGGTCCAGGCGCCCCAGGGAGTAGCCGAGGAGCGCTGGATTCCGGTGTTCATGTACGCTTCGTTATCGTAGCAAATGAAGATGTAATCGTCATTCCGTTCGGCGGCGGCGGACATGGCCTGGATTCCGATGTCGAAAGTACCTCCGTCTCCGGCTATGGCGACGACCGTGGTTTCAGTGTCCCCTTTCACGTCCAGCGCCGCCCGAATTCCAGATCCTGCTGCTCCCGCAGATGGGAAGGGGGTGTTATAGGCGGGAATTTTGATGGGCGAAGCGGGGAAGGTTCCCGATATGGTTCCAAAACAGCCTGCCGTGATGGCGGCGATGGTTTTTTCTCCGAGGGCATGAAAGACGCTGCGTAAAATGATGGGCATGGCGCAACCTGGGCAGGCACCGTGACCCGAGTAAAGGGACTCATTCAGCAATTCTTTAGCTTTGGTTTCGATTCCTTTCATTCCTTGACTCCCACCCAAACCGGAGCCCCGTTAGGGCTGGGATGGCTCATCGTGTAATCAAAAATTTCTCCGATGTCTTCCGGGGTGATGTCTTTCCCGCCCAGGCCGGCGATAAACTCGAAGACCCTGGGTTTCTTCACGGCTCCATAAAGGGCTGCTTTCACCTCCTGAGCGACGATGCCCCCGGCTCCCAGTGAATTGTCCCGGTCCAGGACAGCCACCTTCTTGGCCTTGTTCAGGATTTTGGC
>DASPRR010000250.1:0-19565 GCA_035624375.1 Thermodesulfobacteriota bacterium | reverse complement strand
CGAGACGGTCCAGCGCGCCGCCCCCTTTCCCTACAAAGAAGGATGGCTGAAGGTGGTCATCGTCTTTAAAATACTATAGCCATCAGCTTTCAGCGGTCAGCGATCAGCCCAAAAACAGCGGTCAGCGATCAGCTTTCAGCCAATACAAAAACACAGATTCTTTCGCTGAAAGCTGATAGCTGATTGCTTAAAGCTGCCTTATGGAATGGGTTTTTGAAGACATCGAAGTTGAATCCTATTCCGGGTACAAAGGCGAAGAGAGCTTGAGGGCTTTTGTTCATCTGGGGAAGCGATTCGAGGTTCTAGAAATCCTGGACCGGTGGTATGAAGGGGGATTGGACCCGAAAGCGTTGCGACACGATTATTTCCGGGTGAAGACGAAAGAAGGAGAGACCTTTATGCTCCGGTACACGCCCCGCTTCCAGGCTTGGACCCTCTGCCGCCGCCTTCCGGCGCCACGGGTTTCGAACAACTGAGGACAAATGGGACGCAGATGAACGCAGATTTTAAAAAGCCTCCTGCAAAAGTCGCTTACGCCGCCATTCCGGCGAAAGCCGGAATCCAAAATTCTCTTAATATCCTGGATTCCGGGTCGCCCCCGGCCTTCGCCGGGGTTGCCAGGAATGACAAATTCCCCATGTCTCGAAAGTTTTGCAGGAACCTCTCAGGAAACCAACCCAGGCCCCAAAGGCCCGTAGGGGCACGATGCATCATGCCCCAACAACCGCTCAACGTCTTTTTTGGGGATTTCCCTTGAACAAAGTCCGCGGAGAAAATATTTACGAAGTCGCCGCGCAGCAAGATCTCGATCCGGCAAAGATCATCGATTTTAGCGCCTCCATTAACCCCCTGGGGCTGTCCCCTAAGGCCCAGAAGAGGATCTTGAAAGAAAGGCTTGCGGCCGTTCTTCATTACCCGGATACCCGGTGCCGCGAACTTCGCAAGGCTCTCGCCGAATATCACCGGATTCCGGAGGACAGAATCCTTCCCGGGGCCGGTTCCACGGAGTTCATTTATTCCATCCCCCGCATCATGGAATTGAACCGAATCCTACTCGTGACCCCGGCCTTCAGCGAGTACGAAAACGCCCTGGAAAGCGGGGAGAGAAGACCCAAGATTCTTTTTTTTGAAACCCGGGAAGAAGACGGTTTTGAACTCAACGTAGAGGGGCTCCTGCTGGCACTGACCCAGGGGTACGATGCACTCTATCTCTGCAACCCCAACAGCCCCACGGGGATCCTCGCGGAAAAAAAGGACCTCCTCCGGGTTCTGGCTCAGGCGCAAAGGGAGAAGGTTTGGTTCATCCTGGACGAAGCCTTCATCGATTTTGTTCCGGGGGAATCCCTTGTCCGGGAAGCGGCGTCTTCCTCCCGGCTCATCATCCTCCGATCCCTTACCCATTTCTTTGCCATGCCCGGGCTTCGGGCCGGGTATATGGTATGCAATCCAGAGGTCAGCCGGAAATTTGAGGAAGAAAAGGGCCCCTGGGCGGTCAACGCCCTGGCCCAGATCGCCGCTGTGGAGAGCCTCCGGGACAAGACTTACATTGAGCGAACGCTGGCCTCCAATCAGGCGGAGCGGGAAAATCTGACCCTCGGGTTGCAGGGGATTCCCGGGTTTATCCCCTATCCCGGCTCGGCCAACTATCTTCTCGTCCAGCTTCATCCTTCCCTGAACCTCACCGCCGCAGAACTGCGGGAAAAGTTGATCCCCCGGGGAATCCTCATCCGCGACTGCCAGTCCTTCCATCACCTCGGTCCTTATTTTTTTCGAGTCTCTGTAAGGACCCGCAAAGAGAATCAGGCCCTCCTCAAATTATTGCGCCAGGTACACAAAGAAATGTTGAGAGGGAAGACGGGGTGAATCCCCGAGAACCCAGCATCCCGCAATTCATCCTCCGGAGATTACCCATCCTCCTTAATTTTTCCCCATAAATTTCCTTTGATTTATTGGTCGGTTAAATGCATATCATGGATTAACGCTATTTACTTAACTAAAAAAGTCTTGACAAAGAATCCCAGTTTATTATAAGAGGGGGTGGACTGTAGAGCCACCCGGTCAGCAGGCAGCAGGGTTGGTTTATTTTTATCACTTCTTTGGGTTTAAAGGGGGATACCAAAATATGTGGGAAACCCTCCAAGTCGTTCTCATCTACACCTTCGTTCTCGGGTCCATTTACCTGCTCATCTCACTGGGCTTCTCCATCATCTGCGGGGTGTTGCGGATTTTTCATTTAGGTTACGCCTACCTTTTTACCCTGACCGTATACCTTGCCTGGATGTTCATGAAAGAATTCGGATTCGGGCTGGTTCCGGCCTTGATTGCCATGGTCGCGATTCAGTTTGGGATCTCCTACCTTATCTACAAGGGGATCATCATGAAATACATGGACCGGGAAGAGATCATCCTGACCGGACTCCTACTCGTGTCCATCATCGTGGAACAGGCGGTCAACTACCGCTACCCCATTCAGGCCGGGGTTTTCATCCAGACGACGCTTGTCGAGGGGAGCTCGGACATCGGATCGGTGGTGATTTCCAACCAGCTGCTCGTCGGCGCCGGAATCGCCATTCTACTCACCATCCTCTTCGTCTTCTTCTTCCTGAAGACCCGGACCGGCTTGGCCATCCGGGCCCTGTCCCAGGATATCTACAGCAGTCAAATCATCGGGGTCAACGTAGAGGTTCTTTACACCATTACCATGTTCCTCATCCTGATTCCGGTCATCGTGGGGACTCTCATCGTGGCCCCGGTCTGGGCTGTGGACCCCACCATGGGATCCCTTTACTTTACCACGGCCATCCTGGTGGCCATCCTGGGAGGGCTGGGAAACATCAAGGGAACCATCATCGCGAGTTACCTCATCGGTTTCACCCATGCCGCGGTATCTTTCGTGGTGGGAGAGCCCCGGTTCATGAATTTCTCGGCTTTGGTTCTGGTCATGATCATTCTAATGGTGAGACCCCAAGGAATCGCCAAGAGCGAGGCTCTATGGTAGATGTAGAAATCAGGCGAGACCGGATCATCCTCCGTTACAAAGGAAAAAAGTGGGACTGGATCCTGGAGCCCCGCTACTGGCGGAATACCCTCCTCTGGTCGGCGGGCCTCCTGATCTTTCCCATCCTTTGTTACTTCATCAGCCCCATCCTCCTCAACACGGTGGTCAACGCCAACATGTACGCAGCCATCGCCATCCCCCTGGCGCTCATGACCCTGGGGACCGGGCGGATTAACTTCGGTCCGAATTTTTTCATTGGCGTGGGAGGATACACGGCAGCCCTTCTCTCCATCGCCTACGGGTGGGGTCCTCTGAAAACCTTCCCCTTCGCCGTCCTCGTGAGTCTCCTTTCGGCTCTGGTCTTTTCCCCCCTGGTGATTGTGGCCCGGGGCCTCTATTATGTACTCCTGACCCTGCTTCTGCCCCTGGTCTTCCTGGAAATCACCTTCATCTACACCGACACCTTCAAGGGGGACGTGGGCCTGGCGGGGATCCAGCTACTGTTGAACACGGGAATGGTGAAGGTCAATTTTCTCCTTACGGCTTATATCTCCATGATCCTGATGCTCCTTTATTTATGGGTGATTAACAAGGTCATCAAATCCCGGTACGGCCTCATCATGGCCACGATCAATGACGGGGAGGAGGTGGCCCATGGAATCGGGGTCAACATCAACAAGGTCAAGATCCTGGCTTTCGTTTTTGCCGCGGGGTTGATCGGAGTCGCAGGGTGGTTCTATGCCCATTATTTCGGGACCTTTGCCGGAATCACCTATCTTCCGCTGAATTTCATGATCAAGATTCTCCTGGTCATCTTCATCGGGGGTCGGGCCCAAATATTCGGATGTGTGGTGGGGGGCTATTTCATCGCCTTCCTGGAGATGATCCTGGTGGTCACCCTGGGGGAGATCCAGCCGGTCCTCTTTCCGGTCATCCTGGCGGTTCTCCTTTTCACCCTCCCCGAGGGCCTCTTCGGGCTGTACCGGAGACGGCGCTACCGGGAATATCTGCCAACCCTGCATGTGCGGAGGTAGACCAAGATGCCTGAGATTCTCACGGTCCGGAATATTACCAAATCCTTCGGAGGGCTGACCGCCGTCCACGATTTGAGCTTCCACATCCGGAAAGGGGAGACAGTGGGCCTCATCGGGCCGAACGGAGCCGGAAAGACCACCCTGGTGAACCTCCTGTGCGGGTCCCTGTATGCCGACCGGGGTGAGATCGAAATGGAAGGGAAGATGATCACCCGCATTCCCCCGCACAAACGCTGCCATCTGGGCCTCAGCCGGACGTACCAGATTCCTCGGCCCTTTCCCGAACTCACCGCCCTGATGAGCGTGGTCACCAGCGCCCTTTGCGGCAAAAACCGGGTCAACCGGGGCCTGGACGACGCTGGCATGGAAGCGACTCACTACCTTGAATTTGTGGGACTCTTCAGCAAACGGAACATCCTGGCCCGGGACCTTACCTTCTTTGAACTCCGGATGCTGGAACTGGCCCGGGCGCTGGCCACCTCCCCCAAACTTCTCTTCGTAGACGAGGTCATGGCCGGGCTCAACCCGGGGGAGGCTACCAAGGCGGTTCACCTGATCGCCCGGGCCAAGGGAGAATTCGGCCTGACCATCTTCTGGATCGAACACGTCATGGCCGTCCTGATGGAAGCAGCGGAACGGATCATCGCCATCCATTTCGGGGAGAAGATCGCCGAGGGGACTCCGGCAGAGATTGCCAATAACGACATGGTTATCGAGGCCTACCTCGGGTCGGGCTGGAAGCAGGGAACGTGTAATTGAAAGCGCAAGGAGCAGGACGCGGAAATTGAAGAGCCAAAAAGAAAGAAGGTAGGGGCGGCCCCCTGTGGCCGCCCTGATTCCGGGCAACCACGGAGGGTTGCCCCTACAGGTTTCTATTCGGTTTCTCCAATGAGGCAATCATGCTTGAGGTAAAAAACCTGAACGTATCCTACGGGGTCATTCCGGTCCTGCACGACGTGAGCTTGCGGATCAAAGAGAATGAGCTGGTGGCGCTTCTGGGGTCGAATGGGGCGGGGAAAAGCACCCTTTTAAACACCATTCAGGGATTCCTGAAACCGATTTCCGGTTCCATCTCGTTCTTTGGAAAAGCGCTGGAAGGACTTCCTCCCCATCGGGTGATTGCCGAAGGGATCGTTCAGGTTCCCGAAGGACGACGCCTTTTCCCTTACATGACTGTGAAAGAGAATCTTCTGCTCGGAGCCTATCCGGGAAACGCCTGGGCCAGCAAGAAAGAGAGAATGGAATGGGTCATGGGCCTGTTTCCCATTCTGAAGGAGCGGGCCCAGATGCAATCGCGCCTTCTCAGCGGGGGAGAACAGCAGATGCTGACTATCGGCCGTGGATTAATGGCCCTTCCCCGGCTGCTCATGGTGGATGAGCCGTCTCTGGGGTTGGCCCCCGTGATTCTGGACAACCTATACGCCACCCTGGGAAAACTGCGGGAGTCCAAGATCACCATTCTCCTTCCCGAACAGAACGCCCTGCGGGCCCTGACCCTCGGCGACCGGGGCTATGTGATGCAGGACGGAAAAGTTGTCCTGGAAGGGGATTGCCAGACCCTGATGCAAAGCGACTTGGTGAAAAAGGCCTACCTGGGTAGGTAAGGCGCATAGGGCAGAGAGCAAAGCGAAAGAAAAAGACAAAAGCCAAGAGGATGGGATATGGAAGATTATTTTTCCTATACGGCCAAGCTCTTCAATCCCTCGGAGACCAACCAGAAGCCCGAGGTCCTGAAGGGAATCCGGGTCCTGGATTTTTCCCACGTCATCTTCGGTCCCACCGCCACCCGGATCATGGCCAATTATGGAGCTGAGGTGATTAAGCTGGAGCTCCCCTTTCATGGAGACCTGTGGAGGCCGGCCACCTACTGGGGGAAGTACTGGAAGCATTCCAACCCTCTCTGGCATTTCGTGACCCAGAATAAATATTTTGTCGGGCTGGACCTGAAGCACCCCGAAGCCAAGGACATCATTTACCGGCTGGCCCAGATGTGCGATGTGGTAGCGGAAAACTTTGCCCCGGGCACGGCCGAGGCGTGGGGGGTGGGCTACACGGCAATCAGCAAGATCAACCCCAGGGTCATCTACCTGAGCTGCTCCACCTACGGGCAATACGGCCCCCTGCGCTTCTACCCCGGCTGGGACCTCCTGGCCCAGGCGGCCAGCAGCGTGCTGAGCCTTACGGGTTATCCGGATACAGAAAAGTTCTACAAACTGCCGGACTACCTCGGCGACTTCATCCCCGGGAATTTCGGGGCCCTGGCCATCCTCATGGCCCTTTACTTCCGCAACAAGACCGGGAAGGGCCAATATATCGACCTGGCCCAATCCGAAGCCCTGATGCGACTCCTGTCCCACTTCACGGCCTTCAAACTGACGGGAATGGAGATGGGGCGGACGGCCAACACCGATCCCACCATGGTGCCGGCTTCCATCTTCAAGACCCGGGACAAGAAGTATATCGCCCTGGCCTGCGCCACAACCAAACAATTTGAGTCCCTCTGCGAGGCCATGGAAAAAGAGGATCTCCTGAAGAACCCCGCCTACACCGGCCCGTTCGAGAGGCTGAAGCCGGAAAACGCCAAAGCCTTGACCCAGATCGTAGGGGACTGGCTGAAGGGGCAGGACCTCGATCCAGTGATCCGCCTGGCCGTTGAGAAAGGGTTTCCCGCGGCCGAGGTGCAGGACGACTATCAAATTTCCCAGGACCCCTGGCGGCGCCAGAGGGGCAGCGTGATTCTCTTCCATGATGAAATGTATGGAGAGATCGTCCTGGCCGGCCCTTCCGCCCAGTTGAGCAAGACGCCCTCGCGGACCAAGTGGACCGCCCGGCCCGTGGGTTACCACAACCGTCTGGTCTTGAAAAAGTTTCTGGAAATGTCCGACGAACAGATCACGGCCCTGGAGAAAAAGAAGGTTATCGGAACCTTTGACGACCGCCCCGGGCTCAAGCCCCCGGTTTACTACAACCTGGAGGAGGATCCCGTCTTTAACTACGGAAGAGGGGGAAAGAAGTGAGCGGGAAAGGGGAAAAAGAGCAGGTATACGCCCGTTATGTAGCTTCGGGAAAGACCATCGAGCACCTGGCCTCTTGGGGAAAAACCCTGGCCGAGGTGATGAACCCGGAAGGGAAACCCGAAGTCCTGGACGACGTCCTGGTTCTGGACGCAAGCTGCGGAAATTTCAGCGGGATCATCGCCGCCAGTTTCCTGGCCGAATTCGGCGCGGAAGTCATCAAGATTGAACCGCCCTCTGGGGACCCCATGCGCCAGGTTACCCCCTACGGAGCAAACGTCAAAGGGGTGGGGATCCCGTTTCTGGTCGAGGGGCGCAATAAAAAATACATGATTCTGGACCTTAGAAATTCGGACCAGGACCGCAAGGACTTTGCCCGGCTGGCGGAAAAGGCTGCGGTGGTCCTCGAGACCTTTGCCCCGGGGGAGATGGATTCCTGGGGGATCGGGTACCAGCAGCTGAGCCAGAAAAACCCGGGGCTTATTTATATTGCCATTGCACCTTATGGCCAGTATACGGAGAAGGCCAAAGCGTTCGCCCATCAGCCGGATACGGACATTACCTGCCAGGCCGGTTCGGGCCTTCCTGCCCAGGTAGGAGACCCGGCGAATGCTCCTGAACCCTTCAACTGGCCGCTGAAAGCCGGCATGTGGGCTGGCTGGTACATTTCGGGTTTGAGCGCCGCCCTGGGCGGAACCGTAGCCCTTGTTCATCGGCAAATAACCGGAGAAGGCCAGATGGTGGACGTAGCCACCATGGATGCCTACTCCAGCATGGTTGGGTTTCCGGCCACCATCGGCTACACCTGGGAAAGGCCCCGGCCGCGGATTGGGGTCCTCGATTTCATCCTTTATCCTTATGGGCTTTGGAAATGCAAGGATGGCTATGTGGTGATTGCCGCTCCCCGGGATCACGATTTTCGGGCCCTGCTCAAAGTTCTCGGGCTCTGGCATCTAGAAGACGATTGGAGATACACGGCCGACCGCATTCCCGACGTGGTGGACCAGGCTATGGTGTTATACAAGGAAATCGAAGAGAAGACCCTTCAGTACACCGCCGACGAACTGGTGAAGCTGGCCCTGACCTATAGCGCCAAGTCCGCCCGGTCCAAGTGGAGAGGAGGGGGAGTCCCCATCGTCATGAAGATGATGACCCCGCCCATGACCCTGGAAAGCAAGCAGTTCGCCATCCGCAGGATCTTCCAAGAGGTGGAGGACGAGAACGCGGGCAAATTCTTAATCAACACCCACTTCGTAAAAATGTCCGAATCCCCGCCCCGGATCAAATGGATCTCCAGCACCATCGGGAAAGACAACGAGTATGTCCGTAAGAAGTATCTGTAAAGGCAGAATCCAGGAGTAAGAAGCCAGAAGAAAAGAATCCTTTCTGACTTCTGGCTCCTGGATTCTGAATTCTGATTCTTGGTTGTCTGAGGACCAAGGGCCTCAAAAAATAACGAACAAGGAGGGTAAGCAATGGAAAGATGGCTTAAGTTGGGAGTCGTTTTTCTGGCGGTCCTTTCGCTCTTGTGGCTGGGACCCAGCCCCGCTGCCTTTGCCCAGCCGAAAGGCAAGCCAATCGTCATTGGCTATGTCGGCAACGTCGCCTCCCCTGGGACTAAACCCTGCATGGACCTCCAGAAGTACGCGGTGGAGGAGATCAACAAAGCCGGCGGGATTTTGGGCCGACCAGTTGAGTATGTGGTTCTCGACGGCAAGGGGGACACTTCTCTCTCCGTTGAAGCAGCCCGGAGACTGCTCATGGAAAATAAGGCCACCTTCATCTCGATCGAAGGGAGGTCCGAAATTTGTCTGGCGGCGCAGGAAAACTCAGCCGCTCTTTTTAAGGAATATCCTCATATCCTAGTCTTCAACGGTCCTATGGCCTCCGAGTTGACCGCTCGGATTGTGGATGATTATGAAAAATACAAATTCTGCTTCCGGGACTGGGATCCAGAGCCCGCCCATTACTCCTGGCTTGAAAACATCATGGGGGGCTTGTTCAAAAAGGTCCTAAACGCTAAAAAGCTTGCTTTCCTGTGGGAAGACCTGGCCTGGACCCAGATGTGGCGCAAAGGAATTGATTACCTTAAACTTCCCACGTGGGAAGAGGTGGCTAAGCAAAAATACGGCCTGGAAGTGGTGTACAGCAAGCCGGTGAAACCAAGGGGAACCATGTATTTGCCGATCCTGCAGGAAATCGCCATGAAGAAGGCCGACGTGGTCTGGTTTGTGAGCTCCTGGTTCACCGACACGGAGGTTTACGCCAAGCAGTGGGCTGATTCGGCGGCCAAAAACATCCCTACCTATTTATACGGAGGGGTCGCCCAGACGCATGATTATTGGAGGATGACCGGTGGGAAGTCGCTGGGAATGCTCACCGGATTCTACGAAGGCGATATTCCTTACACGGAAAAGACTCTTCCCTTTATCGCCCTGGGGAAAAAGCTGGGAATCCCGCTCCAGATTCATGTCCAGATAGCCTACGCCGACATCTACCACTTCAAGGCGGCCATCGAGAAGGCCGGGGGAACGGATGACATGGAAAAGCTAATCAAAGCCATGGAAGAGATCGAGACGGTTTACTCCCTGGGAAAAATGAAATACGAAACCCGGCGCATTAAGCCGTATTTCCACTCCCGGGTCCTGTGCGATCCCAATAATCCTTATTATATGTATCCCGGGATCTACATGTTGCCCATTGCCCAGTTCCAGAAAGAAGGGAAAATCGCGTGGGTGGTTGATGAAAACGGGAAAGCGCTCCCCAAAAATTACATCCCTCCCGCGAATTTGAGGAAGTAGCGAATCCATCGTTGAAGAAGGCGGGCGGCATGGAATTTGCCGCCCGCCTTTTTTTTCTCCAAAATTTTTCAGGCCCAGATACCCTTTGACAGGTCCGAATAAAAAATGATATGAGAGGACACTCATACCTAAATCCATCCTTCCCTCCCGTCGGCGGAGGAAGGAAGAAAAGGAGGTCTGGAGATGGGAAAGAAAGGGGAACAGGTTCACGGGGGAGAGTGGGGACGCAGGGATTTCTTGAAGCTCGTGGGGGCAGGTGCCGCCGTGACCGCGGGGAACGTGGCGCTCAGCGGGTCACTGCGACAGGCGGTGGCCCAGACGGCACCGAAAGAACCCTACAAGATCGCCATCGTGGCTTTCACCACTGGCCCGGCCACGTCCTACGGGCTGCCGGGGCACGAGATGCTGGACATCCTGGTGCCCCTGACCAACGGCAAGGGCGGCATCCTTGGGCGTAAGGTCGAACTCTCAAAATACGACGAGGGCGCGGTGGCCAACGTGGTGGAGACCTTCAAGAAGCTCACCAAGCAGGACAAGGTAGACGCCATTTTGGGTTGTTCTTCCAGCGCCAGCGCCCTGGCCGGGGCCCCCATCGCTGAAGAGGCCAAGACCATTTTCATCAACTGCCTGGCCCGGACCCACAAGGTGACCTGGGCCAAAGAGGATGATCCCACCCAAATCCGGAAGTATGTCTTTAAGTCGATCAACGACACCTACACCCATGCCGCATCGGCGGCCCTGGCGGTGGCCAAATTCTACCCCAAGGCCAAGGTGGCCCATATTCACCCGGATTACGCCTACGGACATGAGATCCATGAGGTATTCAACAAGGTGATCAAGAAGGTCGATCCCAAGGTAGAATTTGTGGCCGACCTGTGGCCCAAGCTCTTCGCCCCGGATTTTTCACCCCACATTACCAAATTACTGGCGGCGAAACCTACGGTCATCTTCAACAGCTTCTGGGGAGGGGATTCCACCCGATTCACGGACCAGTGTATCCAGAAAGGGGTCATGAGCAAGGCCAAGGTCCTGGGGGACCATGGAGAGTTCTACTCCGTGGAGAAGCGCACTCTTCCGAAGGAACTCATTGGACATCCCCCCTTCCCCGTGGAGGGTCTCCCCGGAACCCCGGACCCGAGGAGATGGCCCTTGAACAAGATTGCTTTCGATCTGTATTTCAATAAGCACAAGAACACGCCGCCCGTGGCAGCCTCTTTCACGGCGGCTGCCTATTACAGCTTGGTTGCAGCCATTGAAAAAGCGGCATCCCTGGTCGGCAGCTGGCCCAATAACGATCAGATTGCCGCAGCCTTCAAAGGATTGGCCGTAGCCACGCCCCTGGGATGGCATGTATACCGGGAGGATAACCGCGGGGTCTCCCCCAAGTGGGCCGGCCTGTACAAAATGCAGCCCCCCTTCTCCTACGGCATCGACCAGATTTTCCACCTGCCCATCGAGGAGATCACCGCTCCGGTAGGGGTGGACCCCCTCAAATGGGTGGATACCTGGTAATCACCGGGGTCCGTTTCCGTCCCGGGTCAACGAAATAAAGGCGAAAATTCACCTTCCTGATTCCCCCCTGCCCGATCTCTCTTCGCCGGGCGGGGGGGATGGGTTTTGGGGAGAAACCTTGCTGGAATTAGCGATTCCTTTACTGCTAAACGGCATCTTCTATGCAGGCATCCTGTTCCTCCTTTCCGCCGGCCTGCAGATTATCTTCGGCGTGCTCCGGATCGTAAACTTCGCTCACGCCGCCGCTTACATCCTGGGTACGTATTTCTCCTATTCCATTATCAAAGCCCTTCCGCCCGAATACGCCTTTCTATCCTGGATCGCGCCTCCGATCGCGGCGGTCCTGGTCGGGGGTTTGGGCCTGGCCTTCGAGCGGGGCCTTCTTAAGTACATTTACCACCGACACCATGTGTTCCAGATCCTGGTGACCGCGGGCATCGTATACATGGTCGATGACGCGGTTCGCTGGAAGTGGGGAGGGTACTCCATCGGGAGCGGGCCGATTGTGGAAGCGACCGTGGAATTGGGAGGAGTGGTCTACCCGGTGTACAACCTGATCATCATCCTGGTGGCTCTGGCCGTAGCTTTTCTCCTCTGGCTGATCTTCCGGAAAACGGACATCGGCCGGGTCATCCGGGCCACCGCCCACGATGAAGAGATCACCGCGGCCCTCGGGATCAACGTGAGCTGGGTCAAGGCGATCACCTTTCTCTTCGGTTCGGCCATCGCCGGGCTGGCGGGGGGATTGATGCTCCCCATCATCGGAGGATGGCCCGGAGTGGGAAACGAATACCTCATCCTAGGCTTCGTAGTTATCGCCCTGGCCGGGCTGGGCAGCGTGAACGGGGCCCTGGTGGCGTCCCTGCTCATCGGCCTGACCAACTCCATAGGAGTACAGTTCTTCCCCAAGATCGAGCTGGCCATCATCTTCATCATCATGGCCGTGGTCCTGACCGTGAAGCCCAGCGGGCTTTTCGGGGCCCAGCCCCGAAGGTGAGGGGAAAGGGAGTCTTGCATGCTGCAACGGTTCTATCGGACGGCCTTCATCATTGTTCTCCTGATCCTGATCACCGGACCGGTTTATTTTCCGAGTTTCGTCGTCTATCTTCTCTCCTACGGCCTCATCATGGCCATCGCCGCCCTGGCCCTCAACCTTCTGCTCGGGTATACGGGGCTTATGTCTTTCGGCCACGGCATGTTCATCGGCGCCGGGGCCTACACGGTGGCCCTGATGATGAAATACACCGGGGTCCAATCCTTCGAACTGATCATTCCCTTGAGCATCCTCGTCTCCGCCCTCCTGGCTGCCGTGGCCGGGTTGTTCTGCACCCGGCAGATCGACATCTACTTTTCCATGATCACCCTGGCCTTCGGGGAGCTCCTTTTCGCCCTGTGCTCGAAGTTTTACTCGGCTACCGGGGGAACGGACGGGATCCGGGTGAAGATTCCCACCCTCTTCGGCTACTCCTTTCCGGGGGGCGGGGAGTATTACTATTTTGTCCTGGTTGTCTTCTTCGTCTGCGCCCTGGCCATCTGGGTGATCTGTCAGTCCCCCTTCGGGAAGGCCATCCAGGCGGTGCGGGATAACGAAGTCCGGGTCGGCTATATCGGGCTGGTGGTGATGAAGTATCGGCTCATCGCCTTCGTCATATCCGGGGCCTTCACCGGAATCGCGGGAGTCCTCATGGTCTCCCTGACCGGGCATGCCGTGCCGGAGTCCTTCCAGGTCTTCACTTCCATCTCCATTGTTTTCATGGTCCTCCTGGGGGGGCACACGACTTTTCTGGGGCCGGCCGTGGGAGCCATCGTCTTCGTATTCCTGCAGGCCTGGCTCAAGCCTCTTTTCTTCTGGCAGTTCTTTCTGGGGGGGGCGATTATTCTCCTGGTCATGTTTCTTCCGGGGGGAGTTTTGGGGGGAATGCAACTATGGGCGGCCAAAGCCCTGCAGCGGCTCCGATCCTGAATACGGCCGGCGTTTTCAAACACTTCGGGGAGGTCCACGCGGTGGACGGGGTGGACCTTCATGTTTCGCTGGGGGAAGTCCTTTCAATCGTAGGGCCGAACGGCGCGGGAAAGACAACTTTATTGAAGCTCCTCAGCGGGGGGCATGAGCTGGACCGGGGCCGGGTCTTTTTCCTGGGAGAGGATATCAGCCGGGTCAGCCTGGTTCAGCGGGTGAACCGGGGAATCGTTTAC
Source organism: Thermodesulfobacteriota bacterium (assembly GCA_035624375.1). GTDB lineage: Bacteria > Desulfobacterota > SM23-61 > SM23-61 > SM23-61 > SM23-61. The sequence continues at coordinate 6,010 of DASPRR010000250.1, read as the reverse complement.
TCTTTTCAGATCCCGGCTCTTTTCGAAAACCTGACCGCCCTGGAAGCGGTGGGCCTGGTCATCCTGGCCCGGAGGAAGAAGACCGTGGTTTTCTTCCCGGGCATGGAGAAATTTACCGAAATCCGGCAGGAAGCCCAGGAGATCCTGAAAATGTTCAACGTCCCCGAGGATTTTCCGGCCAACCTCCTCCCCCATGGCCAGAGGAAGCTTCTGGACGCGGCCATGGCCTTCGCCTACCGGCCGAAGCTCCTGCTCCTGGATGAACCCACCTCGGGGGTCAGCACGGCGGAGAAAGCCAAGGTCATGGACACGATCATGCCCAACATCGAGAAGAGCAATACCACCACGGTCATCGTGGAGCATGACATGGAGATCGTGCTGCGCTATTCGCAGCGGGTGATCGTCATGGACCAGGGAAAGATTTTCGCCCAGGGTATCCCACGGGAGGTCATTGAGGACCCCAAGGTCCGGGAAGTCCTGCTGGGGATTCCGGCTTCGGGGAGAACCTGAGCGAAGCCCGTCTATGGGAACGAAGGATGATAAGAAGATGATTTCTGAAAAAAGCTCCGTTTCTTCCTCCGATCCGGTGATCGAGTGCCAAGAGGTGAATACCTTCCGGGGACCGGTGCACGCCCTGCGGAACGTTTCTCTGCGGGTGAAGCCGGGGATCACCTGCATCGTGGGTCCCAACGGCGCAGGGAAGACGACTCTGCTGAAGTCCATCATGGGCCTTCTGCCCGTCGCCTCAGGAAAGATCACCTTTTTGGACGGGGAGATAACCAATCGGCCGGCCCATCACCTGGCCCATATGGGCCTTGGGTATGTTCCGGAAGACCGGCGGATCTATCCGGACTTTTCCGTAGTGGAGAACATTCTCCTCGGAACGTGGCGTCGGAAAAAAGACCCGGAGAAAATCCTCCTGCAGGCCTACACCTTTTTCCCCAAGCTGAAGGAGCTGTCCCGGTCCAAGGGGATCCACCTCAGCGGGGGAGAACAGAGCATGCTGGCCATTGCCCGGACCCTGGCGTTGGAGCCCCGTTGCCTTCTGCTGGACGAACCCCTGGAAGGGCTGGCCCCGGTGATCCGCAAACGGGTGGCCGAGGGGATCAGCGAACTTCGGGCGAAGGGGATCACCACTTTGACCACGGCCTCGGATATGTCTTATGTCCCGGACATCGCCAATGTCATTTACCGCATGGACCGGGGGGAGATCGTGGAGCGGCAGGAAAAGGGATAGGAGAGGGGGAGATGGAGAACAATTACGCCCGGTACGGGATGGAGGGAATCAAGAAGTACGGTGAATACGTTTCTTTCATCTATGAGGAAGAAAAGTTTCGGGTGGAGTTCACCAACCTCCAGATCCAGAAGAAGGCCAACGCCCTGGCCAATGCGCTGAAAGACTTGGGGGTAAAGCCCGGGGACGTGGTGGCGGTCGTTCTTCCCAACGGGCCAACGGTTCCGATAGTCTTCACGGCGATCTTCAAAATGGGGGCGGTTTTCCTCCCGGTCATCTTTGCCCTCACCGCCCCCGAGGTCCGGTATATTCTGGAAGACTCCCGAGCGAATACGATCATCACCGAGGAGAGCCTGGTTCCCAAGATCGAAGAAGCGCGCCAGGGTCTGAGAGGGATTCGGAATTTCATCGTGACGAATCCCGGCGGGCCCCCTAGCCGGGGCCTCTCCCTGGAAGAGATTCTGGGTAAATACCCCGACCAATTCCCCATGCTCCCGGTCCGGGAGGATGACCTGGCGGTCCTGATGTACACCTCGGGGACTACGGGCTCCCCAAAGGGGGTCATGCTGAGCCACGGCAACCTCAGCTCCAACGTGGAAGCGGGGGCCATCGCCATTCCCACCCGGCACACCGACACGATGTTGATTCCCCTTCCCCTGAACCATATCTTCGGCCTCCTCATGGTCAACGAGTGCAACCTTTCCGGGGCGAGGATGATCCTCCACAAATGGTTCGATCCCCAGCTGGCCCTTCGCAGCGTCACTCAGAATCGAGTGACCGAATTCGTGGGCGTTCCCACCATGTACATCCGGTTGATGGATACCTTTGACCCCGCGGTTCACAGCATGGAGTCCATCCGCCAATTCCTCAGCGGCGGGGCGCCGCTGAGTGCCGAGACCCAAATGGCGGTGGAGGCCAAATGGGGGAAGCCCTTCTACCAGGGGTACGGCCTGACCGAATGTTCCCCCACGGTCTCCCGCCAGAGGGTGGGTCGACCGAGAAAACCCGGGTGCGTGGGACCGGCGGTGGACAAGGTGCAGATCAGAATCCTGGATGAAGAGGACCAGGAACTCCCCCAGGGGGAGGCGGGGGAAGTGGGTGTCCGCGGCCCCAACGTGATGAAGGGGTATTTCAACCAAGAAGATGCAACCTGCGAGGCCATGAGGGGCGGGTGGCTGCATACCGGAGACGTGGGATACCTCGATTCAGAGGGGGAGCTCTTCATCACCGACCGGAAGAAAGACCTGATCATCCGCGGCGGGGAGAACATTTCCCCTGGGGCCGTCGAAGACATTCTCTTCAAGCACCCGGCGGTCTTGGAAACCGCCGTGGTGGGAATCCCCGATCCCGTTTACGGAGAAGAAGTGAAGGCCTTCGTGGTCTTAAAGCAGGATTTCCAGGCTTCCGAGAAGGAACTTCTCGAGCATTGCCTGAAGCATATTCCCCGCTTCAAAGCCCCTAAGTCCATCGGCTTCCTGAAGGAGCTTCCCAAGAATTCAGTGGGCAAGGTCCTGAAACGAACGCTGCGGGAAATGGAAAAGAAGAAATAGAGGATCCATATTTACCCCCTTTGGGTGAAATGGACCCGATTGGCCCCCTGGCCCGGAAGGGATGGATCGCTTGACTATCCCAAATTATGTGAAGGAAAAATACTGGCTGAAGTCCTACCCGGAGGGACTCTCCTGGAATATTGTCATTCCCGCCGTCTCTCTTCCTCGATTTGTTGAGGAGGGTATAAAGAACAATCCCGATCGGGTTGCCATGGTCTATGCCGGAAAAGAGATCCGGTATTCGGAACTGCAAGCCAGGATCGACCGCGTTTCCTGCGCCCTTCAGGACATGGGAGTGCGGAAAGGTGAAACAGTGGCTCTTTTCCTTTCCAACTGCCCCCAGTTTGCGTGCGCTTACTATGGGGCCCTTAAAATCGGGGCTATGATCACGGCGATCAGTCCTCTCTTCATGACTTCCGAGGTGGAGTTTCAGCTTCGGGACAGTAGAGCCCGGACCCTCTTCGTACAGGATGAATTCTGGCCCAGGGTGGAGCCGGCTCTCTCTAGCCTGAACCTGCGGGAAATCGTTGTGGTGAATCCGAAAGGAGAGAAGCCAGACCTGGCGAAGATCCCGGGGATGTTTTTCTTCGGAGACCTCTTAAGCGAAGGTCACGGCTCCCCGGGCCCCGTGGCCATCGATCCTTTGGAGGATGTGGCTGCCCTGCAGTATACGGGGGGAACCACCGGCATGCCTAAGGCTGCGATGCTAACCCACCGGAACGTAATGGCCAACATTGTCCAGATGTCGGGCTACTGGGACCTGATGGCCCGACTGGACGGGATCCGCCACCCCAAGGTCATCAGCGTCCTTCCCTGGTATCACATTTATGGCCAAACGGTGGACCTTTCCTCCACCCTTTCCCAGGGGGGGACTCTCATCGTCCTTCCCGGCTTTGATGCGGAGAATGTCCTGAAGACCATCCGGGATACGGGAGCCCATGTGTTCATGGGGGTCTCAACTATGTTCGTCTCCTTTCTGAACCATCCCCGGCTGAAGGAATACAGCCTGAAATCCCTGAAATGGTGCAACAACGGAGCCACCATCATTCCCACGGAGGTGGTCAAAAACTTCGAGGAGGCCACCGGGGTGGAGATTGTGGAGGGATACGGGCTTTCCGAAGCCAGCCCGGTGACCCATACCACCTCCCCCTACCTCCGGCGCAAGATCGGGTCGGTGGGACCCCCAATCCCCGGTACCCTGCAGGCAGTCATCGACCCGCAGAGCGGAAAATTTCTTTCTCCGGGAACGCCGGGAGAAGTCATCGTCCACGGCCCGCAGGTGATGAAAGGGTACTGGCAGAGAGCGAAGGAAACGGAGGAAGTCTTTATCCGGATCGAAGGGGAGAAATGGCTGCGGACCGGGGACATGGGAGTCCTGGATGAAGACGGCTACTTGACCATCGTGGACCGCTCCAAGGACCTGATCAAGTACAAAGGTCATTCCGTATACCCGAGCGAGATTGAAGAAGTCCTGCACCAGCACCCGGCGGTGAGCCAAGCCGCGGTGGTCGGGCTCCCCGACCCCCTGGCGGGGGAGACCATCAAAGCCTTCGTCATTTTGAAGGATGATTTTCAGGGGAAGGTTCGGGAGGAGGAGATCATATCCTGGACGAAGGACCGGCTGGCCAGCTACAAATATCCCCGGTTTCTCGAATTCCGGAGCGAAATCCCCAAGAGCGCGGTTGGCAAAATTCTGCGGCGAGTCCTAAGGGACGAGGAAATAAAAAAATTGGGACGCAGATAAACGCAGATTTCCAGAATGCTATCAAATCAAATCCCCCTTAATCCTCCTTTTTCAGCGGAAGAGGCGATTCATCTTGCTGAGAAGCTTTTTGAAATGGTATTCCATGGCTAAAATTTGATGATCTCGTAAAAAGTCTTTTGAGCCGTCACCCCGGCGAAAGCCGGGGTCCAGAACATATTGAAATAACTTCCGGCTTTCGACTGGAATGGCAAATTTTGAGGGATCTGGAGAAAGTTTTTCTTGCCGCAGGCTTCACATTTGCCCGGCAGGAAGGAAGCCATCGATCCTATACAAAACCTGGGATTCTGCGTCCTGTCGTCATTCCCACCTACGAAGAAATCCCCGCTCCGATCATTAAGAATAATTTGAAAACAGCGGGAATCCAACGAGAAGAATATTTTCGACTGCTTGAAAAAGTTTAGGCAACGTGTAGCTAATCTCCCTGAAACTTGATCTTCCCTCATAAAATTTGGTATATCTCTGCTGTCTGCGGGGAATTGAATGCTGGGGGGTGAGATTCCCGAAATAAAATCCCCCTTCTGTCCCCAAAAGAGAAAAACCAGGAAATTGCCTTTAGCCCATCGGGGGTGGTCGATTGGAAAGGCAAACCAAAGAAGCACTGTACCGATCGAAGGTCGAGCAGTGCTTTTTTGCTTTGGGCTCGTTGCTAATTGCTATGTTCCAAATGACATACGACGAATTCCAACTTTTGAGATCACAACTTGTGATGTCAAAAAGAAGAAGAGGCCGCCGGTATCTACGATATATCTGGGGACATGGTTCTGATATGAGGCCTGGCACCAGAGCGAACGAATTCGATGGGGTTTTTCCCCCGGAATCATGAGGTTTTTGCGAAAGATAAATTCATATGGAATCGAAAAGGGGTACCATGGAAAAGAACCAAATGATTATTCCCATTGAACGGATTGACCGGGCGATCTATCTGATTCGAGGGCAGAGGATTATGTTAGATGCGGATTTGGCATTGCTTTATGGTGTCAGTGCCGGGAGGCTTAACGAAGCCGTTAGACGGAATACCCAGCGGTTCCCGGCTGATTTTATGTTCCAGCTCACCCAAGAAGAATTTGAGGAATTGAAAGCCCAAATTGGAAGGTTAAACTTGAAATCGCAAATTGCGATATCAAGTTCAGGTTGGGGAGGTAGGCGTCACCCCCCTTATGCTTTTACCGAACAAGGAGTTGCAATGCTCTCCACGGTCCTGCGAAGTGACCGTGCTATTCGGGTGAACATAGAAATTATGAGAGCTTTTGTGCGAATGCGCCAAATTCTGGCCACCAATGCAGATTTAGAGCGTAGGCTCAGCGAACTAGAAAAGAAATATGACGCCCAGTTTCGCATCGTTTTCGATGCCCTCCGTCAACTCATGGCTCCACCAGCCCCATCGCGCAAACAAATCGGTTTTGAGGTGAAGGAGAGAGCGGCATTATATGGTAGGAAGGCGAAGAAATCCTTGGGATAAAA
>DASPRR010000241.1:0-11887 GCA_035624375.1 Thermodesulfobacteriota bacterium | reverse complement strand
GCCAAACCCGACGTGGTCATGATGGGCCACTGGGGCAACGATGCCATCAACGCCCTGAAGCAGGTGTATGAATTAGGGCTGAGAAAGGAATCGAAAATCGTCTTTAATTCGATCGGCTACACTCTGGCATCCGGAGTGCCCGCCGACGCCCTGGATGGTGTTACCATGGGGTGGTGGTGGTACCATGACTTGAGCGGGCTGAAGGATCCGGCGACCGAGAAGGCGACCAATGAATTTGTCCAAAAATATTTAAAGGAATTCGGGGATGTGCCGGATAGTTTTGCGACCTTTACTTACCTCGCCATAATGGAAACCCTGCGTGGGGTCCAGACGTCCAACTCCACAGACCCGGCCAAAGTGTACAAGGCGATCATGGACAAACCGGAATTCATGGGACCAAAAGGTCCCGCGAAGTGGCGAATCGATGGCCGGCCGGATTACAAATATGTTTATTACATCATGGACGGAAAAGGGGCCAAAGCCCGGAAGGACAGATCGGATATCGCCAAAATGGTTGAGGTCTACACCGGTCCCGAGCTTTGTCTCCCTCTGAAAGAAATGGGATACTGATCCGATTGCGGATTTCGGAATGCGGAATGTAGGGGTGGGTTTGAAACCCGCCCCTACGGGGTCCGAAGGTTAGAGTTCATAAGGTCCTTTCCATGGCGGAAGTTCTGAAGGCTGAAGGATTAAGCAAACATTTCGGGGGTCTTGTTGCGGTTAACCAGGTGAGTTTCCAGATTCAGCCCAATGAATCTGTTGGGATCATCGGGCCCAACGGGTCCGGAAAGACGACCTTCTTCAATCTCCTCACAGGATTATTTCCTCCAACCCAGGGACAGATTCATTTCTTCCGAAAAGACATAACGGACCTCGCCCCGAACCAGAGAGTCCTCCAGGGAATGGTGCGGACCTTCCAATTGGTCTCGGTTTTCAATTCCTTGACGGTTTGGGAGAACCTGGTCCTCTCCAGCCTTCGTTTCCGCCGGGAATCGCTGTCGGAATGGGGCTTTTTATTCTCTCCTGCCAATCGAGAGGACATTCGGGAGAGCTGCTTTGAGGCGATGAAAGGGGTCGGACTGGAAAAGAATTGGCAAACCGTGACCTCCGAGCTCTCCTATGGCTCCAAGAGAATGCTGGAGATCGGAATCGCCCTTTCCCTGAGGCCGAAACTTCTTCTTCTGGATGAACCTCTGTCGGGTTTGAGCGATCTGGAAATCGTGGAAGTTCTGGACATTCTCCATCGGATCAAAAAAGACCTGACCCTGATCATCATCGAGCACAAGCTTTCCAAGATCGTGAACCTCGTAGACCGGCTCTGCGTGATGAATGAGGGGAGCTTCATCTGCGAGGGGGTGCCGGATCAGGTCTTGAGCGACCGGTCCGTGCGGGAGTGCTACTGGGGAAAAGGTGAAGTGACCCTTTCGTAAGGGCGGTTCGTGAATGGCCCCTGCTCGGAAAACCGCTATGAAGCGAAGGACCCGGCTGTAGGGGAAATTCACGAGTCGCCTTTACGGTGAGCAAAAAAGCTTATGCTGGAAATCAAGAATTTGGAGGTTGCTTACGGCCATGCGAAGGTTCTTCATGACGTATCCTTTCGCATCGAAAAGGGAGAGATGGGATTTTTCATCGGGCGGAACGGAGCGGGGAAAACCACCCTGTTGAAGACCATCATGGGCCTGCTGAAGCCCCAGAAAGGGTCCATCCATTATCGGGATCAAGAAATTACCGGGAAATCGCCAGAGGAACTCTATCCTCTGGGGCTGAGGTATGTGGGGCAGGAGAAGAAGGTCTTCGGCAATCTGACGGTCCGCGAAAATATTGAGGTTGCGGCTTTTGGCAGCCAGGAATCCATGGATCATGCCCTGGAAAAAGTGATGGCCCTTTACCCGAAACTGAAGAATTTTCTGCATATCAAAGCCGGTCAGCTGAGCGGTGGGCAGCGGCAGATCCTTCTTGTCGGCCGGGCCCTGGTGGGCGATCCCAAATTCCTTCTGATCGATGAGCCCACCCAGGGTCTAGCCGCCGTGGTCATCGAAGACATCGGAGTTATTCTGAAGAAGTTGAAAGAACAGGTTTCTGCGGTCATCGTCGAGCAAAATTTGGCGATCGTGAAATATCTGGCGGACCGAGTGTATATCCTCAAAGAAGGAAAGCTCGCCAAGGAAATCGGAGAAAAGTCGCAGATCACGGATACCCAGGGAATGGAGGAATACCTCTGATTCTTCTCCATCGTCAGAAGGAGTCTACTTTGAACCCGACTTCCATGCGGATTGCCGAACCAAGCCCGGATCAGGATTTTTCGCCAAAAAGAGAGCGGAAGGGACTGGAAATTTTGATCATCGGGATTGGCTTTCTCATTTTGATTCCTCTGATCTCCCTCCACCGCGTCACGGACTTCATGATTTTCTGCATTTTCGCCCTATCCTTTGACCTTCTTTATGGATATATGGGCCGTCTTTCTTTCGGCCATCTCCTCTATTTAGGAACTGGCGCCTACGTTTTTGGCCTTTTCATCAAATACTTCCAGTGTAATGCCTTCCTCGCGATTTTTTGCGGAGTGCTGGCGGCGGGCCTCTTAGGAATGTTGCTTGGCCTCATTATGGTCCGGACGACGGGAGCCTGTTTCTCCCTCATGGCCCTGGCATTCAACCAGATCGGCTTCTTTCTGGTCCTCTCTCCTCTGAAGGGAATCACCGACGGGGAGAACGGTTTTGGCGCCCATGCCCGGAACATCGGTGTTTTGAATTTCAACAGCAAGATCACCCTGTTTATTCTGACTTTGCTGTTGCTTCTTCTGGTCTTTTATTTTCTAAAGCGGCTGACCACTTCTCCCTATGGAATCCTCGTCCGCTCCATTAAAGAAGACGAAAATCGAGTCCGGTTTTTGGGGTATAACACCTATTTTTACAAGTGGGTGGCGTTCGTTACTGCTTCGCTGATCGCCGGACTTGCGGGAACCCTGACTGCCTTGAATTACCGATTTGTCAACCCGAATGTGATGGACGTTCATCAGAATGTGGGAGTGGTCTTCGCCTGCTTGATCGGGGGCGCGGGGAATCTCTACGGGGCGATCATCGGGGGAGTCGCGTACATGATGATCAGTAACTTCCTGGCCATCTATATCCAGCGGTGGGAAATGTTCCTGGGGATCGCCCTGCTCATTATCGTGTTCAGATTCCGCAAGGGGATCTGGGGAAGTATTCAGAACATCGGTGAATATTTTCAAAGGCCCAAAGAAGTCCAACCGGTACAAGAAAAGAGGGCTTAGGCGTGCTTTTGACGATTTTCTATGGATTTTCCATTGGCGCGATCCTCTATTTTATTTCCATCGGGCTCTCTCTGACCTTTGGAACCATGCGAGTCATCAACTTTGCCCATACGTTAACCTACAGCATCGGCGTTTATGTTTTAATCACCTGCATCCCCTGGATCAAAGGAAATTTCATCCCCGCCGCGATCCTTGCGATTTTGGCCGTCATTCCGATCAGCTATGTCATCGAGCGCTTTGTCATCCGGAGGCTTTATGGCGAGTCCCTGGATTACACTTTCATCGCCACCTTTGCCATCACCCTAATGGGCGTGGATACCATCAAATGGGTCTGGGGGGTGAATCCCCTTCCCTTGAGTCCTCCTCTCGGGACCTATATCGAATTCTGGGGACTGACCTTTCCCGTTTATCGGATCATCATCTTTGCAATCGCCATCGTCCTCTTTCTGGGGCTGGAGCTCTTTTTCAAGAGAACGATCATGGGCAAAATCGTCGTGGCCGCCCTAGAGGACAAAGACGGGGTGCGATGCCTGGGAGTCCGGGTGGATAAATATTTTTCCATCATGTTCATCCTGGGAAGCGCCCTGGCCGGATTGGGGGGGGTCCTTTATGCCCCCATCAGCGCCGTTCACCCTTACATGGGTCTTTCGGTCCTCCTGTTGGCGTTTGCCGTGGTGATCGTAGGTGGCATGGGAAACCTGCGGGGGACCTTTATCTCCGCCTTCTCCCTGGGCATGGTTATGGCCATCACTGCCCGCTACTGGTCGCAGGGGGCGGAGACCATGGTGTTCATTGTGATGGCCGTCGTGCTGTTTTTCAGACCCATTGATATATAAAGTCCAAATCTCAAGCACCAAATAACAAACGAGCACCAAATTCCAATGAAATCCAAAAATTCAAGGATCGAACTTAGAGGGTTTGAAGGTATTGGAGCTCTGGAATTTGCGCATTGGAATTTATTTGGTATTTGGAGATTGGAATTTGGAATTTCTCCGTAGGGTTTTCAAGGGGGGGAATCCTTTCCCGCATTCTTGGTTACCCGAGTAAAAGAGAGAAAGGAGGTACTTATGAAGGGCGTATGGGGAAAAGTATTGAAGGTGGACCTGACCAACGGCACCTGCAAGGCGGAGACTCTGCCGGAACAGACCTATCAATATTTTCTGGGCGGTGCGGGGCTGGCTGCTTACTACATGTGGAAGGAATGCCCGGCGGGCACGACGGCCTTCAACCCGGCCAACCGGCTCACCTTTGCCGGGGGTCCCATGACCGGGCTGAAGCAGACCGGGGCGGCGAAGTGGACGGCCGGAGCCATCTCTCCTGCCATCCACATGAACGCCGATTCGGCGGCCACGGCCAGTTTCGGGATCGAGATGAAGGAGACCGGTTTTGACGCCATCGTGGTGTACGGCCGGTCTCCCAAACCTGCTTACGTAGTTGTGCAGGACGGCAAGGCCAGGATTAAAGATGCCCGGAAGTTCTGGGGGAAAGACGCCTACGAGACCGAGGACGGAATCAAGGAGGCGGAAGGAGATGGTTTTGAGGTGGTCACCATCGGCCAGGCCGGGGAACGATTGGTCCGCTATGCCAACATCCAGACCCATAAGAAATCTTTCCTGGGGCGCTGCGGCCTGGGAGCGGTGATGGGCTCCAAAATGCTCAAGGGCATTGCGGTCCAGGGGTCTCAGAACTGCCCGGTGCACGACGCTGCGGAGATCAACCGCCTTAACAAAGACCTAAACCGGCGCGTAGCAGAACTCGACGCCGCCCAGCCGGAGTTCCTGCAGTTTAAGCGTTTGGGAACCGCCGGGGCCACGGAGCTCTTCGCCCCCCAGGGAAACCTTCCCATCAAGAATTATTCTCTGGCTCGCTTCCCCAGCGGCGAGAAGAACCTTCATGGCAGGGAATATGTGAGATTGCTCAACGCCAAACCCTGGCCCTGCAAGTACTGCGTCATGCAGTGTCACAACCTCTGCGAGATCAAGAAAGGCCCCTATGCCTACAAGGGTAAAGGTCCAGAGTATGAATCCTTCGCCATGATGGGCTTCAACACCATGGTGGACGACATGGAGGCTGTGGCCTACGCGTGCGAGCTGGCCAACCTTTACTCCATGGACTGCATTTCCCTTGGGGTGGTGATCGCCTGGGCCATGGAATCCTACGAGAAGGGGGTCATCAGCCAGAAGGATACCTATGGCCTTGACCTGAAATGGGGAAGTGCAGAAGCCTTGGTGGAGATCACCAAGAAGATCGGAGAACGGGCTGACGGTTTGGGATACCTTCTGGGCGAGGGGTGCAAGATCGCATCCGACGTTTTGGGGAAGAACTCGGGCGATTGGGCGGTCCAGATGAAAGGGCAGGAGATTGCCGCCCACAACTGGCGGGCCCAGTACATCTCGGCCCTGAATTACTGCACCGGCGTGGCTTCCGGCCCCAACCACGAACGGGGCAACTCCCAGCATATCTGGGTGGCTCACGTTCGGTTGCCCGAATGGGGAATCGACGAAGTGAAGACGGAAGAGCGCTGGTCCTGGGAGAAAGCGCCGGAACGGAACGCCATATTCCATGACTACTGCAACGTGATCAACTCGGCCTGCCACTGTAAATTCCATGAATTCCGGGGGTACACCCTGACCGACATGCTCAACAGCATCAACGCCTCCACCGGGTGGGGCTGGAGCATCCAGGACCTGCGCACATGCGGGGAACGGATCACCACCCTCCAGAAATTCCTGAACATCCGGTATGGCTGGCAAAAAGAGCACGACTTTCAGTATCCCAAACGGTTCATGGAGCCCGTTCACGAAGGGCCGGCGGCGGGCAAGATCCCGGTGGGCTTGGATCAGGCTATCCTGGAGTATTACCGGGTGAGGGAATGGGATGAGAGCGGAAGGCCGACCCAGCAGCTGATCAAGCGGCTGGGCATGGGGGAATTCGCAGGAGAGTAATAAACTGCAAAAGAATCCGTCCCCCATAAAGACATAGGGTCATAATTTGTGATGCTCGCGGAGGCGGACCCTGTACCTAGTATGGTGAAGGGCGGGCATCCAGTCATTTGAAGACAACGAACTATTCAAGAACCTGGATTCCCGCTTTTCGCGGAATGATGCCTTTTCCCATTATGCCATAGCCTCGAGTGAAGGACAGGGTGGGGGTGAATCTTTCCGGCCCATGAAAATAACAATCAACTCCGTAGAACAAAATTTCCCCGTAGGGACAAAATTGATCGAGCTGGTCATCCGGGTGCGGGAAGCCCATAGGGACAACCCGGTTCTGAAATCACTGGTCGAGAAGACCGGCAAGGATCACATTACCTTTAGCCACAACCGCCGTGTCGTCAAACCCTCGGAATATGGTTCCATCGAACTCAAGGAAGGCGACGAGGTCCGCTGGATGCTTCCCTACGCCGGCGGTTCATAGGGTTAAATTTTTGTTTCCCCCGCTCTCCCCGCCCCTTCCCAGCTCCGGTAGTAATGCATCTTTGCCTCCATCGTCCCGGGCTCTTTGGCCCGAAAAGTCCAGATGGCTAGAACAGGCCCTCCCAGGCGGCCTTCAGTCTTGGCCCCGGTAATCGCGCCTAGAAGTTCCAGATGCCGGTCATCGGGGGGCTGCATCCTTGCGGGCCTTTTCCTGAACTTTCACCGGAAGGTAGGGGTATCCTATTGCCTCTTGCCTCGGCAATTAGGCAAGACAGACTGCGGTCATCTTATCTTCGGTTTGCCCAGGAAATGGCACAGTGCTTGCAGAGCTATTCTACAATAGAAAAGTTGGCATTTTGCCCATGGTGATTTAAGAAAATGAATAAGGTCTTAGAGTTTAAGCAGTTTTAGGTCCTGGTTTGAATGGTTTCATGGACGAATCTTGAACTCAAAAAGGCTCCTGTAGGTCAAAAATGTACATCGCGTTGCCCGAAGAGGGGCAAAAATAGCCTAGGGAAGGCCTACCCGAAGTGAAGAAGAAGAAGAAAAAAAATCGCTAACCGCAAGAGTCATGACTATGGAAAGAATCCATTTTCTGTTCAAAAAGGCGCTCACTCCGGTCACCATCATGGTCATTCCCCATGAGACCCTGAAATCCCTGAATCTCAAGGTCCCCCTATTGGGAATCCTACTATCCTTACTACTTCTGGGGGTAGGGGCGGTTCAAACCTACCGGGTGGCGGTTAACGGGCTGCAATATGCCATAATGGTGGAGAAGGTGAATTATTACGCTCAACAATTCTCCCAGTGGAATTCCACCGTGACCGCTTTGAAAGAAACGGAGGAGGATTTCCGCAGAATTTTTTCCCTCACCTCCAAAGACCAAGTCCTGGAGACGATCGATACTTCCTACTCCGGGGACATCGATATCCAGAACCTCATGGCGGAGCTCCAAAAAAGCGTTGAAAAGATCGACGAAATCAAGGACTTTCTGCGCATCCAGAAGGACCTCTACCTGGCCACCCCAAAAGGGTACCCGACAGAAGGAAATATCAGCTCGCGTTTTGGAAACCGAGAGAGCCCCTTTACCGGAATCCGGACTTTCCATTCCGGGGTGGATATTTGCGCCAGCCCCGGAAGCCCCGTTTGGGCAACGGCGGACGGAGTGGTGAGTCATTCGGGTTGGACTCAGTACAGTGGATATCTGGTAGCCATTGAACACGGGTGCGGGTTTTCAACCATCTATGCGCACAACAAGAAAAACGCGGTCAAGATAGGGCAGAGAGTGAAACGGGGAGACATCATCGGTTATGTGGGGTCCAGCGGAAGATCGACCGGCCCCCACGTTCATTACGAAGTATGGGAGAAGGGGAAGAGTGTAAACCCCCATAAATTTCTTCAGGGGAGATCGTGATGTTTGCCAAAGATCGGGAGAAGATGGAATCCTTGCTGGGGTCGAGTTCCAATTTTAAAGGGGACTTGAATGTGAAAGGAACCTTGAGAGTAGACGGCCGAGCCGAGGGGAGATTGGATGCCGACTGCGTGATCCTGAGTGAAAGCGCAATGGTGAAAGGGGAGATTCAAGGCAAAAAAATCATCATCGGGGGAACGGTGGAAGGAAACCTTAGGGCTCAGGAGCTGGTGGAAATCAAATCCAAAGGCAAGGTCCTGGGAGATATTTTTAGCCAGAAATTAGTGGTCATCGAAGGGGCGGAGTTCAACGGAAGGATCGAAACAAAAAAGATGGAAGGGAATATCATCGGATTGGAATTCAGAAGTCAAGAGGCCTGAGTCTAGGTTCCGTCCCCCGACCCTACCGAAGATTGACCCCTCCTCCCCTTTTTCCGAATTCTTTGCTTCCTACAAGCTGAAATAATTGTCCCACCTTTCTCGAAGGGGCCAAGGCCTTCACTCCGAGTGATGCCCGCCCTGGTGCCCGTGGTCCCATCTTTCCCTTCTCAAGCCCGGCAAATCCGTCCATCCTTGATCTGGAGCGCACCGACCCCGAGGGAATTCAAATCCTTCGGGGAGAATGGAACCGAGCCTGCAGTCTACCAAGGAAATCAACCTCGACTTGGATTAAAATGAGTTGACACTCTCTTAAAGGATTTGCTATCTTTTAAAAGCGCTAAAAATTGAATAAAGAGACCTTTAACCTTTGGGGTGATGGATTGATCAGAATCATCTTGGCGGTCCTTTTTGTAATCCTGGTGGCTACTTTTTCTGCCTCAAATCGGGAGGAAATCTCCCTGCGCTATTTCTTCGGCTGGAGTACGGGGTCCTTTCCCATTTTTCTTCTCATCCTGATTTCGCTGGTTGCCGGAATGGTGTTGGGATTCTCGGTAGACTGGGGGGAGAGGCGGAAACTGAGGAACAAGGCGCGGAGATTGGGAGTCCAGGTGAAGCAGCTCCGCAAAGAAATTGAAACCCGTACCGCGGAGGAGACTCCCCCCGAGCCACCTTCCAGCCTCTCAGAAGCCCCAAAAACAACCCCAGGATAAGGTGATTCAGCGGCTGGAGCCCAAGAAACCTTGTCTAACGAAACCCTTTTCCTCC
Source organism: Thermodesulfobacteriota bacterium (assembly GCA_035624375.1). Classification (GTDB taxonomy): domain Bacteria; phylum Desulfobacterota; class SM23-61; order SM23-61; family SM23-61; genus SM23-61. Next base: position 2,644 of record DASPRR010000241.1, on the reverse strand, counting down.
TCCATTACTCTGAGCCATTCATCTACGCCGGGCTCTTCTTGATCCTATTCCTCTGCGGCTTGGGGCTTCCCATTCCAGAAGAGTTGACTCTGCTGACCGGGGGCTTCTTCGTAAACCTGGGCATCACCCGGCTTTACCCCACTCTGGCTGTCGGTTTTCTGGGGATCCTAGGGGGAGACCTGGCCATTTACGCCATCGGGAAGAAATGGGGCCAGGACCTTCTCCATCACCCCCATTTGCGCAAAGTCATAACCGATAGCCGCCTGGAGAAGGGCCGGCAGTTCTTCCGCGATCACGGGGAAAAGACGGTCTTTATTGCCAGGTTTATTTCCGGGTTCCGGGTCGCTGCCTTTTTTGCCGCCGGGACGATGGGGATCAAACTGGGCAGGTTTTTGCTCCTGGACTTCCTGGGAGCGCTCATTCTAATTCCCCTGCTGCTCCTCCTGGGATATTATTTTGGGGCGAGCATCGGATGGTTGGCGGAGATCATTACTCAGATCGACTATCTGCTCAAGATCCTGGCTGTTTTAGCCTGCATCGCGGCACTGGTCTTTTATCTTTGGCTGAGAAAAAAGGCTCCCGCGGGAAGGAAAATTCCTCCCAAAACCTAGCCATCCGTTTGCTGTCCCCCCCCTTTGCGCTTTCCGCTCAAGCTTTTTCCCTCTTTCCCTGATCGGCCATGAAGAGCGGAACATCAGAGTTGACTCTGCCTCCACGAAATGATAATTTACTTAAGGTTACGGGGAAATCGAGGAATTACCTTATGCTGGACCTGAAATATACGCGTGAACACCTCGAGGAAGTAAAAGAAAAAATCGGGCGGCGGGGCCAAACCGTCGACTGGGAGCGGTTTGCCCAGCTGGATGCCGAACGAAGGGAAATACTCCAGGAATCGGAATCCCTTCGGGCCCAGAGAAACCAAGTCTCCGAGGTGATCGCGGAGAAGAAAAAGAAAAAGCAGGATGCCCAGGAAGAGATTGGCCGGATGAAGGAAGTCTCCAACCGGATCAAGGAGCTGGAGACTCGGCTGGGGGAGAAAGAGGAAGCCCTGCAGGGGCTCATGCTGACCATCCCCAACGTCCCCCACGGGAGCGTTGCTGTCGGACAAGGGGAACAGGACAATCCTGAGATCCGCAAATGGGGAAAGCTCCCTGAATTCTCTTTTAATCCCCAACCTCATTGGGATATTGGTGAGGCGCTCGATATTTTGGATTTCAACCGGGGGGCGAAGATAACCGGAGCCCGGTTTACTCTATACAAGGGATTAGGGGCCAGGCTGGAAAGAGCGTTACTGAATTTCATGCTGGACCTGCACACTTCCGAACATGGCTACCAGGAGGTTCTTCCTCCCTTCCTGGTAAACCGCAAGAGCATGACCGGAACCGGGCAATTACCGAAATTTGAAGAGGACCTTTTCAAACTCAGCGATCCGGATTATTTCTTGATCCCCACCGCGGAAGTACCGGTGACGAATATTCACCAGGATGAAATATTGGCGGAAGAGGAGCTTCCTCTATACTATGCGGCTTATACTCCCTGCTTCCGCAAAGAAGCCGGCTCCTACGGCAAAGACACCCGGGGGTTGATCCGGCAGCATCAGTTCAACAAAGTGGAACTAGTGAAATTCACCACCCCGGAAAGCTCATACGAAGAGCTTGAAAAACTGACCCGGAATGCAGAAGAGGTGTTGAGGCGCCTGGGGATTCCCTACCGGGTCGTCATGCTTTGCACGGGGGACTTGGGTTTCTCGGCTTCCAAAACCTACGATCTGGAAGCTTGGCTACCGGGCCAGGGGGTTTACAGGGAGATCTCCTCCTGCAGCAACTTCGAGGATTTCCAGGCGCGGAGGGCCAACATCCGTTACCGTCCCAAAGGCAAAAAGGGGACTGAGTTTGTCCATACCCTGAATGGCTCGGGGCTGGCGATAGGTCGAACCCTGGTGGCCATCCTGGAAAACTTCCAGCAGGAAGACGGAAGCGTTCTTATTCCCGAGGCTTTGAGGCCTTACATGGGCGGAACGACCAAAATCGAAAGACACATAGCCCATAGAGCATAGGGCATAGCGTAAGACGGTTCATAGCTCATTGCTCAAAGATTTTCGTGGTAATTTTTTGTTTTTTGCCCTCACTCTATGCTCTTTGCCCTATGCGATTTTGAATGTCTCCGGAGGGATGGCCGAGTGGTCGATGGCGGCGGTCTTGAAAACCGTTTCCCCGAAAGGGGACGTGGGTTCGAATCCTACTCCCTCCGCCAGAAAATTTGCTGTGCAAATTTTATACTTAACTATTAACTTTTGACTTATAGCTTTAGAAGAATGAGTCCAAATTAATAATTACTGCGTCGAGGAACTACCGGAAGTTCATTGTTAAAGGTTAAATTGTCAAGGGTATCGTGCCACCGGCACGATCGCGGAGAGATGACCGAGTCGGCCTAAGGTGCTCGCCTGCTAAGCGAGTGTACGCCGAAAGGTGTACCGCGGGTTCGAATCCCGCTCTCTCCGCCAGTAATTTCAAAGACTCAGCCGCAAAAACTGGGGCGCATTCGGGGCACATCCTCTGGTGGCTGCGGTTGACATTACCTCTCAGGTTCTGGGATTTCCCCACTCACGTTAGTGGTTGGAAATAAAGACCTAACGCAAAAATCC
>DASPRR010000175.1:0-8477 GCA_035624375.1 Thermodesulfobacteriota bacterium | reverse complement strand
GCGCGGATTCGGGGGATCCGCACGGAAAAGGTGGTCGTTTGGACCTGGCTTCTTAGCTGCGGCTTGGCGGGCCTGGCCGGGGTGATGCTAGGCCTCATGGGCGCGGTGGACAACCATATGGGGATCGAGATGCTCCTGGTGATCTTCGCCTCGGTGATCATGGGAGGGATCGGAAATCCCTACGGGGCGGTGGCCGGGGCCATGATCATCGGCATTGCCATGGAAGTCTCCTCGGCCTTCGGCCTTTCCGAGTACAAGTCGGCCCTGGCCTATCTGTTAATGGCTATCATTCTGCTCCTCAAGCCCAAGGGGCTCTTTGCGAGGTAAGCGATGGAAGGGTTCCTTACTTTCATCATCTCCATTGCCACGATCGTGGCCATCTACTCCATCCTGACCCTGGCCCTGAACATCCGCTGGGGCTTCACCGGCCTGCTTGACTTCGGAATCGCCGGCTTCTTTGCCATCGGGGCCTACACCTCGGCGATCCTCACCTCTCCCCCTTCGGAAGAGCTGGTCTTCGGCGTTCGCCATAGTCTAGGCTTCGGCGTTCCCTTTGCCGGAGGGGTCCTGGCTGCGGCGGCTGCGGCAGCCTTGGTCGCCTACCTCATTGGTATCCCCACCCTGCGCCTCCGGGGAGACTATCTGGCCATCATGACCATCGGATTGTCCGAGATTTTCCGCTACATGGCGGTCAACGAAAAGTGGCTCACCCGGGGCTCTCAGGGGATCCGCAACCTTCCCCGGCCCTTCTCCGGCTACTCCAACCTCCTGGACAGTCTCTTCTATTTCCTCCTGGTCGTGGTCATTCTTTTCTTGCTCTACCTGATCTCCCAGCGCATGTACAACTCTCCCCTGGGAAGGGTTCTCAAGGGGATCCGCGAGGACGAGACGGTGACCGAAGCGCTGGGGAAGCGAATCTTTCATTTCCGCATGCTGGCCTTCATCTCCGGGGCTGCCTTTGCGGGTGTGGCCGGGAGCCTCTGGGCCCATTACAGCGGCTCCATCATGCCCCATGAGTTCGCCCCGGACATCACCTTCCTGATCTGGGTCTCCCTGACCATCGGGGGAAGCGGGAACAACAGGGGGGCCATCCTCGGGACTCTGGTCCTGATCGGACTCTTCCAGCAGGGGACCCGTTTCCTGCCCACAATCGAAGGCTATACCTACCTGATCCCGGGGCTGCGATTGATTGCCATCGGCTTTATGTTGATCCTCTGCCTGCGCTTCCGGCCTCAGGGGCTCCTGCCCGAGAAAGCGGTCCGGGTGGAGAAGGGCCTATGACCATCCTTCTGGAAGCCAGGGAAGTCGTCAAGGACTTCGGCGGGTTGAGGGCGGTGGACCACTGTAGCCTCTCCGTGGAGAGAGGGTCTATCTGCGGGCTTATCGGCCCCAATGGGGCTGGCAAGACGACCCTCTTCGACCTGCTCACCGGGTTTTACAAGCCTAATTCGGGAACGGTTTTTTTCAAGGAGCAGAGAATCGACGGGATGGAGCCCCACCTGATCTGCCTCCAGGGGTTGGTCCGGACCTTTCAGATTGCCCGGGAGCTTAAGAACATGACCCTTTTGGAGAATATGCTCCTGGCCCCCAAAGGGCAGTACGGGGAAATTCTCGGCTACGCCATCGCCCGGCCGCCCAAGGTCCTGGCCCGAGAGAGGGAAAACCTGGAAAAGGCGCTGGGGATCCTGGAGATCGTGGGGCTGGAGCACTTGAAAGATGAGGTGGCCATCAACCTCTCCGGGGGGCAGAGGAAGATGCTGGAGGTGGCCCGGGCCCTGATGACCGAGCCGGAAATGCTCCTCCTCGACGAACCGACTGCCGGGGCGACTTTTGAGGAAACCCGTAAACTCATGGATTACATCGAAAAGCTGCGCAAGGAGCACGGCCTCACCTTCCTGATCGTGGAACATAAGATGGAAGTGATCATGAACCTCTGCGACAAGATTTTCGTCATGAACAATGGCCGGAAGCTGACTGAAGGAACTCCCCAGGAGGTTCAGAGGAACCCTCAGGTCATCGAAGCCTATCTGGGAGCTTGAAATGAGCCTGCTGGCCATCGAATCGGTCCATTCCGGTTACGGCAAGATGACCGTCCTGGAGGGTGTCAACCTGAAGGTGGAGCGGGGGGAGTTCGTCGTGGTCATCGGGCCGAACGGGGCCGGCAAATCTACCCTCCTGAAGACCATCTTCGGCTTCGCCGACCTCCACCGAGGCAAGATCACCTACGAAGCGCGGGAGATCAGCGGCCTCAAGCCCGAGGAGGTCTCCCAGCGGGGCGTGGCTTACGTCCCCCAGGACAATAACATCTTCCCTTCCCTCACCGTGCTGGAGAACTTGGAGATGAGTGCCATCCTTTACGCAGACCCCCCCAGGGCCCGCCTGGAAAGGGTTTTTTCCAGGTTTCCGCGGCTCCAGGAAAGGCGCTATCAGAGCGCCGGGACCTTAAGCGGCGGGGAAAGGCAGATGCTGGCCATAGGATGCGGGCTGATGATCGAGCCGCGGCTCATGCTCCTTGACGAGATCACCGGCGGGCTGGCGCCCCTCCTGGTGGCGGCCCTCTTCGAAGCCGTTCATGGGGTTCATCAGGAAGGGACTTCCCTCTTGATGGTGGAACAGAACGCGCAGAAAGCCCTGAACGTCGGGCAGAGGGGATACATCCTGGAGGGAGGGAAGGTAAAACTTGAGGGACAGGCCGACGAGCTTCTCAAGAATGAGGAAGTGATCAAGCACTTTCTGGGAGTCTAACAATTTCGGATTTTCGATTGCGGATTGCGGATTGAATAGACCCAGGGCCTTCGTCCAAATCTCTTCCACAATCTCAAACCCGAAATCCGCATTCCGCCATCTGCAATTATTACAGCCCCATCAGCCGGGCGATGATCATTTTCATCACCTCGGTGGTGCCCGCAGCGATGGACCCCATGCGTACGTCCAGGGCGTCCCGGCAGATCTGGTACTCATCCATGTACCCGTACCCCCCGTGGAGCTGGACGCATTGATAGGCCACTCGGTTGGATAGCTCCGCGTTGTACCACTTGCACATGGAGACCTTCTTGGTAATGTCTTTCTTCTCGAGGTGGTCCTCCACCAGGTGGTAGGTGAAATCCTTGGCCATCTCCACCTCCGTGGCCATTTCCACGATCTTGAAAGTATTGTGCTGGTGGCGGGAAATCGGCTTCCCGAAAACGGTGCGGGTCTTGCAGTATTCGATGGTGGTTTCCAGCATCCGTTCAGCGCTCAGAATTGCGCCCAGGGCCGAGACCAGCCGTTCCTGCTGGAGGTTGCGCATCATGGGGACGAATCCATCCCCTTCCCGGCCCAGAAGGTTGGAGGCCGGGACCCGGCAATCCTCGAAGAAGAGCTCGGCCGTGTCCGAGGAATGGAGGCCCATTTTTTCCAGCTTGCGGCTTTTGACAAAGCCGGGGGTCCCGTTCTCGACCACGATCAGGGAGACCCCTTTGTAAGGTGGCTGGGCTTTGAGGTCGGTTTTCACCGCCAGGACGATCAGGTCGCAGTAATAACCGTTGGTGATGAAGGTCTTCTGGCCGTTGATGACGTAGTCATCGCCGTCCCGGACCGCCGTGGTGCGGATGGCCTGGAGGTCCGAACCCGCTCCGGGTTCGGTCATTCCAATGGCCAGGATACACTCGCCGGTGCAGCACTTCGGGAGCCAACGCATTTTCTGTTCCTCGGTCCCCAGCATCTCGATGTAAGGCATAACGATGTCGTTATGCACCCCGAGCCCGGCGGAGAATCCCCGGACCCCGGCGCGATTCAGCTCTTCGATCAGGACCACGGAATAGACGAAATCCGCTCCCACGCCACCATATTTCTCGTCCAGCCAATAGCCGATAAAACCCTGTTCCCCCATCTTGAGCCAGACCTCCCTGGGAACCTGGCGGTTTTTGCGCCACTCGTCCTGGTGGGGCTTGACCTCCTTCTCCAGAAAACTGCGCAGGGACTTGCGGAAGATCTCGTGTTCTTCACGGAAGAATTGGACAGCCATCTTCATCCCCCCCTTTCAACAGAATTATATTTCCTGGCCTCATATATAGAAAAAAGTGGAAAAATACTCAATCCTTTTTTTCATTTGGGGGTTAAGGAATGGTCAGGATGATTCGTCAGCGGTGGCGGCTTGTTCAACCCTGCAAGAGTTGAATAACATGGCAGTTAGGACCTGTACTTGTACCTGAGGGCTTTGGCCTTGATAGCTTATGACGTTGGGCACAACTGAGGGATGTCAGATTACAGGCAGCGGATTTTAGATAAGAGCGAAAGGTGGACCACAAACATTGATTGCGTACATGGTGGAAAGGAATGATAGAAATCGGCAGGTCGATAACGGAAGGGGATAGTTGGCTATTCGGACAGTTCTTTTTGGAGATCACCGATCTGTTTTTCCAAGCCCCCGATTTCCTCGTTCAACTGGTTCAGCCTGATCCGGTCATAGACCATCCAATTGGTTCTGAGGCTTCTTTGTTCTTTTTGCCTTTCGGTGATCTGTTCCTGGAGCTCTTCGATTTGCTTTTCCTTTTCTTGACGAATCTTAAGTTTTTCCTCCTGCAAGGACTTTTCTTGGGCAGCCTTGGCTTCGGCCTCCTTCATTTTCTGCTCGGCTTCTTTCTTCTGACGGTCCCGCTCTGCAGCGGCAGGGTCTTTGGACTCTTCTTTTTCCTGGGCAGGAAGAGCCTCAGGCTCTTTCATCTCCTTGTATTCTTTTATCTGGTTCCGATATTCTTGGGGAATCGATTCAAAGCGATCGGTGAAGTGAACATTCCCTTTTTTATCTACATATTTGTAGAATTCAGCTTCAGCGGACCATTCTCCCGGACCGGCCACGAGGCCAACCAGGGTTAAAAAAAATGCGATGGCGAGAAACCTGAGAATTCGATTCATAATATTAATTTACCATGCTTTTTTCTTTACATCGACATGTTTTTATAGTAACTTTAAAACCCTAAAAAACATTTTGGGTCCCCATCGTCTAGAGGCCTAGGACACCGGCCTTTCACGCCGGCAACACCGGTTCGAATCCGGTTGGGGACGCCAAAGAAAATAAAGGGTTAGCACGAAAAGCTAACCCTTTTTCTTTTTCGGTGCGCACAGGGTGTCCATTTGGATTCAAATTTAGGCTTTTCTTACGGGCGGCAGCACCATCATTTTGGGCAATGGCAGCAAAGGATCATTAAAGCCGGTCTTTAAACCTTCGATACAAGCGAGTCAATTGGCCGAGGGGGTCTTCGTAGTATTCTTCCGGGCGGATATCCACCCAGTCCCATAGAAGGTCCCGGGCTTTTTTTCCCCGGGGAAAGTCCCGAACCATCCGCGCCGCCGGTTTAGCCGATCCATCCTGTCGGAAGAGGCCGCAAAAGCGCTCCGTCACCTTCTCATCCAGGGGCGGTCGGTCCCATAAAGAAGAATCATAATCCGAAAAAGAGCGGGCGAGCGCGCCCTTGATCCCGTGGTTCTTCAAAAGGTCTAGGCTTTTTTCAGAGAAGGTTTCGGCATCGCCTTCTTTGACCAACCCAACTCCTCCAAGTTTTTTCTGGTCCCCTTCGGTAAGGTATGGGAAAAGGGGCTCCGTGGGGACTCCCAGGTCCCCCACCAACGCACCCTTCCCCCCCAGCCATTGGGCCAAGAGGCAAAGGTATAGAGGGACTTTTTCATCTAAGGGCCCGTCAGCCCATTTGGCTTGACCGGGGTCCATCTGAAGGGACATGAAGTCACAATAGGGAGCCAGTTCTTTGGGGCCTGGAATCCGTCCCTCTTCCAGGTCAGACTGGTCCATGCTCCAGGTTATCGGAAGGGAGGAGTTCCAACGCCTCAGCTCGGTCACCATTTCTTCAAACCAGGCTCTGGCCGAGTCTCTGGAGGGGGGGTAGATCAGTTTGGAGGGTTGATTGCCCAAGTCCCACCCCCATACAGCGGGATGATCCTGCAGGGCATCGGTGGTTTCGTGGATCAGGAGTTTCTGGGCCTTCCGCACCTCCCGGTCCGAATACATGTTCCGAACCCTCCCCTTCCGAATCTTGCCCATGGAGAATACCGGATACCTTCCCTCCCCTTTTCCTCTCTCCACCATCCAGGAAGGAAGCCAGTTCACCCCCCTCATATGCCCGCAGAAGAAGACAGGCAGGATCTTTATCCGGCGGTCCTGGGCCAGGTCGGCCACGCGAACCAGGTTTTCCAGGGTTCTTACCGAGATGCGGTTGATTTCGGGCTGAAAATCTTCCCAGAGCAGAAAGACTTTCATCAGTTCGAGGCCATATTCGGCGGCCAGCGAAAAGTCTCTTTTGCCAGCGGAGAGATCAAACTCCCTCCACCAGTAAAGGCCTTTTTCCGCGGGCCAGTAGTTGGCCCCCAGGATGAACTTTTCTTCGCTCTCCATCGTTTAGGAAGCTATCCTTTCTGCCGGGTCAATGTAAACGGACCCTCCAGAACGCAAAGCAGCATAAAGAATTCGGACCTATGAAAGTCTGGAAAGGAGCGGTTTAAAATTTTACTTGCCGAGAAGCCGAGGGTGAGGATGGGAGCAGCTAGCCCGCAAATCTTCCAAAATCATCCTCCAGACGGATGATGTCGTCTTCTCCGAAATAGTCCCCCTTTTGAACTTCAATGAATATGAGCAGGCTTTTCCCGGGGTTTAGGATACGGTGGGCGGCCATGCGGGGAATGTCTACAGAGCCTCCCGGGGAGAGAGGAATATCCTTCCCCTCCACCGTAACGAGCGCTTCCCCTTCCACGATCACCCAGTGTTCGTCCCTTTTTTGATGCCTCTGATAGCTCAATCTTTTAGCGGGTAGGACCTCTATCCTCTTGACCTTGTAGGCTTCCCTTTCTTCCAGAATCGTATAGCTTCCCCATGGACGCCGTTCGCTCATGGTCATTCCTTCCATTCTTGCACGGGGGCGGCTTCCCCGCGGTCTGCAAATTCCGAAAACTTCCGAGGGGCGACGGTTTCATTCTAAAAAAATACATGTCCTCTGGGCAAACAAAAAGGGGGCGCTCTCGATGCATTTTTTTCTTGACATGGCTTCGAAAGGCTAATAATATATACTATTAAATTTTCGGGAAGAAAAGGATTCAATTCCCGAAAAAGCAGGGTCTTCGCTGAAGTGACTTCCCCATAAGAATTGGCACGAGAAGGGTTGGGATAGAGCGCGTCAGTTCCCTCGCTCCTCCCAAAAACGGGGCTGCAAGGTGGGAAACGGATGGAAGTCGCGGCAGGTGGAAGTCGCAACCATAGGGGAAAGTCTGGGAGATAAGAATTCCGCGCCTTTAGGGAGCCTCTGAATCCCCGCCTTCATCCCCAGTCATAATACAGGATTTTAAACCAAAAAATACGGGATTCACCCTATTTATTTCCTCTGCTGTCCTCGATAATCTGGTACAAGCAGGAAGGCGTGGGGGGGGGAGAGTTTCACCGTGTTCCAAAGAGAATCGCTTGCGAAGTCCGAACAAAAACAAGGAGGTCGTGTAGGAAATATCATGTCAACTGCCAATACCATGGAAAAGCGAAAAGAAAAGATCAACAAGGCGGTCAGCTGCCAGCGTTGTGGGGGAAGGATGATTTTTGAAAAGTTCTACGACGTGAACAATATTTTCTTCGGGTGGCACTGTGTCATGTGCGGAGAGATTTTGGACCCGGTCATCCTTCTTCACCGCCTAAGCCAGGATGCCGACCTTCAAATCCCGGAAGGGGAAGAGCAGGTCATGCAGCTTCTGAAGAAGTATTTTCAATCCGGCACACTGCCAGCCAGGAAGGGTGCCGACATAAAGGTCTGATCCGAAGTTTACCCGTTTATGCCGTCCGGCAGGGGAAGGGTCGCATGAACCTAAAGAGGGGTGAGCAAAAGGCTCGCCCCTCTTTGTTTTCTCCACCCATTTATTCCTTCTTTCTCTTTCGTCTCTTTCCTCCTGGAAATCCTCTTCCCCATTCTCCCACCTGCATGCTCACCTCTTCTTAGCCTCCGCCATCCCTTTTGGCCATTCGCCATGACATCTCCCGAATTCTATCTTTGATTTGGCTTGAAGAAATTTTTCGTTTTTGATTAAATGAGCCCCGGAAGGAGAGAACCTATGGGCCGACACGACGATGACGACGACCGGGAAAAATTGAGCTGGCGGGAGATCGATAAAATGCGGGATCACAGCCGCCATGTGAGCCGGGAGCCGAAGAGCTTCCAGGAACGCAGCCTGCGTTCGGACTGGGCCAAGAAGCAGCACTTGCGGGAAGCGGAGAAATTTTTCCAGGGGCAGAAGGGAACCGAGGAATACAAGAAAGCCTACACCGCTCTCCACGACAAATACGGAACGCCCAGGTTTGAAGAAGCAGCGAAGAAGTTCGTCCAGGAATTCGGCCCCCCAGACGACTGGGGCACCCTCATTTTGCTCCTCGATGCCAAGGACCCGGCCCTGGCCAAGGCAGCCCTGGGTCCCTTGAAGGGGCTCTACCAAAAGCGAAGTCCCATCGAGCA
>DASPRR010000150.1:0-22744 GCA_035624375.1 Thermodesulfobacteriota bacterium | reverse complement strand
TTTGAAGGACCGCCCGAAATCTTTCGCTTTCCAGATGACTTCCATAATTTAATTTTCGCAGGAGAGCCGTGACCAACTAAAAGTGTGCTTAAGTGCACTTAGGTGCCTCAAGTGCCTTAAGTAAAAAAGTCGAGATGTAATCCAATTCAGATTCCCATAGATTTAACGAGATTTAAAGAGTCTGAAGCTAAAATTGATGCCTTCGCGCTCTCTGCGAAATCTGCGTAATCTGCGGATAAATATTTTTTATCATTGGACCAGGCCGAAATCAACCTGGCGGCGCTCCAGGCTGGCGGCCTCTACGCGCACGCGCACCCGGTCCCCCAACCGGAACAGCCGGTTCAGTCTCCTTCCGGCCAGGGTATGCTTTTTCTCCAGGAATTCATAGTGGTCCTCAGGGAGCCGGGTCAGGTGAACCAGTCCTTCAATGAAGAACTCTTCCAACTCCACAAAGATTCCAAAGGGGACAACTCCCGAAATGTACCCGTTGAACTCCTGGCCCAGTTTATCCCGCATGAACTGGACCTTTTTGCGGTCCACGATCTCCCGTTCGGCCTCCATGGCCACCCGCTCCCTCTGGGAAGAGTGTTCGGCAATGCCCGGAAGCTTCTTCTGCCAACTGCGGGCTCTTCTTTCCGGTATCCCTCCGTGCTGAAGAGCCTCTTTTAGAATCCGGTGGACCACCAAATCCGGGTAGCGCCGGATGGGGGAAGTGAAGTGCAAGTAATGGTCCGCGGCCAGGGCGAAATGCCCCGGTTTGGATTCCGAATAGCGGGCCTGGCGCATGGAACGAAGGAGCAGGTAGTTTACGCTCTTCTCTTCCGGCTTTCCCCGCACCCTCTCCAGAAACCTCTGGAAAATCCTGGGCTGGAGTTTTCCCTTCAGGGGAAACGGGTAGCCCAGGTGCTCAACGAATTCCTTGAATTCTTCCACCTTCTTGGAGTCCGGTGCCTCATGGACCCGGTGCAGCGAAGGGGACCCCCTTTGGTCCAAGAAGCGGGCCACGGCCTCATTGGCGGCGATCATGAACTCTTCGATAATCTGGTGGCCGATGTGCCTCTCCCTCTTGACAATCTCTTCGATCTGCCCCTGAACATCCAGGATCACTTCCGGCTCGGGAAGGTCGAAATCGATAGACCCCCTTTCCATTCGCCTGGCCCGGAGCTTCCGGCACATGTCAGCCATGGTCCGGAGGTCTTCGTATATGCCCGGGGGGCGGGCCGCCGGGTCATGCTGATCCTGCTGCAGCATTTCTTTGACCCGGGTATAAGTTAGGCGAGCATGGCTGTGGATTAAGGATGGGAAAAAATCAGCCTGGAGAACCTCTCCCTGCCAGTCGAATTCCAGGGCGACGGTCATGCAGAGCCGGTCTTCTTCGGGGTTCAGGCTGCAGGTTCCCATGGAGAGAGCATGCGGCAGCATGGGCAAAGCCCGCTCCGGAAAATACACGCTGGTCCCGCGCCGGAAGGCCTCTTTGTCCAGGGCTGAATCCTCCTGAACATAATGGCTCACGTCGGCAATGGAAACCCAGAGCTTCAGCTTCCCCCCGGGTTCCCGGGAAATCGCCACCGCATCGTCGAAGTCCCGGGCGGTTTCCCCATCGATGGTTACGAAGGGGACCCACCGAAGGTCTCTCCGTTTTCCTGCCCGGGCTTCCTGAACTGCCGCGGGGACCATCGAGGCCTCTTTCAGGACCGGAGGGGGAAAGTCGTCGGGAAGATCGTATTTATGGATGATGATCTCTGAATCCAAGCGGGGGTCGTCCGGGTCGCCCAGCACTTTCAGAACCTTTCCTTCAGGACCTTCCATCCCCGCTGGATAGCGGGTGATTTCCGCCAGGACCATCTGATCCTTCCGCGCTCCCCCGGAAGCCTTTTTCGATACGCGGATTGGCTGGACCAGCCGCTGTTCATCGGGCACGACCCGGTCCCATTTCGCTCCTTCCTCATATCTACCCACTACCCGACGGTTGGCCCTTTCCAGGACCTCGACGACTCGCGGCCTCCTTTTTTGCCCCCGTTCTTTGCAGGAGAGATGAAGGGCCACCTTATCCCGGTGCATGAGATCCTGCACCTCCCGCCGGGAAAGGAAAAGGTCCGGCAGGCTGGAGTCCTCGGGAATAAGGAATCCATAGCCGTCCCGATGGGCCTGAACCCGGCCGATGACAACTTTTCCCTTCGGGGGAAGGCCATAGTGACGGCGGTCCAGTTTCATGATCTTCCGCTCGTCAACCAGGGCGCGAAGAGCCTGGCGCAATTCCCTCCGCCGAGAGGGTTCCACATCAAGAGCTTGAGCGATATCGGTCAAGGTGAAGGGCTGGCCTTTCCGGGTTCGAATGGCGCTAAGGATTTCTTTGAGGGGAGAGGAGGAAGGGGAATGTTTTTTTTTCGATGATTTTCGCAAATTTTTTATTCAACTTTCTAAGTCCCGGGGGGGGGAAAATTAATAAGTTGCTGGTTCCTGGTTGCTCGTTCCAGGCGTACCCTCAAGCCAGTTTCTATTAACCAGGAACCGGCAACGAGCAACCAGTAACCAGTTCAAAAATCATACCCCGCTTTTTTATAGTTTTCCATCGCCCGCTCTTTGAGCTGGGCTTTCTCCGGTTTCTCGCTCTCTTTATCGGCCAGCTCTGCAGCGTGGCTGTACATCCCCTTGCGCTCATAATCGGCCACCTTCTGTTCCACTTCGTCCTGCCCGCGGGCCGAACCCGGCAGGATGACCCGCGGGCGGGAAATTCTGCGCCGGACCTCACCCCGGCATTCCGGGCAGGACGCAAGCGGGGAATCGGAGATGCGCTGAATGACCTCAAAAACGGTCGAACATTTCCGGCACCTTCTGCCGGGAGAGGTGGCTTCGTATTCGTAAATCGGCATCTAATTCAAACCCCTGCAGAATTTCTTTTACTCCATTATTATACCGATTTGTAGCTCGGATTCAATCGTTCCCACTCGTTTCGGGTTTCGAGTCGCGGATTTCAGACTGAGTGGGTGATGCTCTCAGGTTTGTCTTTATCTATTTAACCTGAAACCCGCAACCTGCAACCGTTTTTAAACCGCCTCCGGCACCGGATAATCCATGGGAATATCGAGGGGGGGAGAAGGGGAAAGAACTCCATTTTTCCGCAGTGAAAAGACGATCTCCATCTTTTCGATGAGCGGCGGAAAGGTCTCGGGCCTCAGGGCCGAGATGCAGACGGCGTCAAATGCACGGCTAAGTCTCTGAGCGGTCTCCCGATCGACCCGGTCCGCCTTATTGAACACCCGGAGGATGGGAATCTGCTTCAGACCCAGGTCCTCCAGGATCTTTTCCACCGCGGCCATCTGATCTTCAAACCGGGGATGGCTGATATCGATCACATTTAAAAGGAGGTCGGCGTCTCCCAACTCTTCCAAGGTTGCTCGGAATGCATCCATCAGGTCTTTGGGCAGGTCCCGGAGAAATCCCACCGTGTCGGTGATGATGGCTTCCCTCTCTCGGGGGAATCGAAGACGGCGGGTGGTTGGGTCGAGCGTGGCAAAAAGTTTATCCTCCACGTAAACCTGGCTTTTGGTCAAGGCATTCAACAGGGTCGATTTCCCCACATTGGTGTACCCCACGATGGAAATCACCGGGATTTGATTCTTCTCCCTCCGGACCCGGCGGACCTCCCGGCTGCGGTTGATATTTTCCAGCTCCTGGGACAACCGGTGGATCCGGTCTCGCACCTTCCGGCGGTCAATTTCCAGCTTGGTCTCTCCCGGGCCGCGCCCTCCGATTCCTCCGGTCAAACGGGAAAGACCGCTGTCTCTGGCCGTAAGCCGGGGAAGCAGGTATTTCATCTGGGCCAGCTCCACCTTCAGCTTTCCTTCCCGGGTATGGGCCCTCTGGGCAAAGATATCCAGGATGAGCTGGGTCCGGTCAATGACTCGCAACTCGGTAAGGTCGGCGATGGAGCGCATCTGGCTGGGGTTCAGTTCCTGGTCGAAGATGAGGAGGTCGGCCCCCTGCTGAAAGGCCGTGATCGAAAGGCCCATCAGCTTCTCCCGCCCCATGAGGAAACGGGGATGAAATTGATGGCGTCTCTGGCTGAGTCTGTCCAAGACCACCACGCCAGCGGAATCCGCCAGGTCAGCCAGCTCATTAAGAGAGTCCTCGATAGCCCATTTGGGGGCCGATGAGGCGTGAACCAGGATGGCCCGATCCCGATGGTCCCCTGCTTCCCGTACCCTCTGAGAGCGGCGGAATTCCTCTTCCAGGGCCTGGATTATCTGCAGGGCGTTCACCTCCAAGTTGGCCAGGGGGAGGGGATCCCAACAGCGCCAACTTTCTTCCTTCTCGTTGATGGGGGTCAGGTTGGCCAGGAAAATATCTCCCGGAAGGCTTGACTCCAAAACCCCGATCGCAGCCATAAGGTCCAGCCGGAGAAGAGCTAAATCGGCGAGGTCTTCGTGGCTCAGGGCCTCTCCCTTCAGGTGAGTATGAACGCAACGCAGACCCCGTAGGCGGGGTCCGCTGCCCAGGCGAAAAGCGGAAAGATCGGGAATCCAGACCCCGGAAGGCCCCCCGACCACGACATACCGGACGTTCCCCCCCCGGTCGATTAAAAGAGCCAGTTGACGGTTGGTGTCTCGCGATAATTCAGTCAGGGATCGGGCCAGTTCAGGAGTGATGACCCGTTGGGGCGGGACTCTTCGGTGGTAGAGAGCCAGGATCTTCTTGGTCTGGGAAGGTTTTAAACCCAGGGTATTCCCGAAAATCTTTTGGATCTTAATAAACCCCCTTCAGGATGTCTTCTTTTTAAAAAGGGCTTCGAGTTTTGCCAGGGCCTCATCCCTCTCGCGACGGCCCCGGCCCGCGCCGGATGAATCCTTGAAGCCAAAAAACTCGCAGAAATTGTTTTTGACCCGATCGCTCACCCATTCGGCGGCAGGTTCCCGGCATTGATTGTGGGCGTATTCATCGTAAAGGCTGCAGTTCAGGCAGCAGTGGAGGTCACTCCGGCAATGCGGGCAAATTTCCTGCCGGCCCACTCCACTCTGAAATTTGACCTCTTTTGCACAGGAGTGGCAGATCCACATGGGCGTATTATACACCCTTTAAATAGAAAAATTAACAGGAAAGAGTTAAAGAATTAAATTGCGCTTAGGTGCCCCAAGTTTATAAAACGGATGCGCAAAATTTTGCCTGCTGTTCCCTGCTTAAGAAAAACCGGGCAATCGGCAATGTGCATCCGGTTTGATTCCACAATCCGCATTCCTAAATTTTTAGGTGGGCCTCCAGGTCGTTCCTTTGGGCCCATCTTCGAGAGCAATTCCCAGCGCCGCCGCCTCCCGGCGGATTTCATCAGCCAGGGTCCAGTTCTTTTCCTTCCGCGCCGCCTCTCTCCGGGCAATCAGGTTCAGGACCTGCTCTTCTTTCATCCCTTTGGCCCCAAGGAACCTTCGCCGCTGATCGGCAAAATATTCGGCCGGTTTCACCCGAAAGAGGCCCAGGACTTCTCCTGCGGTCAGGAGGCAATCTCTTCCCTGGCTCAGGAGTGCCGCCGCTGCCGGGTCCTTCCGAAACGCCTTGTCTACCAGCACCCGGTTCAGCATTCGGGTCAGGTCGTGAAGATATCCCAAGGCGAGTGCCGTATTGAAATCATCCTTCAGGGCCTCCTCGAAACTCTCCCGGGTTGTGGAGACCTTTTCGAAAACTTCTTTGGCCGCCCCCTTGAGCCCGGCAACGCTCGGGGACGAAACTCCCCCCTTGGCGGACAAGAACTCCTCGATGCCCAGCAAGGCCGAATAAAAACGGTCCAGGTTGGCGTTGGCCTCGGCCATATGCTGGGAAGAAAAGTCCACCGGGCTGCGGTACTGGCTGGAAAGGAGAAAGAGACGCAAAGCCTCGGGGTGATATTCCAGGAGAAGGTCCCGGATCGCAAGGATGTTCCCTAGGGATTTGGACATTTTCTCCTGGTTGATGTTGACGAACCCGTTGTGGACCCAGTAACGAACGAAGGGCTTCCCGGAGGCCGCCTCGGACTGGGCAATTTCATTCTCGTGATGAGGGAATATGAGGTCCTTTCCTCCCCCGTGGATGTCGAAACTCTCCCCCAGGTAGCGCTGGCTCATGGCCGAACATTCGATATGCCACCCCGGTCTCCCCTTCCCCCAAGGGCTTTCCCATTCAGGCTCTCCTGGTTTGCTGGCCTTCCACAGGGCAAAATCCAGGGGATTCTTCTTCCTTTCGTCCACTTCCACCCGCGCTCCGGCCTGCATTTCTTCGGGGTCTCTTGCGGAAAGCTTACCGTAGGGGCTAAACTTTTCGACAGAAAAATAGACATCCCCATCGACCAGGTAGGCGACCCCTTTATCCACCAGCTTTTGGATGAGATGGATAATTTGGGGGATATTTTCCGTAGCCTTCGGCTGGTGCGTCGGTTTCTCCATCCCGAGAGCATCCATGTCCTGAGCGTGTGCTTGGATGTATCGCTCGGCAATAACTTGGCTGGTTACTCCTTCTTGATTGGCCCGCTTGATGATCTTGTCGTCCACATCGGTGTAGTTTTGAACATAGGTCACCCGATAGCCCATATGTCGCAAGAAGCGGTAGATGATGTCGAAGACCACGGCCGCCCGGGCATGGCCGATATGGCAAAGGTCATACACCGTGACTCCGCAAACGTACATCTTCACCCTCCCCTCCTCCAGGGGAACAAACTCTTCCTTCTTTTTAGTCAGGGTGTTATAAATTTTGAGAGACATAGATTTTCCTGAAGGGCAGGGGTTTGGGTTTCATATTGCAGATATAAAAACCGTCCTTATCTCTGGATTCGTTTTACAATGGGCTTCTGTTCTCCAGAGACTTACTCAGGGTCACTTCGTCAATATATTGAAGGTCTCCTCCCATGGGAACCCCGCGGGCGATGCGGGTCACCCGGACATTCATGGGCTTGATGATCTGAGAGAGGTATTGGGCCGTGGCTTCCCCTTCCACCGACGGGCTGGTCGCCAGAATCACTTCCTTCACCTCCCCTCCCTGCAGACGGGAGAGAAGTTCGCTCAGCCGCAGGTCTTTGGGTCCCACCCCCTCCAGGGGGGAGAGAACCCCATGGAGGACATGGTACAGCCCCCGGAACCCCCCGCTCTTTTCCAGGGCTATGAGGTCCTCAGGGCTGCTGACTACGCAGAGGATCTCCCGGTTCCTCTTCGGGTCCTGACAAACCCGGCAGGGATCCTGATCGGTGAGGTTAAAACATTGGGAGCAGAACCGGATCTTCTCCTTCACTTCGAGGATGGCCCGGGCGAGCCCCTGGGCGTCTTCCTTGGCTGCGCGTAGGATATGCATGGCCAGCCGGGAAGCGGTCTTTTCCCCGATCCCAGGAAGCTTGCTGAGCTCCTGAATTAACCGGCCGATCGGCTGGGCGTGCTGGATGGTCATCGTTGACTCACATCAAACCCGGGATGCTGATCCCCCCGGTGAGCTTTTTCATTTCTGCCGATACCATTTCCTGGGCCTTTTTCAGGGCCGCATTGGCCGCGGCCACAATCAGGTCCTGGAGCATTTCCACATCTTCCGGGTTGACGACCTCTTTTTCAATTTTCATGGACACCAATTCCTGGCGGCCGTTGGCCACGGCAGTGACCATTCCCCCTCCCGCCGAGGCTTCCGCAGTCCGAACCGCCATCTCCTCCTGTATCTTGACCATCTTGGCATGCAGCTGCTGGGCCTGGTGCATGATATTGCCGAACCCTTTGCTCATATGCGTCTCCTCACAGATTTTTGATTTCTACGACCCGTCCCCCAAAAACATTGATCGCTTCCCGCAGCAGGGGGTGGTTTAAAGTCTCTTCCTCCCTCTCTCGTTTGGAATTCTTCCTTTCTCCTTGATTCTCCGGTCCCCTGCGGGGCAAAGAACCCGCTTTCTTGCCGGAAACTCTCACTTTCATGGGTGCTTTAAAAAACTCTCGGGACAGGTCCTGGAGAAAGGTCAAGTTGTCCGCCTCCTGCATTCGCTCCAGGTAAAAGGAATTTTCGGGATAAACGATCTCCAGCCGCGCATCGTCCAAAGCAAGGGGCTCCCCATGCTCCAGCAGAGAAGCAAAGGGCGGCTTTTTTTTCTTGGCGAAGGTGACAAAATCCTTCCACTTCTCTTTCACCTCCCCGGTAAGCTCCAGCGCTCCTTCCTCGTCTGCCTCCCTCTGGGGAGTGGCCGCTTCCGGAACCTCTTCGGCCCCTTCTTCTTCCATCGTTTCTGCCAAGACATCCCCCTGCCGGGCGGGTGCGAGGGCAGCGGGACGGAGAGAACCCGGGGCGACTTCAACCCCCCCGGCGAGCAGCCGCTCTTCCATGGCCCGAAGCTTATCCAGGACTTCTTCCACCGATAGGACCGGTTTTCTCCTGGACACCCGGGTCAGGGTCATCTCCAAAACCAGTCGGGGGAAGGCGGACCGGGCCGCTTCATCGTGAGCCGAGAGAAACGCCCGAAACAGGGCCTGGAGTTCTTCAAGGGAAAATTTATCCACTTGCCTGGAGAGGTCCCGCAATTCTTCCTCGGGCAGATCGATGAGTTTGGCGGCTTCCTGGAAACCGTTGGAAAGGACCTTCAAAACCAGGAGGTCCCGCATGAGCTGGGCCAGCTCTCCGCAGAATTCTTTCAGGTCATAACCGAAGTTATAAACTTCCTCCACAATCTGGAGAAGACGAAGGCGATCTCCCTCACCCAAGGCCTGAATGGTTTCGTGGAGGACCTTGCGATCGATGATCCCCAGGGCCTCGAGGACCTCTTGATCGGAAACCTTCGGTCCGCTGAAGGAAAGAACTTGGTCCAGGAGACTCTGGGCATCCCGCATAGACCCTTGGGCTTGCCGGGCGATCAGGTGGAGACTCGGGTCGCTGATCTCCAACTTTTCTTGGGAAGCGATCTTCCTTAATTGTTCCAGAAGGGATGGAAGGGTGATCCTTTTGAAATCATACCTCTGGCATCGAGAGAGGATCGTCAAAGGAATCTTATGCGGCTCGGTGGTGGCGAAAATAAAGATCACATGGGGGGGAGGTTCTTCGAGTGTCTTTAAGAGGGCATTGAAGGCCGGTTCCGTCAGCATGTGGACTTCATCGATGATGTAGACCTTGTATTTGTTCTTGGCCGGGAGGTATTTGACATTCTCCCGCAATTCCCGGATCTCATCGATCCCCCGGTTGGAAGCACCATCGATCTCCAGGACGTCCACCGAGATCCCATCCCGGACCTCCCTGCAAAAATTGCAGTCATTGCAGGGGTGGGGGGTGGGGCCGTTTTGGCAGTTCAGGGCCTTGGCCAGGATTCGGGCCACCGAGGTCTTGCCCACTCCCCGGGAGCCGGCAAACAAATAGGCGTGAGCCACGCGTTGCGTCGCAATGGCATTCTGCAGAGCCTGGGTAATCGGTTTCTGTCCGACTACCTCTTCGAAGGTCTGGGGCCGCCATTTCCGGGCTAAAACCTCATAGAATTTATAAGACATGTCGGCTTTCAGGCTTGGCCCAGAGCGCATAGCCCATATCGTAACCCTTTTCTTTCATATTGGCGTTAGGCGCTATGCGCTCTGTCTTTTTAGGGGGTGATAGCCAGGCTCCCCTGCGGCACACGAAAGAAGTTACGACCGCTGCTTCCTTCCGGACCTGACGGGGTTGGTAACGTTTCGTTGCGCAGGACCCGGCTATCATAAATTTTGCCAAGGGCAAAATACCCTCAACGGGTAACCTTTAACAATTAACCTATATTTCTGCCCTTTGTACTCTTCCTTCTAAGTTAATGGTTACTGGTTAAAGGTAAAATTTGCGCAGCAAATTTTCTGGCGGAGAGAGAGGGATTCGAACCCTCGGTTCCGCTTTTGGCAGAACACACGATTTCCAGTCGTGCACCATCGGCCAACTCGGTCATCTCTCCGCGATCCCGCCTACGGCTATATATCGCATAGTGCATAGGGCAAAGAGCATAGCGTCCACCCCGTTTTTTTGAACACCATGCTCTATACTCCATGCTCTTTGCTCAATTGGCGGAGAGGGTGGGATTCGAACCCACGTGAGAGCTTTTGGCCCCCAAGTCGATTTCGAGTCGACCCCGTTACGACCACTTCGGTACCTCTCCGTTCAAAAACCATGTTTCACCACAGAGGCACAGAGATCACAGAGAAAAAAATAAAGATGGCCTCGGTAAAAGTCGAAATTCAATCGAATTCGTCATTCCGGCAAAAGCCGGAATCCAGTTATTTCAAGACGTTCTGGACCCCGGCTTTCGCCGGGGTGACGGGCTGAGAAACTTTTTACGAGTTCATCAATTTTTTTCTTTTAAGTTAATCCTCTGCGTCCTTTGTGCCCTCTGTGGTGAAAATGTTTTTTCGTCGTTCATGGAAGAAGCGCCGCAGAAGTTCCCGACACTCTGCCTGCAATACTCCCGAAGTTACTTCTACCCGATGATTGAGCCGGCTGTCTTCCAGCAAAGAATAAAGGGAGGAGACGGCCCCTCCCTTGGGGTCTGCATTCCCGAAGACAAGGCGCCCGACTCTCGCCTGAAGAATGGCCCCCGCGCACATAATGCAGGGTTCGAGGGTCACGTATAAAGTGCTGCCGGGCAGCCGGTAATTTCCGACCTTCATACCCCCTTGCCGCAGAGCTTGAATCTCAGCGTGGGC
This sequence comes from Thermodesulfobacteriota bacterium, assembly GCA_035624375.1. Classification (GTDB taxonomy): domain Bacteria; phylum Desulfobacterota; class SM23-61; order SM23-61; family SM23-61; genus SM23-61. The sequence goes on along the minus strand of DASPRR010000150.1, from coordinate 12,113 downwards.
CGTTGGATCGGATAAAGCGATGGGTCGGTTTCGCCCGCGGCCAATCACTTCCCCTTCGGATACGAGAATCGCACCGATGGGGACTTCCCCCTCTTCCCCGGCCTTCCGGGCTTCTTCGAGAGCAATTCGCATGAACTGCGCGTCTTCCCTGTTTAAAGGCCGAAGATCGATGACCGGCTCTCCATAATCTTGCCGGAAGAAAGGTATGTAACGGAAAGGAATTGAAAAGATTACTCGATCCTTTTGAAAAAATTCAATTTCTTTATATCATGTTCCAGCCTTTTGTCAAGGCCCGACAAAAGCGGAATGCGGAAAGCCGAATACGGCATGAAATGCCTGATAAATCTCGAACTTTATTCCGCATTTCGAATTCCCCATTCCGCATTTGAAATCCCTTGCCCTAGCACCTTTTTTTTGTTAGCTTAACTCGTAATGAACAAACCAGAATATATCCCTCAGATTGCGCTCATCGCCGATGACTTGACGGGATCCCTGGACACGGGTCTCCAATTCCGGAAAAAAGGGCTGGTGACCATCGTCCCCCTAAACTGGAACCATCCGCTCCCTCAAGCCCAGGGCCTAGTGTTGAATACCAACAGCCGGAATCTCCCGGGAGACGTTGCCTACCGCAGGGTTTATCGAATCTGCAGGCGCTTAAAAGTCAAGGGAATTTATAAAAAAATCGACTCTACCATGCGGGGGAACGTGGGGAAAGAAGCCCTTGCTATCCTAGATGCCCAGAAAATCGCCAAGGCCATCGTGGTTCCTACCGTGCCGGTGATGGGCCGGGCGGTAGAAGGGGGAATCCTCCGGGTTCATGGGACCCCGCTGCTGAAGACCGCCTATGCTCGGGACCCCTTTCATCCTCTCTGGACCTCAAGAGTGGCCAGCCTGCTGGAGAAAGAAACCGCGGAGCCCGTGGGTTTTATCGGAATCCACGAGGTGAGAAAAGGCCCCAGCTACCTGGCCGAAAAGATTCAAGAGACTTCGGCCCGGCTTCTGTCCCTGGATGCGGTTTTTCAACCTGATTTGAAAATCATTGCCCAAGCCTGCGCGCTCCTGGCCGGACAGGTGCTCCCCTGCGGTTCCGTGGGGTTGGCCGACGAGCTGAATCTTCCTATTCAGCAGGAAGAGAGGAAGCTGAGGGAAAAGGGGCCCCGGAGGCCTCTTCTGATCATCTCCGCCAGCCGCAATCCGACAACTGCCAATCAGATCGATATTGCCAGGAATCATTCCCGTTTTCCCCTGGTGGAACCGGACCTGGACCGTTTAACGAATGCCCGGACATCAGGACCGGAGGCCAAAGCAGCCGGGCAACGCCTCGTGGAGGTTCTCTCGAGGGGGGACGGCGCGATTCTCACCACGACCTTTCAGAAGCATCTGTCTGGAAAGGAAACGATGATCCCCAAGGCCCTGGGAAAGGCGGCGGTTTTCCTCCTGGGGGAACTCCGGCTCGGAGGACTTGTTCTCACCGGGGGAGACCTGGCCATGGGAGTAGTCGAGCGGCTCTCCTCTTCGGCTCTACGCATTGAGGAAGAAGTCTTGCCGGGAATTCCCTGTAGCACGTTAACGGATGGGCCCTTCAAGGGACTCCGTATGGTAACCAAGGCCGGGGGGTTCGGCGAAAAAGACGCCCTCTGGCGGATCATTCAGTACTTGCGAGGGGATCATACATGATGAAGAAAGATAAAGTTCCCATTGCGATTACCATGGGCGATGCTGCCGGCATCGGCCCGGAAATTATTGTAAAAGCCCTGGAACGAAAAGACCTCAGGCGGAAGGCTCTTTCAATTGTCATCGGGGACGCCAAGACCATGGAACAGGCCCTGTCCATCGCCAAAAGCAATTTAAAAATTCAGCCGATCTCGGAGGTTGAGCAGGCCAAGGACGACGCGGCATTGATTCCTGTCCTGGATTTGAACAATATCGACCTCCCCAGGCTGAAGCACGGCAAGGTGGACCCCATGCCCGGCAAAGCGGCGGTTGAATATATTCAAAAGGCCGTGACCCTGGCCATGGAAGGACGGGTGGGAGCCATCGTGACCGCGCCCATCCACAAAGAGGCCATCAATAAGGCCGGATTTCATTATGCCGGCCATACCGAGCTTCTGGCTCACCTCACCAACACCAAGGAATACGCCATGCTCTTGGCCCACGGTCCTTTCCGCGTTTCCCACGTGACCACTCACACCTCCATGAGAAAGGCCTGCGACCGGATCAAAAAGGACCGGGTCTTCACCGTCATCCGCCTGACCCATGAAGTCCTAAAACAGCTGGGAATCGAAAATCCACGGATCGGCGTTGCCGGCCTGAATCCCCATTCCGGAGAGGACGGTCTCTTCGGGGATGAAGAGAAAACCGAAATAGCCCCGGCCATCGAGGAAGCGAAGAATATGGGATGGAGCGTGGACGGTCCTGTCCCACCCGATACGGTCTTCACCAAGATGAAGGGCAAGCAGTATGACGCCGTGGTGGCCATGTACCACGACCAGGGGCACATTGCCGTGAAACTGGTGGGGTTTTCCATGAAGCCGGGCGGCAAAGAGTGGGACAAGATGAGCGGGATCAACATGACCATGGGCCTGCCCATCATCCGCACTTCCGTGGACCACGGCGTGGCCTTCGGAAAGGCCGGAGAGGGCCGGGCCAACCCCCAATCCATGGTGGACGCCATCAAACTCGCGATCCAGCTGGCCAAGGAGAGGAAATAGGATCGAGTTTCGAGGACCGAGAAAAGAAAAAACCTTATTTTTTCCTCTCGTGTCTCCTGCCTCGTTTCTTTGGTTTCTGAGCTCGGGCCTTGTACCTCGAACCTCTTTTTTTTATTCTTGTTTTCATAATCGAAACATGCTTAAATGGGGCCGCTTACGGGCAGAACTGCGCGGCGGCTTCTTTTGTCTCTTTATTTTACTGCCTTAATGAACTTTCTTGCTCCAATCCTTTCTTAGACGGTATCGCTAAGGAAGGTCGAAATACCCGGAACCAAGATGCACTATTGGGGGTCTCTCCAATAGATAAACGATGGAGGTGAGGGGTTATGGAAAAAAAGAAACGAACGGAAAGGAAAGGGCTCAGCCGCCGGGAGTTTCTCAAGGCGGGGGTAGCCGGGGCAGCGGCCGTTGGCCTGGCAAAACTGGGGACAGGTACCCCGCCGGTATTCGGCCAGGCGCCCGCGGCCATCAAGGGAACCAAGCTCGCCATCCTTCAGGGCACCTACTTTGTTCCCGCTGGCCAGGAGCTCTACAAGAAACAAGCTCAGGAGTGGGGCCAGGCCAACGGAGTAACTGTGGCCACCGACTTCCTGAACTGGCCGGACCTGCAGCCAAAGATTGCCGCGGCTGTCCAGGCCGGGGGCGTGGACATCATTGAATTATGGCCGTCTTGGAATCATCTTTACCAGGCCAGCCTTTTGGACCTGACCGACATGGCCGAGGAGGTGGGCAAGCGGGGCGGCGGCTTCGAGGAGTATGTGGTGAACTCGGCCAAGGTGGGCGGGAGGTACCTGGGGATCCCCTCCGGCCAGTCCAACGGCTCCATGGCCTACCGGATCAGCATGTTCAAGGAGGTCGGAGTAAAGGATGCCGAAGACGGCAACAAGCTGGATTTCACCTGGGAGGAGTACCACGCCATCGCCAAGAAACTGAAGGCCAAGGGCAAGCCCTTCGGCCAGGCCCTGGGTCACAGCACCGGCGACCCGCCGAGTTTCTGCTACCCCTACATGTGGTCTAACGGAGCCATGGAGGTGGACAAGGACGGCAAGACGATCCTCTTCAACAAGCCGGAATTTGTGGATGCCATGAAGAGGTTCATACAGGCCTGGAAAGACGGCTACGATGAAACCGGCACCTCCTGGGACGACAGCAACAATAACCGGGCCTACCATTCGTCCCAGATCTCCTGCACCTTCAACGGCTCCAGCATCTACTTCGTGGCCAAGAAGAACTTTCCCGATATTGCCAAGGATACGAGCCACCTACTCATTCCCAAAGGGCCGGCGGGCCGGTTTTACTGGCTGGGAAGTCGGACCTTCGCCATTCTGAAGAACTCCAAGAACGTCCCCGCGGCCAAGGAATTCCTGAAGTGGTGGTTCCAGGATAAGCAGTACGACGAGTGGTGGCGCATCCAGGAAGGCTACCATTTGCAGCACGTCAAGCGGTTGTCCAAAGACCCCATGTGGGACAAGGACCCCAAGATGACCCCCTTCCGGGACGAGCCCAAGTATGGACGCGACCTGGGCTACGCCGGCCCGCCCAATGAGAAGGCCTCGATGGCCTACTCGAAATACATTGTGGTGGATACCTTTGCTAAAGCGGTTCAGTCGGGCGACGCCGCCGCTTCGGTAAAGTGGGGGGCAGAGCAGCTGCAGCGGATTTACGGATAATCCCCATTGCTCTATCCTTTTCGATCTGACCTTTGATTCACCAGCCCCTCTCAGGAGCCTTCCTGAGAGGGGCTATGGTTCCCTGACCTGTGACGCCTGCTCCTAGGGGAGACATTTCCAATAGAAAAAATGGAGGTGAAGAAAGATGGCGAAGAAAAAACTTGGAGAAAGAAAAGGGATTAGCCGTCGCCAATTTCTCAAGGCAGGGGTAGCCGGGGCGGCGGCCGTAGGCCTGACTGGTCTGGGAGGCGGATTACGCCGGGCGTTTGGCCAGGCGCCCGCAGCTATTAAGGGAACGCGGCTGGCCATCCTCCAGGGAACCTACTTTATTCCTGCGGCACAGGAACTCTATAAAAAGCAGGCGCAGGAGTGGGGCAAGGCCATGGGGGTAACGATGGCCACTGACTTTTTGAACTGGCCCGACCTTCAGCCCAAGATTGCCGCCGCCATCCAGGCTGGCGGCGTGGATATTGTGGAGCTGTGGCCATTGTGGAACTTCCTATACAAATCCAGTCTTTTAGACCTAACGGATATGGCCGAAGAGGTCGGCCGGCGAGGCGGAGGCTATGAGCAATTTGTCCTAAACTCGGGCAAAGTGGGCGGGAGGTATCTGGGGATCCCCACCGGTCAGTCGAATACGGCTGCCAACTACCGCATCAGCTGGTTCAAGGAAGCCGGCGTGGCCGATGCGGAGGATGGTCGGAAGCTTGACATGACCTGGGATGAATATTTTGCCGTCGGCAAAAAATTGAAGACCCAAGGCAAGCCCTTTGGCCAGGCTCTGGGCCATAGCACCGGTGACCCGCCGAGTTATTGCTATCCATACATGTGGTGCCATGGGGCCATGGAAGTGGCCAAGGACGGCAAGACGGTGCAATTCAACAAGCCCGAATTCGTCGATGGCATGCGGAAGTTCATCCAGGCCTGGAAGGATTGCTATGACGAGACCGGGACCTCCTGGGACGACAGCAACAACAACCGGGCGTTCCTTTCCGGACAGATCTCATCCACATTCAACGGCTCCAGTATCTATGCGGTGGCCAAAAAGCAGAACCCCGACATCGCCAAGGATATGAATCACATGCTCTTTCCCAAGGGACCGGCGGGCCGGTTTTATCAACTGGGCACCCGGACCTTTGCCATTCTGAAGAACTCCAAGAACATCCCGGCGGCCAAGGAGTTCCTGAAATGGTGGTTTGAAGACAAACAGTATGATGAATGGTGGCGGACCCAGGAAGGCTACCACCTGCAGCACGTCGTAAGATTGGCCAAGGATCCCATGTGGGATCAGGACCCTAAAATGGGTTCCTTCCGCGATGAGCCAAAGTATGGCCGCACCCAAGGCTATGCCGGCGAGCCCAACGAGAAGGCATCGCTGGCTTGGTCCAAGTACATCATCGTGGACACCTTTGCCAAGGCGGCTCAATCTGGAGATGCTGCCGGCTCCGTAAAGTGGGGGGCGGAGCAGTTGCAGCGCATTTACGGATGATCCAGCACTCCTGAGCCGGAAGGTTCCACTGCCTTTCTCCGGTGTTGAATGAAATAGGAAGGGAACAGGCGCAGCCTCGCGCCTGTTCCCAATGGGGAGCTTTGCTTTATCATGTCCGTTGAGCTTTCCCGTGCAGCAGAATCCCTTCCCTCTCGCGCCGGTATCCTCGCCAAGGCGAAGAACCTGCTCGAGCGGCAGGCCAGCCTAGGCGTCATTCTGATGATCCCGGGCGTGATCCTGCTCATGGTCTTCATGGCCTACCCCTTCTTCCTCGGGATCTGGCTGTCCATGTCCGACAGCATGATCGGCCGGATCGGCCGCTTCATCGGCCTGAGGAACTTTGCCGACCTGCTCACCGACAGCATCTTCCTCCAGACCACGCGCAATACCTTCACCTATGCTCTCATTACCGTGCCTTTCAAGGCGGTCCTGGGTCTGGGGTTGGCGCTGGCCTTGAACAACCGCATGCGCTTCAGCAACCCCATGCGGGCGGTGGTGATGATGCCCTGGATCGTGCCCACCGCCCTGAGCACCCTCGGGTGGTTCATGATCTTCGACCCGGTCTTCAGCCCCATCAGCTGGCTGCTCCGGCAACTGGGGGTGATCCACAAGAACATCAACTTCCTGGGCGATCCCGGGCTGGCCATTGCCATGCTTTGTATGGTGAACATCTGGCGCGGAATTCCCTTCTTCGGGATCACGATCCTGGCCGGGCTGCAGGCCGTTCCCCAGGAGCTGCACGAGGCCGCGGCCATAGACGGCGCGAATGCCTGGCACCGTTTCCGGCATGTGACCATACCAGCCATCAAGGGGATTGTCCTGATTGCCTCTCTCCTTTCGATCATCTGGACCTTTGCCGATTTCCAGTTGATCTACATTCTCACTAAGGGGGGGCCGGCCAACCAGACCCACATCTTCGGCACTTACGCCTACCAGATCGGCCTGTCGGCCACGGAAATCGGCATGGGAGCGGCCATCGCCCTTTACATGTTCCCCATCCTGTCGGTCTTTGCCATGCTGCTGCTCATGTATCTTCGGAAGGAGGATTAGGATGGTCGGTAGCGGAAAATTCACTAAACGAGCACTGAATCTTTACCTGCCGCTGACTGCTTTTGTTATTTTCCTTCTTTTTCCCTTCTACTGGATGATCATCGTGTCCTTGAAGCCGACCCCCGACCTCTTCGATCTGAAGTTCAACCCCTTCTGGATCCAGCATTTCACCGTGGAAAACTACCTGTATCTCTTTCAGAACACGGACTTCCCCGAGTGGATAAAGAACACGATCATCGTGAGCCTATCGGCTACCAGTATATCCCTGGCGTGCAGCGTCCTCATCGGTTATGCCCTGGCCCGTCTGAAATTTCCTGGAAGCAACTTTCTGGGGGTGGGGATCTTCCTGGCCTATCTGGTGCCTCCCACCCTGCTCTTCCTGCCGCTGGCCCAGGTCATCGCCATGCTTGGTCTATACAACACCTACTGGGCCCTCATCCTCACCTATCCCACCCAGCTCATCCCCTTCGCCTCCTGGCTGCTGATGGGATACTTCCGCACCATCCCCAAGGAGATCGAGGAGAGCGCCATGGCCGACGGCTGCACCCGGCTGGCCACCCTGGTGAGGATCATCCTGCCCTTGTCCGTACCCGGGCTGCTATCGGCGGGCATCTTCTGCTTTACCCTGTGCTGGAATGAGTTCCTCTACGCCCTCATCTTCATGTCCTCCGGCCCCATGAAGACCATCCCGGTGGGAACCGTTAGCGACCTCATCAAAGCCGATACGCTGTTCTGGGGATCGCTCATGGCCTCAGCCGTTCTGGGTTCTTTCCCGGTCGCTTTAATCTATTCCTTCTTTGTTAAGCATTATGTATCCGGGCTCACGGCAGGAGCGGTGAAGGGGTAGGAATCCGAGGCTCGGGTGAAAAGGAGCGCCCCTATGTGCCCCTCAGGAGGTTTTAGGGTCCTTGTAAGCCACCCTTAGATTATCCCGCAGTGGGGGCGATTCATGAATCGCCCCCCCGGTCGGTGCCTGCCAATATCGCCTTCAGCGTAGGAAGGATAAACCAGCACGAATACAGAATGGATTGGAGAAAGAAACCATGCAAACCGGAACGAAGAAACGAAAAAATATTTTGCGGGAGTTACTGAAGGCCGGCAAACCTACGCTGGGAACCCATGTCCATGTGAGCTGGCCGGGCATGGTCGAAGTGATTGGGTATAGCGGGGGAATGGACTACATTGAATTTTCCGGAGAATATGCCCCCTATGATCTCTACGCCCTCGAAAATTTTGGAAGGGCCATCGACCTTTTCCCCCACATGTCCTCCATGATAAAAATCGACCAGGAACCAAGAACCTATCTTGCCGGGCGGGCCATCGGATCCGGCATCCAGAATCTTCTCTTTGCCGACATCCGTTCAGTGGAGGACACCCGGGAGGCAGTAGCCGCCGCCCGCGCGGAAACTCCCCGGACGAAAGGGTACGTGGGGGCAGCCATGAGGCGCGACGTGGGGTACCTGTTGACCTGCGGGTCTCCAATATACGTGGATCAACTCCAAGACGGGGTGGTCGCCCTCATGATCGAGAAGGAATCGGCAGTGGAAAATCTGGAATCCATCCTTTCCGTACCCGGGGTCGACATGATCCAGTTCGGGCCAGCCGATTACTCCATGTCTATCGGCATTCCGGGTCAATGGAATCATCCGCGGATCAGGGAGGCTGAAAGGTTTGTGATTGAAACCGCTCTGAAAATGGGCGTCGCCCCCCGCGTGGAGTTGGGCGATTTCCGGGACGCTGATCGTTACCTGAAAATGGGGGTCAAGCACTTCTGTGTCGGCTGGGACATCGATATTATTCATAAATACTGCAAGGACCAGGGGGCGGTTTTTGCCGAGGTCTTTGGAAAAGAGCGGAACGAGGCAAAAGGAAGAAGGGCCATCAAAGTTGAGGTGGGTTATGCCGCAGCTCGGAAAAGGAGGAAGGGGTAGGATCAACTCATGGCTGGCTTTTAGCCGGCAACTTGGGCTTGTGACCCGCGATTTGAAGCCTTATGCGTCGCGCCCATAACCTTGGTCTTTTCTCCGAAAATATTCTTGTTTTATTAATTGAAACATGCTTAAATAGGCCGATTTAAAAAGGACGGGAAACTTGGCTTTCACCGAATGCCTGGAGGGGCATTATTTTCTGCCTTCTCCTGCTTAAGGAAAGTTTCAGGGAAAGGTGAACCCGTCTCTAGATGGAGTCATACTATTGGGGCGCTCTCCAATAGAAAAAAATAGGGAGGTGAGGAAATATGGAAGATAAGGAATTAAAGGAAGGCCTCACTCGAAGAGATTTCATCAAGACGGGGTTGGCCGGAGCGGCGGCCGTGGGCGCGGCCAGCATGGCTGCGGATGCCCTGGCTCAGGCCAAAAAGCCGGCCCCCGCAAAGACGGCGGCTCCTGCGGGACCCCCCAGCCCGCCGGCGCTGAAACCGGAAAAAGGGATCACCCTTCGGGTCCTGCGCTGGTCCGTCTTTGTCAAGAGCGATCAGGAAGTTTGGGACAAGAACACCAAGGCTTGGGAAGATAAGACCGGCAACAAGGTAATTACCGAATACATCTCCTGGGAAGATGTCCGCACCAAGGCGGCCATGACAGCTTCCGTGGGCGCCGGGCACGACATCGTTCTGGGCTGGCATGACGACCCCCATCTATACCCGGACAAACTCATCGACGTCAGTGACCTGGCCATATACCTGGACAAAAAATACGGTGGGTGGGAGCCGGTGTGCTACCAGTACGGGATCAACCAGAAGACCAAACGCTGGATTGCCCTCCCTGTAGGGGCACCCACGCTTTGCGCGAATTACCGGGTGAGTTGGATGAAGGAAGCTGGGTTTGACAAGTTCCCGGACAAGATCCCCGAGTTCCTCAAACTCTGCAAAGCCCTGAAAGCCAAGAACCATCCTACCGGCTTCGCTCTCGGCCATGCCGTGGGCGACGGGAACAACAACTGGCACTGGTGGCTCTGGTCCTTCGGCGGGAAGGTGGTCGAACCGGATGGATATACCCTCTGCTTGAACAAGAAGGAAACCTGGGAGGCCCTAGAGGCGTCAAAAGAGTTCTACGACACCATGATCCCCGGCGTGGGTTCCTGGCTCGATCCCCACAACAACAAGGCGTTCTTGGCCGAGGAAATCTCCATCACCGGTAACGGCATCAGCATTTACTATGCCGCCAAGCAGCAGTTCCCGAAGATCGCCGAGGACATGGATCACGCCAACATGCCCATCGGCCCGGTAGGAAAGCCCACTGAGCTGCACCTCTTCAATCAGGCCTTCATCTTCAAGCACTGCAAATACCAGCAGGCAGCCAAGCATTACCTCCTTTATATGTTCGAACAGGAACAGTACGGTCCCTGGATCGAAGCCATGAGGGGATATGTCACCCCCAGCCTCAAGGATTACAAGAAACTGCCCGTCTGGACCATCGATCCCAAGCATACTCCGTTCCGGGATTCCCTCTCCCGCATGCTCTGGAATGGATACGCCGGACCCGAGGGACCGGCCTCCGCCGCCACCATGGCCGAATATGTGGTGGTCGACATGTTCGCCGACGTATGCGTGGGCGGCAAGTCCCCGAAGGCCGCCGCAGCCGCAGCCCAGGACCGGGCGGCCCGGTTCTACAGGGCACCAGCGCCCAAGGCGCCGGCCAAGAAGACCTAATCGGCAGTTGGCAAGGAAAGACGTTGGGAAACACACAGAATATTCCCATCCAACTTGAAAGGGGGCTGGGCCGGCGAGGGCGCTGGTCCAGCCTTTTAGAAGACAAGACGGTCATGGGGGTGGCCTTTGTCATCCCCGCCCTGATCCTTCTCTTTTTATTCCTCGCTTATCCCCTGGTGCTGGGAATCTGGCTGGGCTTCACCGACACCATGGTGGGACGGAAGGGAGAGTTCATCGGCCTGGCCAACTATATAAGTCTCCTCCAGGATCGGCTTTTTTGGCTGGTTACCTATTACACTTTCCTCTACACGGCGGCGGCCGTTTTCTTTAAACTCATCCTGGGATTTATTTTGGCCATCGTCCTCAACCGGAATTTTCGGGCCAAGGGATTCGTCCGGGCCATCGTTCTCCTCCCCTGGATCATTCCCACGGTCCTTTCGGCCATCTGTTTCTGGTGGCTCTTCGACACCACCTTCAGCGGGATCACCTGGGTGTTGATCAAAGCCGGACTCATATCCCATAAAATCGATTACCTGGGTAACATGACCAACGCCCGCATATCTTTGATCGTGGCCAACGTGTGGCGGGGAATTCCCTTTTTTACCATCGGCCTTCTGGCGGGGCTGCAGACCATCAACCCGACTCTTTATGAGGCCGCCTCCATCGACGGCGCAGGGGGCTGGCACCGGTTCCGGCATGTGACCGTTCCCCTGATCACGCCTTTGCTGGCGGTGGTGACTACCTTTTCCACCATCTGGACTTTCGCCGACTTCCAGCTCATCTGGGTCATCACCAAGGGAGGGCCGGCCAACGCCACTCACCTCTACGGCACCCTCTCTTTCCAGAGAGCCATACCCGGGGGTCAATTCGGGGAAGGGGCCGCCATTTCGGCTTTCATCCTTCCCGTCCTGATCATGTGTGTTTTAATCTGTTATAAATATTTACGAAGAGAGGAATAGGGCTTTGTCACAAGGGTTCGTCGAAAAATTAATCAAATTCTACATTCCCCTCGGCCTGTTTCTTTTCGGTCTCCTTTTTCCTTTCTATTGGATGTTCAACACCGCATTCAAGTCGGACGCGGAACTGTATAACTTGAAGCTGAACCCCTTTGTCATCCACGAACCTACTCTCCATAATGTTTACACCCTTTTCCAAGAGACCCTTTTCCCCCAGTGGATGATCAATACCTTCTTCGTGTCCATACTGGCCACAGTGATCTCCCTGGCCGCCAGCCTGATGGCCGCCTATGCCATCCAGCGGCTGCGCTTTCGGACCTCCGGCGCCATGGGGATTTCCATCTTCTTCAGCTACCTCGTACCCCCGACGATCCTCTTTATCCCCCTGGCCACGATCATCTTCGAGCTGAAACTCTGGGACAGCCTGTGGTCCCTGGTCTTGGTCTATCCCACTTTTCTTATCCCCTTCTGCACCTGGCTGCTCATGGGATATTTCAAGTCTATTCCCAAAGAGATGGAAGAGTGCGCCATGATCGACGGGGCCAGCCGGTTCCGGGTTTTCTGGCAGATCGTCGTCCCCCTGGCCCT
>DASPRR010000145.1:0-15804 GCA_035624375.1 Thermodesulfobacteriota bacterium | reverse complement strand
TTTTATTTGCTTTTAGCGATGAAAAATCCATAATCATTTTCACCTTGCCCCCCGTTCTCGCACCACAAATCTTCGGTCTTCCTCTCTTCTACCCAGCTCTTGCCCATCTCAATTCCTTCCGACTCCCCATTGGGCACCGCTCCCGATGAAGCGGGCCTTTGGAGACCCTCTTATTCCTGACGGCTCCATGGATTGCCTCCAGCAGGTCTATTTTCATGGGGATTCAGGCGAGGTTGATTTTCTTGAAGCTTTTGCTACCGATCCCTTCCGGCAGAGGACTTTCATTTTTTTAAATCCCTTGCCGGAACTTATTGAATGTAACTTCCCGGGGCAATAAATTCAAGGGATAAATCTTTCCTGATCATTCTTTTGCCCGGGCGAGATAAGAACCACGCCCAGCTTGAGAAATAATCTGGTTTCGTATAGAATAGAATTATCCATGGGTTCCCAAAAATCAGGAAGGAGGGAAAAAGATGAGAAAGAAACCCACGCAATTTCTGGTTCTTATTATTTCCTTTGCTCTGGTCGGGGCGTTTGCCCACCTGGCTCTGGGCCAGGAAAAACCCAAAGCCGCAGCAGCCTCCCAGGAGATGGTTATCGCCCGTGCGGTGGTGGGCACAGGGGTGGAAAATATGGAGCCGGTGGGGGCTGCGGAGAGTTTTCCCGCTTCCACCGAAAAGGTTTTTTGCTTCATCGAAGCCAACAACATCCCCAAAGACATGGAGGTCTCTTTTGTCTGGTCCCAGGGAGGCAAAGAGGTTAGGAAGATCGACCTTCCCCTGAAGGCGGGCCCCAAATGGAGGACCTGGGCTAATAAGAATGTGGGCGGACAGAAGGGAGACTGGAAGGTCGAAATCAAGGATGCTGAGGGAAAGGTTTTAAAAGAAGTGAAATTCAAGGTGGAATAGGGACTGAATCATCCCCCACCGCCCACCTGGAATTCCAAATCTAGGAGGCCCTTTCTTCCCTGCAGGATAGAAAGGGCCGCTTTCCTGAAATCACAGAAAAGAATTTATTCTTTCTTCTCCTCCCCGGGCGGGGAAGCGGTTGTGGTCTTGATATCTTCGATTCCCAGGTAAACGGCCAGGGCCCCTCCCAGGACGAAGAGGATGGGAACGACTCCTTTCAAGACTCGCAGAAACTCAAACCACCAAATAACTAGGCCAACGAAACCGATGATCAGGGCCACAATTCCGCCAAGCAATATTTTCATATCTCCTCCTTTCTTCTTTTTTTATGATATTAGTGAATCTTGGGCCGTCTGTCAAATCAAGAATTTTCTCCCGAGCCCCCTCACCAACCGCTGGAAATCCTACTCTTCCTGTGCTAGATATACCCGTAGGGTCCAACCAAAGAGATAGGAGGAGGAGATGCCCAAAGTAGGGGTCAACCATATCCATCTATATTATGAAGAGGCAGGCAGCGGAATTCCGCTGATTTTTGTCCACGAGTTCGCCGGTGATTGGCGCAGCTGGGAGGCGCAAATGCGTTTTTTCTCCAGCCGTTACCGGGCCGTTACCTTTTCAGCCCGGGGCTACCCGCCGTCGGATGTTCCCGAATCACCCGAGGATTATTCCCAGCATTTGCAGATAAAAGACCTCAAGGGGCTCATGGATGCCCTGAGGATTGAAAAGGCCCACCTATGCGGGCTTTCCATGGGAAGCTACACCTCTCTTTTATTCGGGTTGAAATACCCGGAGCACTGCCGTTCCTTGACCATCGCCGGCTCCGGGTATGGGAGCGGGGCGAACCGGGAGGACTTTCACAAGCAGATCGTCCAGGTGGCCGATCAGATGTTAAAGGGAGGGATGAAAGCAGTCTCCCAAACCTACTCCCTGGGCCCGGCTCGGGTTCAGTTGCAGAATAAAAATCCCCGGGCCTGGGATGAATTCCGCCGCCAGTTCGAGGAGCATTCCGCTAAAGGATCTGCTTATACCTTCCTGGGGGTGCAACGGAAGCGGCCCTCGATTACCGACCTAGGGGATCAACTGAAGAAGATGGCTCTGCCGGCCCTTATCATGCTGGGGGATGAGGATGAACGGGGACTGGAAGGGAGCATCTTCATGAAGAAGAATATACCCCGCGCCGGGCTGGAGGTTTTTCCCCGCAGCGGCCACACCCTGAACCTGGAGGAGCCGGAGCATTTCAATCGCTCTCTCCTGGAATTCGTCACCGCGGTGGATGCCGGCCACTGGGAGGCGAGGGACCCCCGGAGCCTTTCCCCGGCTGTATAATCATAACCTCCGGCGGAGCGGAGGCATGAAAAGCAGGGAATCGCTCAAAGCGGATTGAAAAGGGCGCCCCCTGAAGGTGGTCCTCGATATGGCGTCAGGTCCGGGGGCTAGGACCTTCTGGGCAAAAATCAAAGGGTTTACGCTTCGGATTTCGAGTCTTAGGTTTCAGGCAGGGGCACCCCGGGTTTCGCGGGACGGCGTGATCCCACGAGTTACGGTTTGACCCGCAGAACCAGAAGCACTGCCAGGCTGAAGGCCCCGGCAAAGGCGAGCCAGAGAGCCTGATAGCTTCCCATAGAATCAAAAACCCATCCTGCCAGGGTTGGACCGACGATTCCTCCCGTGGCCCCCGATCCCATGACGATCCCCAGCATTTTCCCCAGCTAATCCCTCCGGGAATAGCCCGTTAAAACTTCATCCCGAGGTAAAGTCAATGGCCCATTCGCATGCGGAATTCGGAATGCGAAATCCGCAATGAAAAGACCCAACCCCGCATCGGATTTTGCATTCCCCTGTTCCACTATTCCCCGTTCCACATTCCGCATTCCGAATTTTCAAGGGTTGACCCCTTGAAGGGACGATGATAAGGTTGGGCATAATGGAGAAAAAACGCTATGTCCGCCTCGGAAAAAACCCAACTCTTCGATGACTGGCCGGACCGGTATGAGAAATGGTTCACAACTCCCATCGGGGCCTTGGTGAAAAGGGTGGAATGGGAATTGATCGACGACTTATTGAAGCCCGGGCCTGGAGAGTTCATCCTAGACGCGGGCTGCGGAACCGGCGTTTTCACCCTGGACATGATTTCCTGCGGGGCCCGGGTGGTCGGCCTCGATCTTTCCCTTTCCATGATCCAGAAAGCCAGACAAAAGGGCGCGAGCTCCCAGCTGAGGATCATTTCAGCTGACATCCTCCGCCTCCCTTTCCTCGAAAATTCTTTCGACAAAACGGTTTCCATCACCGCCCTCGAATTCATCCCGGACGGCCAGAAGGCGATCAAGGAACTCTTCCGCGTTACTCGCAAGGAGGGGACCCTTGTCGTGGCTACTCTGAACAGCCTGAGCCCCTGGGCCGAACGCAGGCGCGAGGAAGGCCAAAAGGGCCACTCCCTGTTCTCCAAAGCTTTCTTCCGTTCCCCTGGAGAACTTGCCGCTCTCGCCCCGGTGAAGGGAGAGAGCCGCACGGCGGTCCATTTCTTGAAGGAGGAAGATCCGGACCGAGCAGGGGAAATTGAAAGAAAGGGGAAATTAAAAGACTTGAGCACCGGTGCTTTTCTGGCTGCCCGGTGGATCAAACCTTGCTAGGGGTTCCATGATAGTCTAGACATGATTAATTGGAGGATCCAGCCTGAACCTGCATACAATCGATATGATGCAGGTGGCGATGCGAATGTACGAGCGGATGGGATGTTCGTGCGCCCGACCTGGATTCTCACCCAGACCCTACCGTCACCGGGAAGGCCTATCGTCTTGAATTCGATTATGCGAGAAGGGCAAAAACATGAAGAAAGAAAGGGGGTTGGGCCTTCCTAAAGCCCGCCAGATCGTTATTGCCAGGAAACCGGGGGGGATTTCAAATTTATAGGGGTCCTTTTTTATCCAAAAGCAAGGGAGCGCTTCTCTTTTCAATCTGTTTAATCAACCGATTGAAGATAAATCGGTGTAAGGGCAAGAAGCAATACCAATACAACCTCCCCCATAGGCTTGCCGTGTCGAAATAAGCATTTATCGAGAGCCTTCTCTGGAAGCCTTCATCATGGATTCGAAATTCCAACCATGCTTTTCCGGGCATTTTCATCTCCGCACGGAGCAAGAGGCGTCTATTTTCTTGAAGGTCCTCAACCCTCCAGAAATCGATAACGTCGTTTATTTTCAGGCTGGTCTGGCTCCTTCTTCCTCTGGAGGTTCCCACCCCCAGTAAGGCCTTATCGATGGCCCCTCGCAACCACCACAACCAGTTGTTAGAAAACCAGCCTTCTTTCCCGCCAACCCTGCTTAGGCATTGAAAAAGGGAAGGAGCCTCTTTTGAGGTGGTCAAAGAGTAGGTGCTTGAATATCGGGGACCTCTTTCCAGTTCGTGGAGCTTCAGGGCTAGTTCGTGCGCGGGCGGATAGGCGTCGGACCAGCGGGAGTAAATTTGATCTTGCTCCTCTCGATTCATCGCCCGGAGGATGGCTTCTTTATAAGTCAACGGCTGAAAAGGCAAGTAGCGCTGGATTTCCCGATTCTGGCAGATCACCTCATTTTTTAATCCTTTCATTAAAGATTGGGTAATGGGCGCCGGCACCGTCGTGATAAGGGCTCCCAGGTATGAATAAAGGGGCAAGAAAGAAAAGAACCGCAGAAAAAATCTCTTCTTGTTCAGGAGATCAGCCCGGATTTTTAACATCTCGTAATAGCTGAGAACATCATCCCCCCCGATGTCAAAAGATTTTCCGGAGGTTTCAGGAATCTCCAATACCCCGACCAGATATTTGATCACATCCCGAATGCCAATGGGCTGGCACCTGGTCATGGCCCAGCGGGGGATAAAAATGATGGGGAGCTTTCGGACCAAATTCTGAATAATTTCATAGGAGGCGCTCCCAGACCCAATAACGGTAGCGGCTCGCAAAACAGTGACCGGGATTCTTCCCTTTATTAATTCCTCAGCGACCTGGGTCCGGCTCTGCAGGTGGGGCGACAGTTTTGTTTGGGTATCGCCGAGGCCCCCGAGATAAATGATCCGCTTGATCCGGTTCTCTTCCGCGGCCAATCTGAAATGAACGGCCGCTCGGATATCTGCTGCGGCAAACTCCCTTTGACCCAGAAGCAAGGAATGGATCAAATAATAGGCAGTATCGACATCTTTTAGGGCTGTTCGTAGCTGGTTCAATTCGAGAGCGTCGGCGGTGACAATTTCTACATCGGGCCATCGTTCCTTGTAAATCGGCGAAGGAGCTCTGACCATCACTCTGATTCGATAACCTCTGGCTAACAATTCAGGGACTAACCGCCCCCCGATATAGCCAGAGGCGCCGGTCACGAGTACCTTTCCCATGCCGGCCAATGGCGTCGAAGGTAAATCCCGGCAGTAAAGGTCTTTATCTTCCCCCGGGGGAAAGGATGACTTCGTTTCAGGGTGACCCATGGCTATTTGATTCTTTTTCTTTTGATTCTCATTTCTTACAGCTTTTCACCCAGCGGGACTGCGGGGCGTCCTTCAACCTATAATATTCAATAAATCCACCTGGAAGAATGATTTTCATCAGTAGACCTAGGCCTGGGAACCCAGTCCAAAACCCGGGGAAAGAATGAGCCCCGTGGAAAGTTTCCAGGGAAATTTTTTCATGTAAAGGTTCCTCTGGATAGGCCGATACGATAGATGGAATTTCTGCGATGCCCGTTGAGGGTCGGAGACGAATCGAACACGAATAGAAGGGAACCTTCGAAAAGAGATTTCGTCCTTCCGCATCCGACGGCATAGGCGGACCTTCCGAGCCCCCAGGGCCCTGCCCGGGGGTTCTTTTTTCCCCGGTATAAGTCTCCCCTTCCCTCCGCTGGAAATTCTTTTTGCCCCCCTGAACTTCCTATTCCTCTTGATACGGGGTTTTCCTTCTGGAGGTTTTGTTCTATACTCGAATTAGAGCTACCCTGCGGGAAAGGAAAAGAAAGATGAGCGAGCACAACCCGAAATCGGGGCAGGAGATCTTTTCTCCTTCGAGCCTTTGCCAGATCGGAATCGTCGTGCGGAGTATTGACCAAACGATCCAATATTATCAAGAGGCCTTCGGATTCGGCCCCTTTGAAATCCGAGATGTGGATTACCCCACCGCCACCTATTACGGGGAAACCGCCGGGTACCGGGGGAAAAGGGCGTTCTTTCATCTGGGCCCGATTCAGATTGAATTAATTGAACTGAAGGACGGAAAAACGATTCATGAGTCCTTTTTACGGGAGAAAGGCGAGGGGCTGCATCACATTGGTTTCCTGGTCCCTGATCTTAAAGAAAGGAAAAGGAGGGCAGAAAGGTCCGGCTTTAAGGTAATCCAAGGGTTCAACCGGTCGGATGGGACCGGGTTCGCCTACCTGGATTCGGACAAGGTGGGAGGGGTCATATTCGAATTGATCCAGCGGCCTGAGAAGAACACTGCATAGGGCAGAACGCCAAGAGCAGAGAGTCTCAATATCATCCTTCCGTTCCTCTTTCCTCAATCGCGGAAGGGAGGAACAGAGGAGTGTTAATCTCGATCGAAAAAAAGAAGAACCGCTAAAATCCATCCGGGAATACCTGGCCGGAAAAGCTGCAGATTATGAAGGACAACCATTTCTTCATCTCCGCCGTCGTGCCCCCGAAGGAAAGGTCAGGCCCGGCCTGGTGGTTCGCCTTCGCGGGAAATCAATTGCTTATTCATCAGGAGTCCAATTCCGCCCGAATCCCCTATCTGCGGAATTTCTCCGAGCTGAAACTTCCTTACCACGAAACCCACTACCTGGGGGAATTGGACGGCCATTCCTGCTATGCCGTGGACCTAAAAGAAAACGCAGAGGTTCCCCAAGGAATGGCCCTTGAAGGCCTTCGCAAGGTTTATGGTCACCTGGATGAGGAATTGTTCTGGCTGGCGGCAAGGGCCGTGCAGATCGTGGATTGGGACCGGACCCATCGGTTCTGCGGCCGTTGTGGGGCCCCCCTCAAAGCCCGGGAAACCGAGCGGGCCAAGGAATGCCAACAGTGCGGCCTTCTCCACTTTCCCCGCCTCGCCCCGGCAGTGATTGTCCTGGTGGAACGCGGGAATCAGCTTCTCATGGCCCGCTCCCGTCACTTTGCCCCGGGGGTCTATAGCGTCTTGGCCGGTTTTGTGGAGCCTGGAGAGACCTTGGAAGAAGCCGTAAAGAGGGAGGTGCTGGAAGAAGTGGGAATCCAGATTAGAGACGTCCGCTATTTCGGTAGCCAGCCATGGCCTTTTCCCCATTCCCTCATGATTGGATTCACCGCCCAATATGCCGGGGGAGAAATCCGGGTCAACGACGGAGAACTGGAAGATGCGGGTTGGTTCAGCGTGGACCGACTGCCCGGGCAGCCGGGAAAAATCAGCATCGCCCGCCGATTGATCGATTGGTTCGTGGCAAAGCAGGGTGGGTCTCCCCTCAGGGATTGACCTTGCGTCCGCGTCCCCTTCCCTGTATTTTTGTTTTGGTCTCTGCCCATTGTTTTTTTTCTTTCACTCTCTGCCCTACGGATTTTGCGCGATCCGGTCTTCCTTCAAAATTTTGCCCTTGTTGACCAGCCATCGACAGACCAGCCGCTCTTTCCCCTTCATAGACTGGTTGAAAAAATCCACGAAGGTGACATCCCCCTTCAGGACCTCCAGAACGGCGATATTCGCCGGTCCCCCCTCTTTCAATTCGGCCAAATCCGGACGCTTCATAGCTCTGGCCGGGTTGATGGTCATGGCTGCTAAAGCCTCGGGCAAGGGCAGTCCTGCGGCCATGATTTTACTGGCCGTGAATAGAACATCACGTACCAGGGGTTCGACGTTGAACCGGGTCACATCGGTGGTGATGATGTCCGGCCAGAATCCCTCCCCCATACCCCGCTTTAGCACCTCAAAGTCCGTGTGCCACCGGTCCAGGCCCACTTCCATGAGAACCCCGCGCTCCCGGGCCTCCCGGTATTCCGTGCGGACCTTCCCGCGGCGATCCAGTAACCCACCGGGGCTGGGGTGGTAAAGGTGGGTCAGGATGTCCCCCGGCCGCAGAAAGGGAAAGTACTGCCTTACCGAAAGCGGAGGGGGGGCAGTGTGGACCATGACCGGCAGGCCGGTCTCCTCCCCCGCTTCCACGGCAGCGTGGATCGGGGTAACATTAGTCAGTCCGTGAAAGGCCCGGACTTTGATCCCGACGATGAAATCCCGGTTTTGCGCGATGCACTTCACCGTCTCGCTCACATTCACCAGGCGCAGGTCCTCGTACTCATTCATCGAAGGGACGCCGGGAATCTGCAGCTCGAAGACTTGACCTAACAGGCTTATATTGAGGAAGGCCAGCAGATTGAGGTCCGATTTGGTGAGGATGAATTCCCTGAAGGCATCGAAGTTGCCCGCCCCTGAGCTTCCCCCGTCCACCATGGTGGTGGTCCCTGCCCGGGGGATCAGGCTTTGGGGATGAATGCTGATCCGGTGGACCAGGTGGAAGATGTGCACGTGAAGGTCGATGAGCCCCGGGGTGACGATCAACCCGGAAGCGTCAATGACTTCCCTTCCATGCTCCCCTTTCAGCGGCGGGGTAATCCGTGAGACCCTTCCATTTGCAACCGCAATGTCAACATTTTGGAAGACTTTTTTTAGAGGATCGAAGACTTGTCCGTTTTTGACCAGGAGATCGCAGGCCATGGCGCCTCACCCTTTTGTTATTTGGGAAAATGGCGGATCAAAGGGCTATTTTCTGACTCGGACCATTTCTCCTTGATTGGCTTTCACCAGGTCGGCCGGCCGTATTCTGGTTAAAGAGTACTCTGAGCCCCCTCCGGAATATACCACGTCCATCTCCATGACTCTTTCATCGATGAGAAATCGAGCCGGGTAACTGAAGGAAGGCGTGCCGCCGCAGGGGTACCCGGTCTTCTCCAGCATCTCTTCCGCCGTGGCAATTCGTACCTTCTTGACCTCCAGGACCTTCGCCACCCGGGTCATGTCTACCCGGTCCTCTCCTTTCACAATCGCCACTACGATAGAACCTCGGGCATCGACCAGACATACATTCTTAACAAAATCTCGGGGAGTGACTCCAGCCGCCTGAGCGGCCTCAGCTACCGAGTGACAGCATTCGGAAAATGTTAAATGTTCGCAAAATATCTGGTTTTCTTTAATAAAATTCTTTAACTTTTTTTCATAAGCCTCATTCGATTCCATAATTCCTTCACTTGATGGTTACCACCAACCCCTTGCCCATTTTCCCCAGGTCCTTTGGCGTTAGACGAAAAACCGCATAGGGGGTGCCCGCCGCCGCCCAGATTTCATCGTATTGAAAAAGGTCCTCGTCGATATAAGTCTCGATCGGCCCCGGGTGACCCACGGGGGGCACTCCTCCGATCGCAAATCCGGCGTGTCGGCGCACAAAATCAGCATCGGCCTTTCCGATCGGTTCCGCTGCCCATTCACTCATCCTTTTTTCGCTTACCCGGTTCACCCCGCTCGAAAGCACCAGGATGGGCTTTCCAGTCCGGGTTCCCCGGAAGACGAGGGATTTTACGATCTGGGCAACCGTGCAACCGATGGCCTGGGCCGCATCCTGGGCCGTGCGGGTGCTGTCCGGCAGTTCAACCACCTGGCAGGGCAATCCACGGGCGGTCAATGCTTCCTGAACCTTTTGCGCGCTGGGGTGGAGTTTCTCTGACACTTTGTCTTGCCTCCTCATGCCCATCGTTCTTTGCTGCCCGCTTCCTTCCCTTCCTTGCCTGTTCGGGATAAGGTCGCCCCTTCCATGCCTATTCACCATACCAGCAATGAGGGTCTTCCGCCAGGTAATCGCCGGTCAGGGAAAAAGCCAGACTCCGGCAACCGGTGCAATTTTCCTCCCGGCAGGGACCGCACTTCCCTTTCAGATTCTCCTTTCTCCGGAGCTGGTTCAGGACAGCGCAGTTCTGCCAAATATTTTCAAAAGAATCCTGCCGGAGATTTCCTATGGTCAGCGGAAATCTCCGGCAGGGGAAAACATCGCCATTGGGCATGACGCAGAAGCCTTCCTTTCCTAGAACGCAGGGCGCGCCCAGCAACTGGGGCTCCTCCCCCCGGAAATCAACCTGAAAGGCTTGGTAGGGCGGGATTTCATCCTCCTCTAGTTCCATCGAGAAATAGGCGAAGAGGGCCTTCAGCATGCTGCGCCAATGTTCTTTCCCGAGGACTTCATTCCGGACCTCTCTTCCCCTGCCCCAGGGGATGAACCGTTCGATGATCATCCCATCCACCCGCAGCTCTTCGCCGAGACGAAGGAAAGCGGGGAGACTCTCCAGGTTGCTCCTCATCACCGTGAACATCAGATTGAGGTCGAAAACGCCCCTTTCCCGAACCAGGGAAATCTTTTCCACGACCCGCTCAAAGTTTCCCGCCGAACGGATCCGATCATGGACCGGGGGATCCGCCCCGTCCAGAGAAATCTTGACCGTCTTGAATTTTCGAACGGCTGACAACCGGTCCAGGATTTCGTCGGTCAAGAGAAGGCTATTGGTAATGAGGCCCAATTCTTCAACCCCTGGCTGGCGATCCAGGTGTTCCAGGAGAGGAAAGAGCTCCGGCTTTAATAGGGGTTCTCCCCCGGTGAGGTGGATGCAGGCTTTATCTTCCCAGGCCTGAAGAGCCGAAAGGATATTGTCCGAAACATCCCTCAGCCCGCCCCAATCCAGGTCCTGCTCTTTCGTAAAATCGACCTGGTAGCAATGGCGGCAGCGAAGATTGCATAAATTGGTGATGTGCCACTGGATGTAAAAAGAGGTTTCCATCAATACCCGCGACCGACTCCCCGCACGCCATGGGCACGGCAGAAGAATGAAGCGGAACGTCGGTGTCTTTTCAGAGGTCGCCCCCTCCCCTCTTGGCCAAGAGCGATTGAAGGCGATTTTAGAGAATCGTTACCGGCTGAAAATATATTTCACAGCTTCACTGGCAAGCCCAAAGTGATTTCCTGTTGGCCATGGGGGATCATTTAAAAACAATTTTGTGTCCCGTCGCATAAATAATCAGGACCACCAGCACGGCAATGAGAAAAACGGCAATGAATATGCCTACCCCGTCCCCCGCCACCTTCATTTCATCCAGATGGAGAGCCATCTGATGAATCTGCTGGTCACTGAGGTTCCCCAGTTTCATCTGGACCTCTTCGGGGATAAATCCAAGGTCCATGAGCCTTTCCCTGACCATCTTGGTCTCCAGGAATTTTTGAAGCTTCAGAAGGTCCTGAGGTCTCTCCGTCTGGGAAAGAGCCATGACTTCGGACGGGGAAAATCCGGCAAAACATTTGGGTGTCACACCGATTACAAACATGGCCCCAACCAGGTACCATACCAGGGTCTTTTTCAATCTTTTCATTCCCCATTCTCCTTTTTTGACATCAAACCATCCTGAAGATCAAAAAAGTCAACCTGGAAGAACGTCCTTAACCAAGACTAGCGGATGATGGGTCAAAGGTCAATACCTTGGCAGGCTCGCTTCCATTTGCCGCTTGAATAGAACGGCTTCAGGTCTCTTTGCCTGGTTTCCATCTATCTTGAGCGGATGGATTTGAGCAATTCTGGGAATTATGGGGACAGGCGGGATAAAAAAGGTAATTTTTGGACTATGGAGTACAAAAATAGGTAATTTTTTCCTTGAAATCTTTTCTATTTTCGGGTAAATAAGCTATGGATTATCCCTGCTCCTTTCCGGTATTTTTTTAACCATCGGTAATTAAAGGGGATTCTTTAGAAAGGCAAATATTCCCTTTTTTTTCTATCTCCAAGAGGAAATTGGCCCGGATTATGCTATATCAATGTGTACAATAGCTATTTATTTTTCCTCGCTATTAGAGAGTGGATTCAAATGATACCCCAGGGAATGACCGTCGGTCGATTTTTTCAAAAATCAAGAGAAGAGAAAAAAGTCACTTTGGAATCCGTCGCGAAGGAAACCCGGATCAAGATGGATTTCCTCCAGGCCATAGAAGATGATTCCTTTCAGCTGATCCCATGCGAAGCCTACATTAGAGGATTCATACGCAATTATGCCAAGTCCATGCATCTGAACGCGGAAGAGGTTCTTGATTTATACGATCTCCAGGTTGAACCGAAAAAAAACCAGGCGGCGGAGAGCGCAGATAACTCTCCCTCTGTGAGCAAATCACTGAATCAGATCAAGAATCATCTATTTGATTTTCTGACGACCATGGCGGGAGGATCGTTAGCCTACCCCTTGGGCAAAACGATTCTGCGCCCTAAAGACTAGCTGGAAATCCTTCCTTCCCCCCTTTCCCGGCACCTGTTCAGATTTTGACTGCCAAAAACAGCTGATATATTATTCCCTGCTCTTATACCCGCTTTCTCTTCATAAATGCTTCAACCGCTTTGAAGAAATCAGGGGTCGAGCAGCACATACTCTGGTTGCGATTTTCGAATTCGATCACGGCCTCCAGAGAAGGGGCGGTCAGACTCAGGTTCAGGGCCTCCTTCGTGAAGCGAAGTCCCATGGGGCTCTTAGCCAGCAATGTCTTGGCAATCTCCATCGCCACCTCCAGGAGACGGTTTTCTTCCACTATCCTGCTTACCAGGCCGATTTTCTCTGCCTCCTGGGCATCCACGGTTCGTCCGGTCAGCAGGATTTCGGCCGCCCGGCCGCTCCCCACCTTCTGGGGAAGGAAAAAGGTCGTACCCATTTCCCCCCCGGAAAGCCCGATGTTGATGAACGAAGGGGTGAAAGCGGCCTTTGGCCCGGCAATCACAATATCCGATGCTAGGGCCAGACACATTCCCCCGCCGGCTGCCGCGCCATTGACGGCGGCGATGATGGGCTGGGACAGATGCCGCATCTCCAACACTAGGTCGGCGTACCTTTTTTGAATAGCGATCAGGTGAACAGTCGGGTCGGGATATGAAGTCGGAAACTCCTGTCGCAGACGGGCATCCTTCAGGTCCGCCCCTGAGCAGAACCCCCGGCCTTCCCCGGTGAGGATCAAAATCCTCAAATCTTTCCGCTCCATCAAAGCTAAGAAGAGAGCATGGAGTTCTCCGACCATATCGAGGCTCAAGGCATTCAATCGGTCGGGACGGCTTAAGGTAATGAGGCCGATGCCAGTTTCCGGCTCCTTGAATTTGATCGTCTCGAATCCCATTTTCTCATTCCCTTTCTATTCATTTAATTTTTCTTTTTCCCTTCGGAAGCCAGCCTCCGAGAATCTTCCCGCTCCCAGTTTAAAAAGAGGGGAACGGGAGGGATTTCTGCGGTTCCCTTTGCCCCCACAAAATGTTTCCTTTGGTCTGCCGCTGCCGATGCGTGACTGGCAAAGTGGATGTTTGTTGGAGGGTCTTACCAGGGGGTTCACTCCTTCAGCCCGAGCTGCGGTGCTCGTAAATTTTCTTGATGGCCAAAGATTTTGAATCCAGGTCGATCAATCCATATTTTTTCGCCGAATCCATGGCTTCCAGGAATTCCTCCACCGTGATCCCCCGGGCCAGTTCAGGATATTCAAAGGCTTTGTATTCAACCCGGTACTGGGCCATAATGTTCACATAGGTATTCTTGGGAAGGTTTTCCGAGACCCACTTAACGAATGCTTCCGTCCCCGCGATCCGATTGGGCATGACCAAATGCCGGATGAGCAGCCCCCGCACGGCAAACCCGTTCTCGTCGCTCTTCAAAACACCTACCTGGCGATGCATCTCCAGGATGGCTTTTCGGGCCACTTCCGGGTAATCCCGGGCGCCGGAAGAGTACTTTTCCGCCAGGGAGTCGTTCGAGTATTTCATGTCGGGCTTGTAAATATCCACAATTCCATCCAGGACCTTCAGGACCTCCACTCTCTCATATCCGCTGGTATTGTAGAAGAGGGGAAGGCGCAGCCCTTTGCGGCAGGCGATCTGAACCGCCCCGAGGATGTTGGGCATCACGTGGGTGGGCGTCACGATGTTGATGTTGTGGCAGCCGATCCTCTGCAGGTCCATCATCATGCCGGCGAATTCTTCATCGCTCACCTCCCGCCCCCGTCCCTCATGGGCGATGGGCCAGTTCTGACAAAATACGCACCGGAGGTTGCAGTTGGAGATGAAGATGGTTCCGGACCCATTCTGGCCGGTGATGGGTTCCTCTTCTCCGAAGTGGGGATGGGCACTGTAGATCACCGCCCGGGCAGGGGCCTGACAGAAGCCCTTCTCCCCCCTGAGCCGGTTCACTCCGCACTTCCGCGGGCAAAGCTCACACCGCTCGAAGATCGCCCGAGCCTGTTTGACCCGCTGGGTCAGTTTGCCCTCTTTTTCCAGCTTCGCGTAGCCGGGCTGCCATTCTTTTCTTTTAATGATTTCGGCAAGAGAGGGGAGCGGGGCCAAGAGCAAATAGCTCCCTCCAAGAATAGAACCCTGAAGAAAATCCCGGCGGGTGAGTTTCATATCCAATCACCCCTTTCCGAGGGAAAAAACTTTCGTTGGCAGGGCTTGGCAGGAAATGGACGGATTCAATGTTACCAGGAACCAGGAAGGAAGTAAACGGGCAAGATCGAGCAGGTCTTTTCCATTTTACAAATGAAAGGGATTAAGCTAGTCTATCTCATCGCTCATCGGGGCAGGCAAAAACCTAAGATTTGAAAATTCATGAGTCTAAAAAGCGCTGGAAGGGAAAAGCGAAGAATTGTTGAACCGTCCAGATGTAGAAATGGCCTGCAGGAGACTCTGACGCGCTCATTTTCAGAATGGTGAATAAAGGGGGAATTTCATCCTCAGAGATGGGAGCTGAAAAGATGAATTCCAGGATGACCCACAGGGAGAGAGTTTTGGCTGCGCTGAACCTTCAGGAACCCGATCGGGTCCCTGTCGATTTCGGCAGCACGATCGCCACCACGATTATCCAGCCGGCCTATGAAAAGCTTCAAAACTTCCTCGGGATTCGCCATGAAATCCAATTCATGGCCAGACGGGCAAGGACCGTCATTCCTGATGAACGCGTCCTCCAGAGGTTTGATATCGACACCCGCCCGGTCTTGCTGGGCGATTTCAAAGGGGGAGCCTATCGGGAGATCGATTCGCGCACCCTGGTCGATGTGTGGGGAATCACCTGGAAGCGGGCCCCTGAAGGGCATTTCATCAATGTGGATGGTCCTTTCCAGAAGGTTGAACCCACCCTGGAAGTCCTCGAGAGGTTCGAATGGCCGGACCCGAGAACTCCCAGTTTGTACACAGGACTCAAAGAAAAAGTTGAATTCCTGCGCAAGACTACGGATTACGCCCTCATCTTGAACCTTCCCGTCGGCATTGTCCATCATTGCCAATTCATGCGGGGGTTTGGGGAATGGCTGATGGACCTTAAGCTAAACCCGGAATTTGCCTGCGCCCTGATGGATCGGATTGCCGATGTCTGGATCAAGATCGCGGAAATGGCAATCGACGAGGTGGGAGGAGATATCGACGTCATCTCTTGGGGGGATGATGTGGCCGCTCAGGAGGCTCCTTTCATGAGCCCTCAGACGTATCGAGAACTTATCAAGCCCCGACACAAGCGGATGATCCAAGCCCTAAAGGCTCGCTGTGGGGCAAAGGTCTGGTATCATAGTTGTGGTTCGGTTCGCCTGCTGGTTGAGGACTTCATTGACGCGGGTATTGATACACTCAATCCGGTTCAGGTGAGCGCCCGCAATATGGACCCCGTTCAATTAAAAAAAGAGTTCGGAAACCGCCTGTCATTCTGGGGAGGGATCGACACCCATCGGGTTTTGCCATTTGGGACCCCGGACGAAGTACGCCGGGAAGTCAGGGAAATAATCGATTGCCTGGGGAAGGGCGGAGGATACCTTTTGGCGAGCGTCCACAACATCCAGGCCGAGATTCCCCCCGAGAACATCGCGGCCATGTTCGACGAAGC
>DASPRR010000100.1:0-4720 GCA_035624375.1 Thermodesulfobacteriota bacterium | reverse complement strand
AGACCGTGGACAAGTTCTCCCCCTATTTTGTTCAGGTGGTTCCCAACACTTATATGGAGGCCATTGCGGCTACGCGCTATCTCCAGAAAAAGGTCCCCAAGGCCAAAAAATTCGCCACCATCGGACCGGATTATGAGTTCGGCCGCCGGGAAGAGGCTGCCTTTACGGAAGAGATCAAGAGGCTGGTGCCGGGGGTTGAAATCGTCTACGAAGCCTGGCCCAAACTGGGAGAAAAAGATTTTACCGCCTTCATCACCGCCATCATGGCCAAGAAACCGGATGCCGTTCACGGTTCTCTTTTCGGGGGCGATATCGTCTCCTTCACCAAGCAGGCCGCCCCTTACGGTTTCTTCGAAAAGATCCCCTTCATCGCCCTTTACGATTTCCCCGTGTTGCTCGCCCTGGGGGCCGATGCCCCGGAAGGAACCTTTGGATTCGGCCGGGGATGTTTCTTCATGGACCCCAACCCCAAGATGATGGAATTTGCCGAGAAGTTCCAGAAAGCCACCGGGGCTTATCCGGATGCGTGGGCAGTTCAGAATTATGATTCCGTCTATCTCCTCAAAGCGGCCGTTGAAAAGGCCAAGACTGTGGACACCGATGCGGTGGTGAAGGCCATCGAGGGAATGCCTTTCGAAGGATTAAGGCAAGGCTTTTCCATCCGGGCTTTGGATCATATGGGAACGGTCCCCTGCTACCAGGGAACCATTGCCAAGGACCCCAAGTACCCCTTCAAGATCTGGAAAGACATTTCTCGGGTTCCAGGCGAGCAGGTCATCCGTCCTGAGGCCAGTGTGAGAGAGATCTGGCAGAAAACCGGGGTCAAAAGATAAGCGACTGCCGGGAAAACCGGTTTCCCTTTTACCCAGAACCAAGCGGCAAAGTAGAGACGTTGCCCCGCGCAACGTCTCTACGATTATGGATCATGATTCGCTTGGCCCGCAATAACCATCGCCCGAGTATTCAACTGCCCGATCACGCGAGGTTGCGCGAATGTCCTTCGACGTCCTCTTTAACCAGTTCATGAGTGGAATCGCCCGAGGCTCTCTTCTTTTCCTGGTTGCCTCGGGCCTTTCTTTGACCTTTGGAGTCCTGCGGGTTCTCAACTTCGCCCACGGGTCTCTGTACATGCTCGGAGCCTTCCTCTCTTACAGCATATGGAAATATCTCCTCATGCCGGTTCTGGGCTTTTACCTGGCGGCGATCCTGGCGGCATTGGTGATGGCAGGATTTGGACTCCTCATCGAATTTGTTCTCCTCCGCCGCCTCTATGCCCGAGGGTGGCCCGAGCAGCTTCTGGCCACTTATGCCATCGTTTTGGTCATTACCGACCTGGTCAAGTGGGCATGGGGGGGAGAGTTTCTCTCCATTCCCAGGCCCAAGCCATTTACCGGAGCGGTATTCCTCTTCGGGTTTCCGTTTCCCTCCTACAACTTCTTCATCATCATCTTGGGGGTGGGATTAGTCATTTTTCTCTGGTGGCTCGTCTATAAAACGCGTCTGGGGGACATCATCCGGGCGGCCGCCCATGATCGGGAAATGGTTTCGGCCCTGGGAATCCCGATTCCATGGCTCTTTACCTGGATTTTTATGCTGGGCGCGATGATCGCCGGCCTGAGCGGGGCGGTAACTGCACCTTTCGGGTCCGTGGCTTTGGGTATGGATATCGAAATCATTGTGGAGTGCTTTGCAGTAGTGGTCATCGGCGGAATGGGAAGCCTTCCGGGAACCCTTCTCGGGTCCTTCATCGTGGGTCAGGTCTATGCCTTCGGGATTATGTTCAAGCCAGAACTGGCCCTGGCATTCATCTTTATGGTGATGGCGATCGTCCTGATCATCCGGCCCTGGGGAATCTTCGGAAGGCCCGAAAGACAATAGGAGAATGTTGGATGGAAAAAAGGGTTGGAGAAAAGCAGGAAAGCTGGTTGCTGAAAGGATGGTGGCTGATCCTTCTCCTCCTGGCCTCCCTTTTGGCTCCCGTTTTTCTGGGTGAATTCTACCTGACCGTTTTGTGCGAAGCTTTGGTCATGAGCCTGTTGGCGCTGAGCTTTAACCTTCTTTTCGGCTACATGGGGCAACTCTCCTTTGGGCAAGCCGCTTTTTACGGACTGGGGGGATATGCGGTCGCCATGCTCATGACCAAGGTTCAGTTCAACTTCTGGCTGAGCATGGTCGCGGGCATCCTGGTGGCTGCCCTCGTCGGCCTTCTTGTCGGATATTTTTGCGTCCGGTTGCGGGGCATCTACTTTGCCGTCCTGACTCTCGCCTTCGGGCAGCTCATCTTCTTCATCGTCTTTAAATGGCACGACTTCACCGGAGGGGACGATGGAATTCAGGGAGTGTTCCCCCCCGAGTATCTGAAATCTCCGGTTGCTTACTACTATTTTATTCTGGTCGTCTTTTTGGCTGCGGCGTTCGTCCTGTGGAAAATCATTCAATCGCCCTTCGGGCAAACGATCAAATCCATGCGGGAGAATTCCGAGCGGACCGAGTTTCTGGGTATCAACCTCGCCAAGTATCAGCTCATCACCTTTGTCATTGCCGCGGCCCTAGCCGGACTGGCCGGAGCAATCTGGGTGCCCTTCTACCGATCCGTCGCTCCCTCCTATTTAACCTGGATCAAATCGGGCGAACCGGTCATGGCCGCCATTCTCGGCGGGCCGGCGCTCTTTTTCGGACCCGTCCTGGGTATGTTCATCATGACCTTCTTCCATGCCTGGGTCCTCGGCTTCACCGTCTACTGGCCCGTGGTCATGGGAGGGTTGATCCTGTTCATCATTTTCTTTCTGCCCGGCGGCATCCTGGGATATACGCAGGAGAAGTTGAAAGAAAGAAGAGAAAAACTGAACCAGGCTAGAGGATGACTTTCCTATGTTTCTCCAGACAGAGGAACTGACGAAGGATTTCGGCAAACTCCGGGCGGTGGACCAGGTCAGCCTGGAGATTCGCCAGGGCGATATCCATGCCATCATCGGCCCGAACGGTGCGGGGAAAAGCACCTATTTCAACCTCATCACCGGGTACCACTCGGCCTCCTCGGGAAAGGTCTTCTATAAGGGGCAGGAGATCACCAAAATCCCCCCTTACACGAGGTGCCGGCTCGGGATCACCCGCTCTTTTCAGATCACCAGCATCTACCCGAAGCTCACAGTCTACGAGAGCGTATTGATGGCCCTCTTATCCCACCGCAAGGTTACCCTTAATTTCTTCACCTCCGCTAAGAAATTTTTTCGGGAAGAGGTCTGGCGGATCCTGGAAGAAGTAGGGCTGGCCGATCAGGCGGACCGTTTGGGCGATTCCATCTCTCACGGGGATAAGAAGCGCCTAGAACTCGCCGTGACCGTGGGAACCGAACCAGAGCTATTGCTCCTGGATGAGCCCACCTGCGGCATGTCCCCCGAAGAGACGGACATTACCATGGGGCTCGTCAATAAACTCTCCTCCGAGAGGGGTATCACCATTCTCTTCACCGAACACGACATGGGGGTCGTATTTGGCATTGCCCGGCGGATCTCCGTCCTCCACCAGGGAGGCTTAATAGCCGACGGGACCCCGGAGGAAGTTAGGGCCAGCGCGGAAGTGCAGAAAGTCTATTTGGGCGGAGCAAAATAATGCTTCAGGTAAACGAGATCCATACCTACTACGGGACTAGTCACATCCTCTTCGGCATCTCTTTGCAGGTAAAAGAAGGGGAAGCCGTCTGTCTCTTGGGAAGGAATGGGGCCGGAAAGACCACGACCTTCCGGAGTATTATTGGGCTTTCGCCACCGAAGTCTGGAAGCATCCAGTTCCGAGAGCAGCAGATCGTGGGCAAGCCACCCTACCGCATCGCCCAGATGGGGATTGGGTTTGTTCCCGACACCCGGAGGATTTTTCCCGACCTGACGGTTCGCCAGAACATCCTTGTTGCCCGGAGAGAAAAAGAGGGGTCGATCTGGAACCTGGACCGCATTTATTCGCTTTTCCCCAAGCTGAAGGTATTGGATACCCACATGGGGACCCAACTCAGCGGCGGAGAACAGCAGATGCTCACCATCGCCCGAACGTTGATGACCAACCCCCATCTTCTCCTCCTGGATGAGCCGGGCGAGGGCTTGGCCCCCCTGGTCATCAAGGCCATGGAAGAACAGCTGGGAGAGATCAAAAAATTGGGCACCACGATGCTCATCTGCGAACACAACGTGGGTCTGGCCACCGCTTTGAGTGAACGGGCCTATGTAATGGACAAAGGCACCATACGTTACCAGGGAACAATCGAGGAACTTCGGAAGAATGAAGAAGTGAGAAAAAAATACCTGATGGTGTAAAACAATCCTGCAGCTTGGCCAGCCCCTCATCTCAGGAATGATCGGTTTTTATTCTTCTCTGGTTGCAGGGGGAAAAGGATATCCCTCCGGTCAAAGTCTACGCTTGCCGCCTCCCATTTGGGCTCCCCGTACCTCGGTCGGAGCCT
Organism: Thermodesulfobacteriota bacterium; assembly: GCA_035624375.1. GTDB lineage: Bacteria > Desulfobacterota > SM23-61 > SM23-61 > SM23-61 > SM23-61. Next base: position 267 of record DASPRR010000100.1, on the reverse strand, counting down.
GCGGAGATCTCACCTGCCCCCCCTGCGAGAGAGCCAACCAAAGGCCGCATCCTTTACCTTATGAATGCGGACACGCACCCTTCGCGATCCATTGAACTGGAGGTTGTCGATGAAAGAAAGCCCCCCTGAAAAAGCGATTTCTCACCCCCTATTATCCACTTTCCAACACCCCCGGCTGAAAAAAGGCAAGATCGTCACTGCCGAGGAAGCGGTTCGGGTCATCCGGGACGGCGATACAGTGGCCACCAGCGGCTTTGTGGGGGCCGG
>DASPRR010000095.1:0-8108 GCA_035624375.1 Thermodesulfobacteriota bacterium | reverse complement strand
GATATATTTGGCAAACTCGGACCCGGCCATTGCCCAATAGGGGCGGAAGGGAATTCTTCGGATCAAAAAATCCTGGAAGTCGGCCCACTCTGCGCCGAAGGCGGCCAAAGAAGGAAAGCAAATAGCAAAAATGAGAGAGATAATCAAAACCCGGCTTTTCAATCTCACCACCCGTTATTTCAAAGTTTAAAATTAGCATTATCCCCTTAATCGGTCAATTCAAATTTAACTTCAAATTTAATTTATCGTTCTTCCCCTCTCTTTGCCTCTCTTCGTTTTTGTTATGTTGCTCCGGAACTTGTCCTTAATAGCCTCGTTTGGGCTTTTGGCCGTGCCCTCGATCATTTCCGGGTTCAGCATGTCGCTGACCATTTTGTCAAACGGGAAGGCCTTCGCACAGGATTTCTCACAGCTCACCCGCAAAGGGGTGATGAGTCGAAGGACATGAAAATTCTGCGTGGCCTTCCGATCTTTCTCCAGTCCAGAAGCAGGCGATAAAAGACGTAATCGATTTCAAGAAGAGGGAAATGTTCGATGTGCTCGGTTACGCTTTCAACCTGCAAGGTTTCTTCATGGAAGGTCCTAAAGGAAAATCGTTCCCCAAAAAGAAGAGGGTTAATCTTCTCTTGCCTATCCCCCAGCCAAATAGGGGAAAATGAGAATGCGATCTCCGTCCTTGAGTTTCGTCTCCAGTCCTTGGGAAAAATGATGGAGATGATCATTGATTACCACCGCCACTTCGCTCGACAAGGTCTGCGTTTCGGGATCAAAGATGGGGACAGGAAGCTGAGGGAGTCGTCCCGCAAGGCGATTCAATAGGCTGCGCAAAGACTCATCCTCTTGGATCTCCTCCTCCATCATCATCGGGCCCGATTGGGTCCCCTCGGGGGCACCCGCCATCCAAAACTGTAATCTGATCTTCCCATTCATCATAGGAACTCGTGCCGATTCGATCCTCAAAATGCCTCAATGAGCTTTTCCAGACCCAGCGACTTGAGCGTGTGCGGTAACGGCTTGCCCGTCTCCGGATCCCATCCCATCAGCTCAAAATAAAACCTCTTCATCCACTCAAAATGAGGCCCGATGGCTTTTCCCTTCGCAGGCCCATCCACTGGTGCAGACCCATAACGAGCTGAAGGAATCTCCAGAGCAGGGTCCAACCCATGCCGGAAATTAAATACCCGCAACTGATTTATAATCCGCCGCCCGATGATCAGGGCATCCGAGAAGGTCAGTCCTCTTCCCGTCACCGCGTTCACACAATCCAGGGTCAACTTCGGATCAATGGCTGTAAACCGGCAAATCCCCAGACAATCCATAAACACATACCAACCCTCTGCTTTCGCACTCGCCCCTGCCACCTCCCACGGAGAAAAGGGATTGCTCACCGGCGGATGACCAAAAACGGGAAGCGGAACCATGCGCGATACAGACTGGATGGTGCCAGTGGCTGAAACACAAGTATCCAACATCTCCGCCCATATGGCCCGGTGATCATGCCCTCTGGGTGTCGCACCCTTCTGAACGTATACCCCCATCTTGAGTGCCTCGCCACCTATCTTTTCCGATGCCCGCTTCACCCCTTCCGCTAAAAGGTCTCCAATCCCCTCCCGCTGACTGATCTTTTTCAACATCTCCCGGACAGCCTCCACATTCCCCCATCTCATTTCCAAGCCATCCAGGTCTCCGCGGCTGAGGAGCCCTTTTTCATAACATTCCATCACCCAACCAATGGTCCAACCCGCCTCGTTTACGTCCATCCCCAACCGATCCGTCAAATCGGAAAGCACAATCACCGCACCGGGGTCTGTATTCCCGATCACGGGCCCCCAAGCGGCCAGGCATTCATACTCCGGTTCTTCTCCCTCAGCGCCGGCATATGCCCCCTCCGTAACCTTCATGTATTTCGTATGCACAAGCCTGCAAGCCCAACAAGGCTTGTTCCGGTACTCGAAGTGACTTCGGATATACTGTCCGCTCATCTTCTCATGTTCAGGAAAAACATTTGTCGTGTAATTGCGAATCGGGAGACTCCCGGCCAGGGCATGGCCGGAAAAACCTCCTCCAGTTCCCCATTTGTACATCTGGCCTCCCCGATTTTCCTTCGCATCCAAATCCAATGCCTTTACCTTCTCCGCCAAAAGACTCTTGTTGGATATCGGAACAGAACCCTGCTCCCGGGAAATCGCGATGGCCTTCAGTCGCTTAGAACCCATCACGCAACCGCTCCCATTCTTCGAGGCAATGTGCCCCTGATCCCCCGCCACAACCGCAAAACGGACCAGTTTTTCCCCCGCAGGCCCGATCCCAAATACACTCAGCCTCTGGCCTGCCCCAAGCTCCCGACGGAGGATTTCTTCTGTCTCCCAAGTGTCCTTGCCCACCAGGGCCGAGGCATCCCTTAACTCCACCCTTCCCTCGCCAATATAAAGATACTTCCAACGATCCGCTCTTCCCTGGATAATTACTGCGTCATACCCCGCGAATTTGAGATACGCTCCCCAAAAGCCATTGGCCTGCGTCGAAACGGCTAAGTTCGTCATCGGCCCCTTGGTCACCAAAGAAAAAGTTCCCGTCCCCGACACCGTCGTTCCCCCCAAAGGACCCGAGGCCATAATAATGCGATTCTCCGGAGCATCCCAGCTTACCCCAGGAGGAACCTCTCGGTACAGATACTCAGTCCCCAAACCCGTGCCCCCGACATAACTCTCCACCAGCTCCTTCTCCAACGGTTCTTCCTTGATCACCCCCCGGGTCAAATCCACCCGCAGAACCTTTCCCATATAGCCCTCCAGGACTTGTTCCCCCATGTTTCCTCCTTTTTCCGATCCTATCGGTCAGAGCTCCATTGTTTTCCATACTAAGCCATTATAAAGGACTTTCGCCTTCCCATTCAAGGCAGATGATAAGGGAGGACCTATTCTTTCCTGGCCGCCAAATGAATAAATAAGTTACAGCGGTAGATTGATAGCACGCCCCCCTGCTGACAGGAGATTTAGCCTTCCTCGTCCCTCCCTCCTTAATAAGAGGGTCTTCTTCAAAGCAAGACCCCGGACCAGAGTCAGATCGCAAACTCAGCCTAAAAGAAATTTGGGCCTGACGACATATACATATGGATTCTAACATTTCTCCAATTTTCAGCTCGGCCACGAAACACTCGGCCACGAAACAATTGACAGGCTTCCGATAATACTATATCTTTCTGCTGTTCACCCTATTCTCCCCAGCTTTTTCAGAACATCGGGAAGGAGGAATGGCCCAGATTTCTGAATCTTTCTTTGAAAAGGAGGGATTTTGCATGACTATGACTAAACGGATTTCTATCATTTCTCTGGCTTTGGTCTTCCTGGTCGGTTTTCTAAGCCCTGTCTCCGCCCAGACCGGGAAAAAAATGGTCATCCGAATCGTTTCCGATACTTCCCCGCCCCCCCAGCCGATTGCCATTTCGATGAACTGGTTCCGCGATAAGATCAAGGAGCGTATCCCGGGAAGCGAGGTACGCACCTATTTCGCCGGGGCGCTATACGCCATGAGCGATGCCATGGGAGCCCTGCAGGCCGCCAACCTGGAGATCGCTGTCGGCCAGCCCAGCAAGGTTGCAGGGTTTGATCCCTGGCTCAATATTGCCACCCAGCCCATGGTTCTCACTTCCATCGGCGCCATTCATCATTTCCCGGAAACCGACGTGGCCAAAGCCCTTAGCGAACGCCTTTCTAAAAAGGGCATTCTCGTGATGGGCTGGTCCGATATCAGCCATTACATGGGAGTCGCCTCCAAAAAGAGGATCTTCGTCCCCGCCGATTTTAAGGGACTTAAGCTCAGGGTCCTCGCCCCCCTCACCCAGGGTCCCACCTTAAAAGCCTGGGGGGCCAGCGCCGTGGCCATGGCCTGGGGAGACGTGCCCAGCGCCATCCAGTCGGGAGTCATCGATGGGGCGCTTACCACCACGAACGGTTTCGCGGTAATTAAGGAACAGGCTTCCTATTACACGATCATCAGCGTGGGAGGCATGGCCCTGGACTTCTATTTCCTCGGATTCAGCAAGAAGTGGTGGGACGGCGTTGCTTCGGAACACCAGAAAATAATCAAAGATACCCTGAACGAAATGATTCTCTACCAGCAAAAGCTTCAGTGGTGCTCCGACACCTTGGTGGCTGAAGATTTCGGCACCAAGGACCCCAAGAAACCCGGCATGTACAATCTAAAGCCGGAACAGGTGGAGCCCTTTAAACAGGCCCTGGGTACCAAAGTTGCCGAAGCGTTGATCGAAAAACTGGGGGCTGAATCGAAATCTCTGATCTTCAAATTTCAGGAAGAGGGGAACAAATTGGTCGCCAAATACCCGATCGGAAGCGACCCCGTCGAATCGATGGATTGCGCTCCTTACAAGAAATTGGTTACCTACCAGGAAGAGAAAAAGAAGTAGCGTTCCCGGCGAAGGAAAAGATACGGTCCTTCCCACTTGCGGTTCCTTGAGCAGTCTGGAAAGGATGTGCAGGGCATTCACTTCCAATGACGGAGAAGGCGATCGTCGGATTATCCTTCTCCGTCCCTTTGGGTGGTTTTTTTCGCTCCGCCGGAGGTATCGAAAGGAAGACTCATGGAAAAGGCTTATCAGTACTGGAAATGGTTTCAGGATCGCTTCCTGGCTCCGATAACCGCTGTCGTATTCCTCGGGCCGATCCTTCTGGCCTGCGTCGAGGTCATCCGCCGGTATTTTTTCGGGGAGTCCTGGGACTGGCAACAGGATGTGGTGACCTATTTTATTCTCTCGGCCACCTATCTTTTCTTCTCCATCACCGAGCGACAGGGCATGCACCTGAAATTGACCCTTTTTACAAACCTTTTTTCCAAGAAGGTCCATCCGGGAATGGGTCATGCTATGAGGTTATTGGCCCAGTTGGCCTCCGTCCTTTACCTGGGGTATTTCACCACCTACGGCGTGAAAATAACCCAGACGACCTATTCATCGGGTAGGCTGGTATTGAGCCAGAGCATGGTCTTCTGGCCGTTTTTCCTCATCCTGACTATAGGAATGGGCTTGATGATCATTTCCTTCGTGTTCGAGATTTTCCGTGAGGTCCAGGCCATGAGGGGCAAGCAGGTCCTTGTCGAGGAAGCGGCTTCGGCTCATTCAACCGATTGAGAGGCATCCCTGGGCCGAGTGGCCCAAGAAGATCCGCTGTCTCTTTTCGATTTCCAGCCTGGGAAAAGGAGAGTGAATGGAAGCCCTGCTTATCAGTTTTTTCCTCCTGATGATCATCGGAGCTCCGATCGGGGTGGCCCTGGGGGCGTCCAGCGTCATTTTTGTCATTTTCTATACCTCCATGGACCCCGTCTTCGTCCCCTCCGCCTTCCTTTATTTCATGCACCATTACACCATCATGGCCGTGCCCTTTTTCATCTACGCCGGGTATTTGATGGAAAAGACCGGAGTGGTCAAATTGCTATTCGATCTGTCCGAAGCCCTTCTGAGCTGGGTTCCGGGAGGATTTGGGGTGGCCACCCTGGGTTGCTGTGTCATCTTTGCAGCCATCACCGGTTCCAGCGTGGCGGAAGCTTCCGCGATGACCGTGATCGCCGTTCCCGAGATGATCAAGCGGGGTTACTCCCCCAAACTCGCCGCCGGGATCGTGTGCTCGGGTGGCACGCTGGGCCTGCTCATCCCTCCCAGCCTATCCCTTCTTATGTTCGGCGTGGTCACGGACACCTCCGTGGCCAAGCTCTTCTTCGCCGGATTCATCCCCGGGTTCATTCTGGCCGGATGTTTAATGGCCGTAACGGTCGTGATCGGAATAAAGCAAAAATTACCCACTGGGCCCTTCGATCCCGGGAAGGCCATGGTGAGTCTCTGGCGTTGCCTCCCGGGATTGGCATTTCCGGTCATCGTGCTGGGAGGATTGTATGGGGGATTCTTTACCCCCACGGAGGCTGGCGCTGCGGCTTGCGGATACGCCCTCCTTTACGGCACCCTTGCCCGGAGGAAGGCTTTCTTAAAGGAGCTCATTCCCTCAACGGTGCTCACCGTACGCCTCACCTCTGTAGTTTTTTTTCTCCTGGGCAGCGTGGGGATTTTTCAGGCGGTGGCGGCCAATGAATACTGGCCCCAGAAGATCGCCGAGGCTGTTGCGGCCATGGGACTCTCCCCCCTGACCTTCCTCTTCGGGTACATGATTTTTATCCTGATTCTGGGCTGTTTCATGGACGGAATGGGAATGATCCTGCTTACCATTCCTGTGGTCTTTCCTATTGCCAAGGCCCTGGGGGTGGACCCCCTGCATTTTGGTGTATTGATGACCATCAATGTGGAATTGGGAACGATTACCCCGCCGGTGGGTTTTAATCTTTACGCCGTATCCGGAATCGGCAAGATTTCGGTGGACCAGGTTCTAAGAGGGGTGTTGCCATTCTTTTTAACCATGCTGGCCTTCCTTTTTTTCATGATCTTCATGCCCGACCTCTGTACCTGGCTGCCCGGGCTGATCTTTAAACCCATCCAGTTTGGGGGGTAGCAAACAAGGCTGGAAACCCATTTTCACCGACCCGTGAAGAAGACCACAAAAAGACTGCGCGTCGCTCCCCCCACCCCCGGCAGTGCTTCCAAGCTCATCCGGGAAGTGAGGGATATTTCTGACCGCTCTCTGGACGGAAGGGAATTTCCCCGCTGAATGCCCACAATTTTTCAGTGACCCTCCGCCGGAACGTCAACGGCATGCCACCACCTGCCCGCGCCTCCGCGCACGGCTAAACGCGGCCAGGACGACAGCCCCCAACGCGATGTTCATGGTGTATCCGTAGCGCATTGAACTATTGAATTGATAAAAACTTGCTCTGGAGTGGGTTGAAAATACAGAAAAGGGGATTGTGTGTCAATGACCCCAAGACCTTAGGTTTGTTTGGGGCCGTTTGAGCGGGGATTCTCGGGTTGAAAGTGGAGAGGGAGGCTTTCAACGATCGGGCGAGGCTTGTCAGGCGGTTTTGAGGCTAATCCGGACGCGGCGGTTCCTACAATACCGTTCTACAGTCAAGGGTTGCTTTACGGATTGATGGTTACCGGCTGAAATATGGGTTCTTGCCCTCAGAAGAAAGAGGAATCCCCATGATTAGGCTCGCTTCCGGGAGATAATTCAGCCGTTTGGCGGCAGCGCCGATCCGGTAGAAAATGCGGTTATCGACGTTCAGCAGGCTGGCGGTCTTCACGGCTGAGCATACCGCGATCCCAAGATCTAGGGCCTTGAAAATACAGGTGGGACCCTCAAAATCCTGTCCGAGCTTTTTCTCCGCTTTCTCAAAGTCGTCGCAGGATTTGTAACCGCAGGCCCCGCAGTCAGTGACGTATCTCTTGGTCCCCCTTACCCCGATCAGAACGATGACCTCCGAGCCCTTGATTTCCTGGGCCTGCTTACTCCAACGTTCTATTTTTCGCTCTACCGCCAATTTCTCCATGTCCGCGGCCAGCGCTCCCACCTCTGCTCCATAAACGATCGCGGTGAGGATATCGTCCACTCCTCCGCTCTTAGGCGCCGTCCTAGCGGAAACAACCATCAGATTAGCGGTTTCAATGACACCCTTTCGTTCTTGCTCCCGGCCGTCGAGAATGGGCATTCTTCATCTCCTCGTTAAAATTAGAATCAACAATGTCCCAAAATCCTCCAATACCGCTTTCTCTCAGCATCACCCTTTGAAGGGTTGTCTTTTTTCGTATTCAGCAGCAGCAGCCTCGACGGTTGTAAACACAACCCCTTTATCTCTTAGCTTTCTAATCAGCTTTTCCAGGATCAACATACGCCCGCCCCGCCCGATCACGTAGGGATGGAAGGTGTAGATGATTACCCCCCATTCCAATTTCTTTTTCATGTAGTTGAAATCGCTGATCCAATCATCGAGTACCAAGTTTGCGTTCATCAGCCCCTGAAGAACCCATTCCTTGGTGCGGATGAATTCAAAATGGGGATGGTCGTCGAGGGTCCAGCTGACCGGTATCTCAATCAATCGGGTGGTCTTGCCAAATACTGCCGCTTGATCGAGATTGATCAAATCGCCCTGGCGCACACGGTAGGGGGTGAAATCGTTTCCCATCATGCTGCTGTCGTAAATGAAACCATGCT
>DASPRR010000090.1:0-2458 GCA_035624375.1 Thermodesulfobacteriota bacterium | reverse complement strand
GGATGCCTTAACCGGAAGGGGCTATGGGGTCGCCTTTTTCTCGCCCTTCGATACGGACCGCTATTCCTTTCCCTGGGCCCCCATAAAAATCTCACCCATCGGCCTAAAATCTTTCTTCAGTTCTTGGGGAACGGAAGTGATCCTGAGCGAGGTCCGATGGGTTTGGGTTCCCGCTATCCTGCTGTTGCTTGTGGTCCGGGCGTTCAGGTTGATGAGGTCCCGAGGCCTTCTCCGGATGTCCAGAGGATTTGAAGAATGAGCACCAACGGGGAATCAAACCGGGATGATCGGGTCGTCACCTCCACGTGTTCCTTTGATTGCGGGTCGCGCTGTCTTCTCAAGGTTCATGTTTCCGAGGGGCGGGTCCAAAAAATCACCACCGATGATCAACCGGGTCCCGGGCTCAAGGCCTGCGCGCGAGGCCTTGCCCAGCGCGATGTCTTATATGCGGGGGACCGGCTGAAAGTGCCCCTGAGGAGGGCGGGGGAGAGGGGAAGCGGGGAATTCGAGCCCATCTCCTGGGAGGAGGCCCTGGACCAGGTTGCCCGGGAACTTGCGAGAGTGAAAGATCAGTTCGGCCCTCAATCCGTTTTCCTGATGGACTATTTCGGCTCCATGAGCCCGCTGCACAACACCGGCCGCACCGGCCGGCGCTTCTTCTCCCTCTTCGGCGGGTGCACCACCTGGTGGGGGAACACCTCCGCAGAGGCGGCCATCTTCTCCTCCCTGATGACCTTCGGGACTTTCTTCACCCGGAACAGCCGGGACAACCTTCTCCATTCGAAACTGATCCTTCTCTGGGGTTGGAACCCCCTGGAGACTCGGTTCGGGCCGGATACGGCCTACTACCTTTCCGAGGCCAAAAAGAAGGGGGCCCGGATCATCTGCGTAGACCCCCGGTTGAGCCCCACGGGCAAGAGCCTGGCCGATCAGTGGATTGCCATCAGGCCGGCCACGGACACAGGGCTTCTGGTGGCCATGGCCCAGGTTATGATCACCGAAGACCTTTACGATCGCCGGTTCATCGAAACTTACACTTCCGGGTTTGATAAATTCAGGGAATACGTCATGGGCGAGGAGGATGGAATTCCCAAGAATCCTGCCTGGGCGGAGGAAATTACCGGAGTCCCCTCGGAGGTCATTGTCCGGCTGGCCCGCGACTACGCCCTGCTCAAACCCGCGGCCCTGTATGCCGGGTGGGCCCCGGGGCGGACTGCTTACGGAGAGCAATACCACCGCGCCGCTTCAACCCTGGCGGCCATGACAGGGAACATCGGCGTTGTAGGAGGCCATGTCTCCGGAGGAACGGACCGAATGGCCCTGGGGATTTTGCGCAAGGGCCTACCCGTCCCTGAAAGCCAGAATCCCATGGTTCATGTTTCCGAATTGTATGACCTCCTTCTCCGGGGGAAGGAAGGGAGGTTTCCCAGCGACATCAAGGTCCTCTACATTTTGGGCTGCAACCTGCTGAACCAATGGCTGAATACCAACAAAGGGGTTAAGGCTCTACAAAAACCGGAACTGGTGGTGGTCCACGAGCTCTTCATGACTCCCACTGCCCGTCATGCCGATATAGTCCTCCCTGTGGCCCATTTCCTCGAGCGGCAGGATGTGGGCCAGCCCTGGACCGGGGGCCCTTACAATATCCTGATGGAGAAGGCCGTGGAACCTCTCCCCGGGGTGAAATCGGACCTGGATATCTTCTCCGAGCTGGCTTCGCTGTTGAATCTTGCGGGCTACAACGACAAGACCAACGAGGAGTGGCTTCAGGAATTTCTCTCCGATACCCCGGGGCTTCCCGATTACCCCCGGTTCAAGGGGGAAAAGGTCCATTCTTACGAGGTCCGGAAACCTTGGGTGGCTTTTCAGGAAGAAATTGAAGACCCCCTCCACCATCCGTTCCGCACCCCCTCCGGCAAGATAGAAATCCACAGCCGGAAAATCGCGGAGATGAATGACCCGATGATTCCTCCCATCCCCAAATATATCGAGCCCTGGGAAGGGCCGAAGGATCCTTTGGCGGGCAAATATCCGCTCCAGATGGTGAGCCCTCATTCCAAGGGAAGGGTGAACGCCACTCTGGACAATATCCCTAGGCTCAAGGCGATCGCCGATGATGATCTGTGGCTCAACCGAGGGGATGCGGAAACCAGGAGGATTCAGCCCGGAGAGAAGGTTAGGGTATTCAACGATCGGGGTCGGATGGTGAGGAAAGCGAAAGTGACGGACAGGATCATGCCCGGGGTGGTGAGCCTGGAGGCCGGTTCCTGGTATGACCCCGACGAAAAAGGGGTAGACCGGGGCGGCTGCGTGAATGTTCTAACGGTGGATAAGAAATCGCCCGCCGGATCCTTCCCCTGCAACAGCTGCCTGGTTGAAGTGGAGGGAGAAAAAGAACCTTGATTTTTTCCCTGACCCAGATCATTAATGGATTCCGGGGGAAAGTAGTAGGATAGGA
>DASPRR010000089.1:0-5655 GCA_035624375.1 Thermodesulfobacteriota bacterium | reverse complement strand
AATGTTGATTGGCCCCTCCCCCGCTCTTTGGAATTGGGAATGCTTATTTCTGCTCCGGGTACGTGAATCACTCTCGAAAGGGATTTTATGGCAGGTGGACCAAACGAGACGGGGCATTGACGGCGCGACTGTGCGACTAGGGGACTTCGCGACCCGACTCCTCAATGAATAGAAAAATTATCCACATCGACATGGACGCCTTCTATGCCTCGGTGGAGCAGCATGACAACCCGGCTCTCCAAGGGCTTCCGGTTATCGTGGGGGGTGATCCCGGGAGGAGGGGAGTCGTTTCCGCCGCCTCTTATGAGGCCCGGGTCTATGGCGTCCATTCAGCCATGCCTTCTTCCCAGGCCCGAAGACTCTGCCCCCAGGGGGTCTTTCTACCCGTGCGGATGCACCGGTACCGGGAAGTCTCCGACCAGGTTTTCCAAATACTCCGGGAATACACTCCTCTCGTCGAGCCTCTTTCCTTGGACGAATCCTTCCTGGACGTGACCGGCAGCGAAAAACTTTTTGGAACCGCTTTGCAGATCGCCATGGAAGTCAAACGCCGCATCCGGCAGGCCACTGGCCTCACCGCCTCCGCCGGGATCGCCCCGAATAAATTTCTGGCCAAGATCGCCTCCGATTATAAAAAGCCCGACGGCCTGGTGGAGGTCAAACCCGAAGAGGTCCAGGTCTTCCTCCGGGACCTTCCAATCTCCAAACTATGGGGAGTGGGGAAGTCCACTGAGGAAGTATTGAAGGGGATGGGGATTCTAAAGGTCGGCCAGCTGGCGGTCTTCCCCGCGGAAAAAATCGAAAGGAAACTGGGAAAATTCGGCCTGGAGTTGATCGCCTTGGCGCGGGGAGAAGACGAACGGCCGGTCTCTCCCGAGTCGGAAGCAAAGTCCATCAGCCAAGAGGAGACCTTCACTCCGGACCTGGAGCATTTGGAGCAAATGAAGAAGGTCCTCCTTGACCAGGCCGAGCAGGTAGGCTGGGAGCTCCGGAAACAGAAATTGAAAGGCTCCACGGTTACGGTGAAGGTCCGGTACCCGGATTTCAGCCTGGCCACCAGAAGTCAAACCCTCTCTTCCCCCACGGACCAGGGAATCGAAATCTACCGGACCGCCCTGAAACTCCTGTCCCGCACCGAGGCCCTCCAGAGAAGGGCCCGCCTCCTGGGAGTGGGCATCTCCCATCTCACCCATCGGGATGCCCCTGAGCAGTACCTCCTATTCGATTCCGGTGGCAAAAAAGCAGAACATTCCATTCAGGCCATGGATCGGATCTGGGAGAGGTTCGGGCCCCAGGCCATCAAGAGGGCAACCCTGGTGGACAAAAAGAAATGAACAGCTCAGGGGATCGGGAGATGGGGAGTGAATTTTCACCCCTTATCTCCCCATCTCCCCATCTTTACTTTCCTTGGGCAAGCTCCGCCGCGAACCTCTCCTGCAAGAATTCCAAGACCTTCTCCCCGATCTGCAGCCCCTGGTCGATGAATTCAGGCCCATAGGTCTTCCCCGTTTCGGTTCGGAAGGTCTCTTTGATCCGGGCGATCCCTTTCATCCCCTTGGGAAACCGATGGATCAGACGGACCATGGGCGCCTGGGAAAAACGGAGCATCTCCCAGAGAGTCAGGGTGAAGTTGTCCGGTCCCCAGCGGAATTTGTCGGCGTCATAGAGGACATCGCTGACCAACTGGCCAAGGGGGGATTCGATCGGTTGCGGTTCAAGAAAAGCTTCGTGGTTGGCGATCGCCTCCACGATCATCCGTTTCTCTCCCGGAGTGAAGGAAAATTCTCGGAGGATTTTCCCGGCCGCCAAGGCCCCCAGCCGGGCATGATCTTTTTCTTCACGACAAAGGTCATGGAGAAGACCGGCCATCTGGACCAGAATCCCCGCCTGCTCTTTCCCCGGCTCTCCCATCATGAGCTTTTCAGCCTCGAGGAAGAGGAGGGCTCCGGCCTCTACCGCGACCTTCTGCACATGGTCCAGTCCGTGCCCCAGATTGTCTTTCAATTCCTGATGTACGATCGCCCGGCATTTCGAAATCCGTGGGTCTTCGGAAAAAAGGGATTGGGATAGCAGGAGCGACTGTCGGCAGCAGGTATAGAAGCGAAGAGGAGGAAAGGAAGCGGCAATCTTCTGGGAGACGGCGGTCATTTCGCTATAAATATCTCCCATGGCCTCTCCTCCGGAATCAAGTTTCCTTTTCCAACCGAAGAAATATCGTCACTTGAGAGGGCTGATCCGGAGCCAGACGAAGCTGGGGGAGATTGAGGTCCACGGGGACGGAGATCGCAGCGTCATCCTTCACCTCCCCCAGGTCCACTGGCTCGGTGAAGATTTCACGGACTTTCTTCAGGTTGACCGCAGGCCCCTGGATAACGATTTCCGGCGGCTCCACCTGAACCGACTTCAGGCGGAAGGGCCGGGGAAGTCTTCCCACCAGGTGGGCCTTCACAGGGATCGAACGGGACTTGATGTCCTCCAGCCGGATACGGACCATAGACGGGTTGATCTTGGTGATTTCCGTCCCCAGGGGAACCCGGACATTTTCCGGAGCGAGGCGAATGTTGTTGATCCCCGCCTGCGAGCGGGAAAGGTCCACATGAGCCTTTAATTGATCCGGGGTCATCGAGGAGATGAGAGTACGGGGACCGCGGATTGCGATTTCCACCCGGTTGATCAGCTCTCCGACGATTTCCATGTTGGAGGGCATGTTGCGGAATTCCAGGGGAATCGTCATCCAGATTTCGGCCCTCGGCTGTCCGCCGATGAAAACCCAGAGAATGCAGACCAGGAGGAAAGACACGATCTTGGGAACGAAATTATCGGTGAAGGCAGTCGGCCAGGCGTTCTTGTCCTGCTGCGGTTTGAAGATCGTAGACTCCAGACGGGTTTTGAGCTCCTCGGGGCTGTCGATCCGCTCGATCTCTCCTTTCACCGTCAGAGATACTTCCCCCCGCTCCTCCGAGACGATGAGCGCGATGGCGTCGCAGCGTTCGGTGATCCCGATCCCGGCTCGGTGACGGGTTCCGTATTTCTGGGGCAGCCCGGTATTGTCGGAAAGGGGAAGGTAGCACCCCATGCAGATAATTCTTCCTCCCTGAATGACTACCGCCCCATCGTGGGTGGGAGACTGGGGGAGAAAGATGCTGGAGAGGACTTCGTGGCTCACCCGGCCGTCGAGGGGAACCCCCCCTTTGAGATAATCTTCCAGCATATCCTGTCTTTTGAAAACGATGAGGGCTCCGATGCGTCTCTGAGCCAGGTCGAAAGCGGTTTTGGTCACCTCCTCCACGATAATCCGGTCAAAGGTTTCTGGCCGACCCAGGAAGAACCGTACCGGGCTCATCCGGTCCAGGACCTGGCGGATCTCCGATTGAAAAACCACGACAATGATGACCAGGATGACTGCCCACAGATATTGGAGGATCCAACTAGTGAGGAAAAGCCCGGACCAGCGGGCCAGGGGGTAGAAAATGCCCAGGGCCAGAAGGGCAATCAGGATTCGCAGGGCCCGGGTTCCCTGAATCCATACATAGAGTCGGTAGAAAACATAAGTGATCAGAAGGATATCGATGACATCCTGCCAGCGGATGCTCAGGAGGGCTTCTTTCAGGTATTGAATCTTTCACCTCCCGGGAGGCTTGAGATAATCTATCTTAATACATGCCGGGGCTGAAATCCACCTTTCAAATGGGGAATGAAAAAACATTGCTGGTTGCTCGTTGCGGGTTCCTGGTCGCTGGTTCCTGGCTGAGTTTTTAGTTTTTCTTCTTTAACGAGCAACGAGTAAACAGCAACCCGCAACTTTCTTGGAAATGGTGTTCCCCATTCCGAATTTCTCCGCCGGACTTTCAGGCCAGGCGGAGAACTTTTTTAACCACCTCCAGTGGGTCCCGTCCCAGGACCCGGATCATGGGCTCCTTTCCCACATCCCCCCGATCGTAGATGAGGTCGGGCATCTTTTTGGTTTTTCGCAAAACCTGTTCAACTCCCCAGGAAAGGGATGATCCCTCCCGCCGCTTCACCCACGCCGGTTCGTCCCTGCGGCTGAAATGCCCCAAGGAGAGACCCGCCTTTCTTGCCCGGGTCAAGAGGTCGTCGGAAAAACGCAGGTTCATAGCCGAGCGCATCTCCGGGTTGTAGCGCAGGGCGGTCAGGATGATCTTGGCAATATGCTGGGAGGCCCCGAATTCCGGGTCCGCAATCCGGACCACCTCTTTTCCCCAACGTACGAACCTCCCCGGAAAGGCGGCCACATCTTCCGGGCCTTGGGCCATGGAAAGAGCATAACCCAGGTTCGACTGGACCTCCGGAAAAAGGTGGCCTACTTTTTTCTCTTGGATTCGATGAAAGGCCTTCCTCAGGCTATGGATCACTTGATATCTTTCCCCGTCTCGGATTGCCGGGGTGTAGGGATTCACCGGCCCGATGCCCTGTCCCAGGGGAAAAGAGAATTGGATCGCTGAAGTAATGAAAGACTTGGCCTTCTCCACGGCCGCCTTCGGCGAATTTCCTCTGGCTAATTCCAGGGCGATGCCCGCGGAGAGCGTGCATCCGGTTCCATGGGTATGGAGGGAAGGAAGGCGTGGCCCGGAAAATTCGGAAAATGACCTTCCGTCAAAAAAGACATCCACCGGGTCTCCGATCAGATGCCCCCCCTTGATGAGCACATTCCGGGCGCCCATGCGGAGGACCTGCTTTGCCGCCCTTCTCATGCCCTCCACTCCCCGGATTCTGTCCTGGGTCAGGACTTCAGCTTCCGGGATGTTGGGGGTGAAAATTAGGGCCAGGGGGATCAGCTCTTTTTTGAGAGTCTCTTCCGCTTCCGGCGAAAGCAGCCGCACTCCCCCCTTGGACACCATGACTGGATCGACCACCACCTGGGAGATCCGGTATCGGCGGACCTTCCGGCTGACCACCCGGATGATGCTCGAGTTGCCCAGCATGCCCGTCTTCATAGCGTCCACTCCGATGTCCGAGATAACCGAATCCATCTGCAGGCCCACAAATTCGGCCGGGACCTCATGGATGCTCTGGACTCCCCGGGTGTTCTGGGCGGTCAGCGCGGTGATGGCGCTCATCCCGTATCCCCCCAGCAGGGAGATGGTCTTCAGGTCCCCCTGGATTCCGGCGCCGCCCCCGGAATCCGATCCGGCCACCGTCAATACTCGCGGAAACATGATTCCTTTCCTCCTGCCCACTCGCCCCGTTGTGCCTGAAGATATCGGCCGATCGGCTACTCGGGCTTTGGAGTGGTTTTGGGCATTGTAGCTCATTTCCGAGGATAATAAAACCAAGGCCGGAAAAAATTCATGAGGACTTTGTCGAGAGGCAATGGGGAGAGAGGAGTAGGCGTAAGATGGGTAGAATTTCCCAGGTTGCCAGGCCCGAAAGTCCGGCATAGGCGGATAGCGCGCAACAACCATAAGGCGGGATTCATTTTCTGGGGCAGGTGGGAAAGCTCATTCCCTATTTGACAACCCCGCGTTTCGAAAGTAGAATAAAATTAGGTTTGGGTAGATTTTTTTTTGGAACCCTGAGGATTTCCCTATGACCTTCAACAGAAGGGTTTTTTTTTATCTCTTCCTCGTTTCTTTGGCTGCCGCCTCTTGCTCTTCCGCCAAGTCCTTCCTGAGGGTCGAGAATCCGCCCCGTTCG
>DASPRR010000064.1:0-5268 GCA_035624375.1 Thermodesulfobacteriota bacterium | reverse complement strand
GCCACGGTGGTGACGTGCGCCGCGGTGCGGACGCTGAGGGACATGCCGTCAGCGATGGCCTTGCGGATTCCTACCAGGGGAAGGATTTCCTCCAGCTCGGGAATCCCCTCCTCCCGCCGCGGCTGCTTCCGGGCGATGAATTTTTCCACGTCCTCCTTGGTCACCTGTCCGCCGGGACCCGTGCCGGTTACCTCGGCAAGGTCTACGCCGTGTTCCTTGGCCAGGAATTTCGCCGCGGGAAAGGCCCTCGTCTTCCCTCCGGCGACTTTCTCTCTCTTTTCCGAAGGGGCAACCTTTTCTCCCGCTTCTTTTCTCTCCTGACGGACTTTTTCCAAGTAGGCTGACACGTCTTCCCCTTCCCTACCCACGAGGGCCACGGTGGCTTCCGCCTTGGCGATGGTCTTCTCCCCGTATAATATTTTCAGCAGAACTCCGGCCTCCGGAGCGACAATCTCAAAATTTACCTTCTCCGTCTCCACCTCGGCCAGGATCTCCCCTTTCTCCACCCGGTCCCCTTCCTTTTTCAACCAGCGGACGATGGTCCCCTCGGTGATGGAAACCCCGAGACTCGACAGTTTCACCTCCACAGCCATTTTTTATCTCTCCTGCGGCATGCCTTAAACGAATTGTTTTAATTTGCCCGAAATGCCCGGCACATTCCTCAAATGGATCACGCCAAAGCATGAACGGATCGAGGATTCGGTTTACCCGATTGTCAAATGGGATACGTCGCTATCAGAAGAGGTCCTTTACCGCTGCCACAATGTCTGACTCCTGGGGAATGAACAGTTGATCCCCGTACCTTGAGCTGGGAATGATCACTTCCTCCATGGCCAATCTCTTTACCGGGGCGTCCAGCAGATGGAGGCCTTCTTCGGCTACTACGGCCGCGATTTCCGCCCCTACTCCGCCCATTTTGGTCCCTTCTTCGGCGGTCACTAGTTTAGCGGTTTTTTTCAAAGAATGGAGGATACACTCCTTATCCAGGGGGCGCAGGCTGCGCAAATCGATCACCTCCGCCTCGATTCCTTCCTTGGCCAGTTGTTCGGCGGCCCGAAGGACTTTGTGCAATGTCCAAGCGTAGGAGACAATGGTCACATCCGACCCTTCCCGTTTCACCTCCGCCTTTCCCATGGGAAGGGTGTACTCTTCTTCCGGAACCGGGCCTTTGACTCCATATAGCAGCTTGTGTTCGTAGAACAAAACCGGGTTATCATCCCGGATCGCTGTCTTGATCAGCCCCTTGGCGTCATGAGGAGTCGATGGAAAGACCACTTTCAACCCCGGGAAATGGAGGAAGGTGGCCTCCAGGGACTGGCCGTGATGGCAACCGGCCCCGTTGGAACTCCCGCCTCCCGCAATTCGGAAGACGACCGGCACCTTGAAGGGTCCTCCCCCGCACATGTACCGGTATTTGGCCGCCTGGTTGGCAATGGAATCGGCGGCGTACATGGTGAAGTCGGGATACATGATCTCCACCACCGGGCGCATGCCGGTCAAGGCCGCTCCAACTGCCGCCCCGCAAAACCCCGATTCGGACAGAGGGGTATTGATGACCCGGTCTCCGAATTCCTTGTAGAGGTCCCGGGTCACGGTCCAAACATTGATCTTGACATCCTCTCCCAAGAGGATGATCTCTTGGTTCTTCCGCATTTCTTCGCGCAGGCCCTCGCGAATGGCCTCGGCATACGTCATCTCTCTCGATCCCATTCTCCGATCCTCCTCCCTATTCTACGTAGGTATCCCGGAACAGCTCTTCTTTGGTGGGATATGGGCTCTCTCTGGCGAATTTCTCCGCATCTTCGATCTCTTCTTTTGCCGCGGCCTCGATCCCCTTCAGGTCCGCCTCCGATGCCGCCTTCATCTCCAGCAGCCGGATTCGCAGTCCAATGACCGGGTCCTTCTTTGCCCATTCCTCCACCTCTTCTTTCGGACGATACCCCCCCAGGTGAAAGCGGTCCATAGCGGTATGCCCGTGCATCCGGTAGGTCTTGGACTCGATAAAGGTCGGGCCCTGCCCCGAACGGGCCCGCTGGATGGCCTCCCGGACCGTCTCGTACACAGCCATGGCATCATTCCCGTCCACGATCACCCCGGGCATTGCATATCCCTTGGCGCGGTCGGCAATATCCCTGACCGAAGTGGTCTCCACGTTCGGGGTGAAGAGAGCATAGAGGTTGTTCTCGCAGATGAAGATGACCGGGGCCTTCCAGACCGAGGCCAGGTTCATGCCTTCATGCACGTTCCCCTCGTTGGAGGCGCCGTCTCCGAAGAAACAGAGTACCACATCCCGGGTCTTCCGGAATTTGATCGAAAGGCCGACCCCTGCGGCGATGGGAACATGGGCCGCCTGCACCCCGGGCCTTCCCATGATCCGCAGATTCCAATCGGCGAGGTGGACTCCCCCTTTGCCGGTGCAGCAGCCGGGCTGCTTGCCGATCAGCTCGGCCAGTAAAATCTTGGGGTCCATACCTTTGCCGATCGCCCATCCCCACCCTCGGTGGTAGGGCATAACGTAATCCTGCGGCTCCAGAGCGGCGCAGGCGGCCACTGTGGTCGCCTCCTGGCCGCGGGTGGAATGCTGGGTGATTCCGATCCCGCTGGCGACCATCTCGTTGATCTTGTCGTCCAGGAGCCGCAATCGAACCATGTTCCGGTAAATCTTCAACCCGACTTCTTTCCCTACCGCTGCCATAGGAAACCTCCTACTTAGGGTTGGAAGAAAAAGGACGGCAAACCGTTCCGTCCTCTTCTTTATCCCAATCTGACTTCGTTCCGTCAGGCCAAAATATTACATCCGGGGGATTTTTGCAATCCGAAAATTGAGTCCGGCAACGGAAAGATCATTTGGGGGAAGGAATGTCTTTGCGCATTGGGACCTGAACATGAGAAAGCCGCGATAGCCTTAGGTTTCTGCCGATGGAAATCCAACTTCCGTACTTTTCATAGCGTAAAAAATTTTTCATAGAACAGAGTACGCGTAAGGCTCTGATAAGAGGCGGGGCGGAAATACGGGTTGGCCCCGAAGGCGATTTGGTGACGACTTACTCTCCTGGAAATTCATTTGACATTCCATTCTAATTCATTTATAGAAAATCAGCCCTTCGTCTCGGCCGGGGGGTTTACCTTTGAGACTGCGGAGGAAAAGGCATGGACAAGCTGATCATCACGGTCGCCATCATCGGAGGAATCACCACCCGGGAAAAAACCCCTCATCCCCCCATGACTCCCCGGGAGATCGCGGACAGCGCTATTGAGGCCTGTCAGGCCGGAGCCTCGGTCTGCCATATTCATGTCCGCGATCCGATCACCCATCAGCCCTCGATGAAATTTGAACTCTATAAGGAAGTCTTCGACCGCATCCGGGATAAGTGCGACATGATTATTAACTTATCCACCGGCTCAGGCGGACGCCTCTATCACAACCCC
The DNA here is from genome assembly GCA_035624375.1 of Thermodesulfobacteriota bacterium. Lineage (GTDB taxonomy): Bacteria > Desulfobacterota > SM23-61 > SM23-61 > SM23-61 > SM23-61. The sequence goes on along the minus strand of DASPRR010000064.1, from coordinate 1,839 downwards.
AAGGCGGCGGGAAATCCCTGGGATACTTCCGGCCTGAAAAGCCCGGAGGAGCGGGTGGAGCATGTGGTGAAACTGAAGCCCGAACTCTGCTCCCTGGATATCGGCTCTTTGAACTTTGGCCCCTACGCCTTCATCAACCTGGTGTCCGTGGTGGAAAAGATGTCCAAGATGATCCGGGACGTAGGAACCAAGCCGGAGTTGGAAGTCTTCGACCTCGGCCATATCCGCATCGGTCACCACCTGATCGGCCAAGGGCTGATCGAAGACCCTCCCCTCTTCCAACTCTGCCTGGGTATCCCCTGGGGGATTGAAGCGACCACGGAAAACATGGTTTACATGCGCAACAACCTCCCGAGCGGGTGTTTGTGGTACGCCTTTGCCATCGGCCCGCAGCACTTCCCTATGGCTGCAGCCTCGATCATCAACGGGGGGCACGCCCGGGTGGGGTTCGAAGACAATCTTTACATCAAGAAGGGGGTATTGGCCAAGACCAACGCCGAGATGGTGAAAAAAACGGTCGAGATCGCCAAACTCTTCGATCGGGAGGTGGCGACTCCCAAAGAGGCGCGGCAGATTCTGAGGCTGAAAAGCTGATATCCAATGCCGGACCCCCCAAAGCTTTCTTCTCTTCGAAAAACAGGGAGAAAGGAAGGGATTTCTGGGAAGGCCTTTTCAATACGCTAAAGTCTTCCGGAAAAACCAAGAATGTTTGGAAGGTCACTGATCTCCTAAGGGGACGTCAAAGGCCCTAACATTCTCATCAGATACATATCGGCAAGGTCGCCCCCCTTCCCCGCCAGCCAGATTCCCGCAGTTTTTCCCTCCCCGTCTTTCACCACCACCATGAGCTGTCCGGCCGCCCGGAACCTCTCACTATAGTATAGGGGGACGTACTGGAAGCTCAGGTCCCTTCGCGTGGCCGTGGTCCCCAGTACAGGGAGAAAAACCTCCATCTTCCATTCCCCCGGGCCCACCTTTCCTCCTTTTTTGACAGCCCACTCCTGTAAGAGGCTCTTCACATATTTCTCCAGGCCCAAAGGAGTCTGGTGCCCTCCCAGGGCCCGAACTTGAATATCCACCGTCTTACCCACGGGATCAAACCCAATGTCTTTCAGGTTCCCTTCCAGGGATTGAGCCAGGATCGACTGCAGCTCGGCGGATGTGCCTTGTTGGGGGGGCAGATAGTCCACGGTGGCACAGGAGGAAAGAAGAAACAGGAAAAGGAGAAGCAGAGAAGGAATCCGGGTCTGCCACAGGAACGGATGGGCGGTCATATTCTCACCCTAGTTAATTGACTTGAATGGACCGATCATGTAGAGAATGTAATACTCCAGGTACCGGGCTTCGCCTTTCAAATCCTCCGTCTGAAGGATCTTCCCCGATTCCCGCTCATAGAAGGTCAGATGCAAATCCACGACCCCCTGGGTGGATTCCATATAAACCAGGGGGATGAAGTCGCGGCGCGTCTGAGAAACCCCGAAGACCCTGGCTTTCACATCCAGGAGAATATCCGCTTCGGCTTTGGACCGGGCCATGCGGCTCCCCTGGGAAGCGGCCTTTTCAGCCATCCAGGAACGGAGGAAACGCTCTTCCGCGCTTTCCTCTCCGGTCCGGTCGGTTAGGGTGTAAACCTCAATCCACAGGGATTTTCCCTTATGACCCTCGAAGGATGCCGTTTTCAGGGCCTTTTGCAGCGCATCCGCCGGAGTGGATTGGGAGTCGGCTGAGCGCCCCATGCTCGGCCCCCAGTACCTTTTCGTCGCACAGGAGGCCGTCAGAAATAGGATCAGCACCAGGATCAACAGCCATCGAAAGGATTGACCCGCTCTTTTCCCTTTT
>DASPRR010000063.1:0-15890 GCA_035624375.1 Thermodesulfobacteriota bacterium | reverse complement strand
CAGCGTGGCTTGATCTACGCTTTTTGTGACTTCTGACATCGAAATAACCCTCCTCCATTTCTTGTAGGGGCGATTCATGAATCGCCCCTACTCTATGCTTTTAAAAGTTCCCCGATCATCCCCTTCACCAGGCGGATGGCTTCCGGATGGCGCATGACCAGGATATTGGCCCCGGCCATGAGCAGGATCACCGCCGTGACCGCTTCCATCAGGACCCCTCGCTTCTTCGGGTCTCCGAGGTTGGGGGCGTCCGCTTGGGACAGCTTGGCCTCCTTAGTCTTCCAGACCTCCTTGGCCAGGTTGCAGACGAGCGGGAACTGCAGGCGCTCATCCTGCTGGGTCAGGGCGGCCATGCGGTCCCGTTCCATGACCGAATAGGTATACTCGATCCCGTACCCCAGTCCGCCGGTCGTAGGGTCCACCAGGATCTGTCCGTCGGGAACCCCCAGATTTCCCAAAAGCACGTTGAGCTGTTTGGCCAGGTTGACATCGATGGGGGAAGACGCTGCCAGGATGTGTTTGTAAGCAATGGCCCCGGCCCCGATCTGCTTGTAATTCTTCTCTCCTACCGGGCCGATCACCAGATTCTTATCCGCGCACAGCTCGGCCACTCGCCGAAGGGTGCCGGCGTCCTTCTCGTCATTGGCGCAGCCCCACACGATGAGGGGGACGTCGATGGCCTCGGCCACTTTCTTGGCGATGGCCGCGGCCTCTTCCGAAGGCCGATTCATGCCGTTGGGGTCCGTGCTAGTTAGCTGCAGACAGACCATCTCGGCCCCATAGGCATTCACGCACTTCTTAGCCCAGGCCACGGGGTCATTCACCACGTCCCTGAAAGGCTCCAGAGCGGCCTCGGCCCAATCCTCCGGCGGGGCGTCGTAAATCTCCATGGCGATCCGCGGGGGATGGGGCATCTGCCCTTCGAAGAGATAGAAGGGGTACATGCTTTCCCCGCCCACGGTGATCTTCTTATCCCCTTTCCCGACGGCAATCTCTTTAATCTTGCCCGTGTAGTTGACTTTAGGTATGTCCACGGTTACCTCCATTGGAAAAGAAAGTTTAAGTGCATGGGAAAGTTCCAGGCCTTTTAGCTCTGCTGATTGATGCTTTCCTTTGAACTTACACTTACACTTTCACTATGTTTTCATGCCGGGGTCTTCCGCTTCTCGCTCCCGTACCACTCTTTGCTGAACCAATACCGTTCGCCGTTTTGGAGGTACTTGAGCATATCCTGCCGGCTCTGGATCTTGCCCCTCCAGCGGTGCGGTTGCTCGGGCGTCCCCTCCTCGTATTCCGCCCCGACCACCTTCACCTTTTCCCCGCTGAAGAGCGTCTTCTCTTCCAAGTTCTTGGCCATCCTCTCTCCCCCCCTTCTCTGAATCGGTTTGTGTTTTTGGTGCTGAATGTTCATTTCATCATTTTTTCCATCATCTCGGACACCACCTGCACCGCCGGTGATTCATCTGGCAGTTCCAACAGGGGTCTCCCTCTCATTTCATACTCAGATATAAACGTATCCTCGGGGATTGCCCCCAGCAGGTTAAGCCCCAGGTCCCGGACCTCCCGGGAAAAGACGGGGTCCATTCCATTCGGAACCCGGTCCACCACTAGATGTTTTTCTTTCACGGAGAGTTTCAATTCGTCGATCAGTTCCCTGATCTTGCCTACCGTGCGAATTCCCCTCAGGGAGTAGTCGGACACGAAAAGAAGGTAATCCACTCCCTGAGTGGTCCTGCGGCTGAGGTGTTCCATCCCCGCTTCGTTGTCCATGACCACGAAGGGATAGTTTTTGATGAGCACATCCAAGTGACGGCGCAGGATGTTGTTGGCGTAGCAGTAACATCCCGGCCCTTCCGGGCGGCCCATGACCAGGAGGTCCAGCCCCGGAGACTCCACCAGAATCTCGTGCAATTTCATCTCCAGGTAGGTCTCTTTGGTCATCCCCGGGGGCAGATTTCCCTTGGTCTCGAAAAAATCCTCCCGCGCCGTCCCCAAGCTCTTGTTCACCGTCAGTCCAAGCGCATCCACCAGGTTGGAGCTGGGGTCGGCATCCACTGCCAGGATGGGCTTCAAACCCTTTTTCCATAAGTATCCAATGACCAGGGCCGAGAGGGTCGTCTTCCCCGTCCCCCCTTTTCCCGCCATGGCAATCACTTTACCCATAATATTCCGTGCATTAACTGCCTATAGTGCCTCAAGTTTTCTAACTCCGAACTCCGAACTCCGAACTTTTAACTTCTGGCTCACCCCCGGGAACTCGGCTGAATTCGTGTGGGGCAGGAACAAAGCGGCTATGTAATTGTCCATGAACGAGGGATTCTCGCTCAATTCAATGTTGGTCATCATCCGGGAGATCCTCTCCCCGTCATCCAGCATCTCGTTGCAGAAGGAAATCAGCCGGGCCCCCAGCAGGGAGCCATTGCCGATGAAAAGAAACCGGTCCAGAGGAAGCTCGGGAAGAAGACCGATGGTGATGGCCCGTTCCAGGTCGATGAAGGAGCCGAAAGCGCCGGCAATCACCACCTGCTCCAGACTGGCGATGGAGAGCCCCACGGACTGCAAAAGGGTCACATACCCGGCGTACATGGCCGCTTTGGCCCTCATCAGGTTGTCAATGTCCACTTCGGTGATGACCAGGTCCGCACCGGTGGCAGTCTCTTCCGCGTAAGCCAGGACGTACTCCCTTCCATCCGGCCCGGGGCGGATTCTCCGGGTGGGCAATTCGGCGTTGAATTTCCCGTTGGGCGAGATCACCCCGGCTTCCAGGAACTCGGCGATCATGTTGATCAGCCCGGACCCGCAGATGCCCTTGGGCTTGACCATCCCGATGGTCAGGAGCATGGGCTCATAAGAGACGGGGTTGATTCGGAAATCCTCCAGCGCCCCGGTGGTTGCCCGCATCCCGTGTTTGATCCCCCCCCCTTCGAAGGCCGGACCGGCTGAGCAGGCCGCGGTCACCAGCCACTCCGAATTTCCGATGACGATCTCCCCGTTGGTCCCGATGTCGATGTAGAGGGTCAGGGGCTTGCGCTGGTAAATGCCCGAGCCCAAGACCCCCGAAACAATGTCCCCCCCAACGTAAGAAGCCACCGAAGGAAAAGTATACAGGTGGACATGCTCCCCCACTTCAAATCCAGCTTCCACGGCCCGGATGGGCGGAATATAATTGGCCACCGGGGTGTAAGGGGACTCCCTTATGTACTTCGGGTCCAGGCCAAGAAGGAGATGGGTCATAACCGTATTGCCCGCTGCGGTCATGTGGGAGACCCGGGAGATGTCCACTCCCCCCTTGACAACCATTTCCCGAATGAGTCCGTTAACCGTACCCACTACGCTTTCCTGGAGCTTCTTCAGGCCCCCGGGCTTCTGGGAATAGACGATCCGGGAGATCACATCGTCTCCGTACTGAATCTGGGCGTTGTAATCCGAAACCTCGGCCAGGGTCTTTCTCCGGTTCAAATCCAACAGCTGGCCCCAAACGGTAGTCGTTCCAATGTCCAGGACGATGGAATAATGCTCCTGGGCAAGGTCCCCTTTCTCCAGGTTGATGAGTTTTGTCCTCCGCGAGCCGCGGAGCTGATACTCACCCAGCTGGGATTCCATGCGGGTTTGGACCAGGGTGGCGGTCACTTTCCAGTCCGCCTCCCGCAAAATAGAAGGCAGCCTCCAAAGGAGGCGGGAATCAACCGAAATCCCCTCCAGGCCGCAGTTCTTTTTCAGGGCCACGAGGAGCCGGGAAAGGTCCGACCGGTTGTCCTTGGCGGTGGGCGGCTCCACCTCCACAAACTGCTTGCGCAAGGCCGGGCTATAACACCACCCCAGGACCAAAGACTCCAGCTCCTGGTGGGAGACCCGTCGACCGGCACTCACCCGTTCCCGGGTTCGGGCAATCACCCGGCGGTCCAAATGGGATTCCACCGGAATGAGAACTTCCACATCACTCCTGACCCGGGTCTGGCAGGCCAGGCGAAACCCTTGGCGGTACTCTTCCTCGGAGACCTTGGGGGTCCGGGGGCCCTCGGTTTCCCCCTTTTCAATCTTCACTCGGCATTTTCCGCAGAAGGCCTCTCCGCCGCAGGAGGCCTGGATATAGACCCCTGCTTCCACCGCCGCCTTGAGAAGGTTCTCCCCCGCGGGAACTTCAATTTCTCGGTTATGAGGTTGGAAACGAACGAGCACTCGGTTCGGCAGAAGGACTGGCTCCTTCTCTATTATAATTTTACCGCCGTCCATGGAAGACGGGGATGACCGAACGCATATAATCATTTGCACGGTGCGTTCGGGGAACGCACCCTACATCCTTTGTAACCCTATTTTTATTGCGTTGGTATTAAATTACAGTATTTCCGGGCGCGGCAGCAGCCCGGCTCGCTCCACGATCCCGTGCACCGCATCCTCCCATTCGATGGCCATAAGATGGATGCCGTGGACCCCCGGGACCTGGCGCAGCCGCTGGATTTGCTCCACGCAGATGCTGAGCCCTTCTTCCCGGGCCTTCTCTTTTCCGGCTTTGCGCATTCGCTCGATGATTTCGTCCGGGACTTCCATCCCGGCCACTTTCTCCTTCATGTACTTGGCCATGCCCACGGATTTCAGCGGGGTCACTCCGGCCAGAATGAACACTTTTTCATGCAGCCCTCGGTCGCGCACCATCTTCATGAACCGTTCGAACTTGTCCATGTCGTAGATGCACTGAGTCTGGATGAAATCCACTCCGGCCGTCGCCTTCTTGCCCAGCCGGATGACCCGGTACTCAAAGGGATCGGCGAAGGGGTTGGCCGCGGCGCCGATGAACATCTGGGGGGCCCCCTCAATCTCGTCCCCTCCCAGGACCTTGTGTTCGTCCCGCATTTTCTTGACCGTCTGGATCAGCTGGATCGAATCCAGGTCGAAGACGTTCTTGGCCGTGGGGTGGTTTCCGAACTTCTGGTGGTCTCCGGATAGGCAGAGGATGTTGCGGATGCCCAGGGCATAGGCCCCGAAAATGTCACTCTGCATAGCGATGCGGTTCCGGTCCCGGCAGACCATCTGCATGTTGGGTTCCAGTCCCATGCGGATCAGAAGGGCGCTCACCGCGATGGAAGACATCCGTACGATGGCCGTCTGGTTGTCGGTCACATTGATGGAATCCACGTTCCCTTTTAATAGATTGGCCTTCTTTTCCACGACCGCCACATCGGCTCCCTTGGGCGGCCCCAGCTCCCCGGTGACCACGAAATGCCCCCCGGCCAGGAGCTTTTCCAATCGACTGCCGGACTTCATATTTTCAGGTCCTCCCTCACTCGTTTCCGCGGCCCCCCGTCCCGGCTGGTGGACCAGTCCTTGATGGGCATGGGTTCTTCCAGTTTATCCAGTTGGCCCAGCTCCTTCATCCGATCATAGATCAACTGCCAGCCGCAGTCCACCTGGGAATCGATCTCGCACTTGCCGTTCTTGGAGCCGCCGCAGGGCCCGTTGAAGAGGCTCTTGGAGCACCGGGCCACCGGGCAGATTCCGCCGGTCCGGTCCAGGACGCAGTTCCCGCAGGCCTGGCAACGCTCGGTCCAGACCCCCTGCTCCTCGGTCACCCCGATGAACTGAGTGTTGACTCCGGGGAGGATGGGAAGCTTGCGGAACTTCTCGGCCAGGAATTGGATTCCCGCGCCGCAGGCTAGGGAAATAACTACGGGGTAGTGGTCGGCGATCTCCCGCAGGGGCTCCAGGTATTCCGTATCGCACTGGCGCTCCAGGGTGATCTCCTTCGTCTCCAGGGCCTTGCCCCGGGTCTGGCTGGCCAGGCGGAGGGCGGAAGCGAGAATGCCAACCTCCTTCTCCCCTCCCGCGGAACAGACGGTCACGCATCCCTTGCATCCGGCCACGATGATCTTGTCGTAGCCTTCAATCATAGCCAATATTTCTTTAATGGGTTTTCCTTCAGCGATGATCATGAGTTCACTCCTGAGTAATTCTCTTTCAGCTTTCACACCTTGCGTTCATTCGCCAACTTGCATGGTTCGAGGAGCGCTTCGCTCAAGTCACGCCCTGGGCGTGACGCTCTTTTTCTATTTCCTTACCTTCTGCGCTGGGCGCTTTGCGCTCTGCTTTCTTCGCCGGATTCGGCCCCAGTTTGCGGATTTTCTCGGTCATCTCCCGGGCCACCTCGGCAAAGCGGGGGCCCATGGCCGCGGACATGTTGTACATCTCCAGCCGGTCCCCCCCGATGCCCACCTCCTCCAGGATCTTCTTGGCCCAGGCCACCCGCTTCTTGGCCCGGAAGTTTCCCTTGAGAAAATGGCAGTCTCCCTCCATACAGCCGGCCACGTATACTCCGTCCGCCCCCTTTTCAAAAGCCTCCAGGAGATGGCGCACATCCACCTTCCCGGTGCAGGGAAGGCGGATGATCCGCACGTTGGAGGGATACTGGAGGCGCATGGTCCCGGCCAGGTCCGCCGCGGTGTAGGCGCAGTAGTGGCAGCAGAAGGCGATGACGATGGGTTCGAAATCTTCCATCAGACCCTTTCTCCCTTGAAGACGTCGGACAGGACCTCGACGATAACGTCGCACTTGGCCATGACCTGCTCGTCGGTGAAGTGCTGCAGTCTGATGGCCTTCCCCGGGCACTCGGAAGCGCAGATGCCGCATCCGTGGCACATGGCCGCCTCAATCTCCGCCACCCCGTCCTTGTTGACCACCGGCACGTTGTAGGGGCAGACCCGTACGCAGGTCAGGCAGGCAGCGCACTTGTCCGCATCCACCACCGAAACCACCCCGCTGATCTGGATCTGATCCTTGGCCAGGACCGTGCAGGCCCGGGCCACTGCCGCCGACGCCTGGGACAGGCTCTCCTCGATGGTCTTGGGCGAATGGGCGATGCCGCAGAGATAGAGCCCCTCGGAGGCAAAGTCCACCGGCCGCAGCTTCATGTGGGCCTCCAGGAAGAAGCCGTCGGCGGTGCGGGGCACTTTGAGCATGCTGGCCAGCTCCGCCGTGTCTGCCGCGATGGTGGCCGCGGAGAGGACCAAAAGGTCGGGCTCGAGAGAGAGGGTTTCCCGAAGAACCGGGTTATAGAAAGTCACCCGGAGCCGCCCGTCTTTTTGGGTCACCTCCGGCTTGCGGTCCTCTTCATACCGGAGGAAGCGAATTCCGGCCTTTCGCGCGCGGGCGTAGTCTTCTTCCAGGGTGCTATACATGCGCATGTCACGGTACAGAATGGTCACTCTGGCCTTGGGATTGAGCGCCTTGAGGGCCAGGGCGTTCTTCACCGCCTCTGCGCAGCACACCCGGCTGCAATAGGGCCGCTCCTCGTTCCGCGATCCCACGCACTGGATCATGACCACTTCTTTCAGCTCTTCAATCTTCCTTCCGTCCCCATGGAGGAACGCTTCCATCTCCAGCTGGGTGAGGACTCTCTTGTCCTCCCCGTAGAGATATTCCTTGGGCTTAAGTTCCTCGCCTCCGGTGGCCACCAGGGTCACCCCGTGCTCTACTTCCCGGGTGAACATCCGGGGCCCCACCATGAGGCTGGTCTTATAGTTTCCCACGTAACCCCCAAAGTCGGTAATCACCGCGTTGGTGAAGACCTGTATGCGGGGATGCTGGGTGACGCGGCTCTTAAGGTCCTCAAGGATGTGGGACACATCTTTTCCATCCAGGGTCGTCTTAAGGCGCCGGAGGTTTCCTCCCAACTCATCCTCTTTCTCCACCAGGACCGCCTCAAACCCCTGCTCGGCCAGGCCCAGGGCTGCGGTCATTCCGGAGAGGCCTCCCCCGATGACCAGCCCCCGTTTGATGACTCCCTTGGTCAACTCTTCCAGGGGCTGTATCAGCCGGGCGTTGGCGATGGCCATGCGCACGAGGTCGCGGGCCTTGGAGGTGGCATCCTCTTTATCGTGCATGTGAACCCAGGAGCACTGGTCCCGGATGTTGGCCATCTCGAAGAGGTAGCGGTTGAGCCCGGCCTCCCGGATGGTTTCCTGGAAGAGGGGCTCGTGCGTCCGAGGGGAGCAGGAGGCCACGATCACCCGGTTGAGCTTGTGCTCTTCGATGGCCTTTTTGAGCTTCTCCTGGGTATCCTGGGAGCAGGTGTAGAGATTCTCGTCGGCCAAGACCACGGCGCCCAGGGAGGCGGCGTAATCCTTCACCGCCGGCACATCGATGACCCCGCCGATATTATTCCCGCAGCGGCAGACGAAAACGCCGATTCGCGGTTCTTCCCCCTTGACTTCCTTCTGGGCCGGATATTCCTTGCGCGTTACCAGGGTGTCCCGAACCGCGGACAGAATCCCGGAGGCTGCTGCCGCAGCCCCGCTGGCCTGGGCCACGGTCTCGGGAATATCCTTGGGTCCCTGGAACACCCCGCACACGTACACGCCCGGTCGGGTGGTGGCCAGGGGATTCAAGGGGTCGGTTTTAGCAAAACCGTAGGCATCGAGTTCGATCCCCACGTTTTTTGCCAGCTCTTTGGTGGAGGCTGCGGGCACCATGCCTACCGAGAGGACCACCAGGTCGAACTCCTCTTCCCTGATTTCCCCCGCTTCGTCGAGATAGGTGATCAGCAGGTTCTTCGTGCGCGGGTCCTCCACCACCCGGGAGATGGCGCAGCGCACGTAGCGGACCCCGTATTCCTTTTTGGCCCGTTCGTAATAGGTATCGAACCCCTTTCCGTAGGCGCGGATGTCGATGAAGAAGATCGTGGGCTCGACTTCCTTTTCGTGCTCCTTGGCGATGATCGCCTCCTTGGTGGCGTACATGCAGCAGACCGCCGAGCAATAAGGATGGTTCTGATCCCGGCTCCCCACGCACTGGAGGAAGGCGATCTTCTTGGGCACCTTTTTATCCGACGGTCGCTGGACGTGGCCCAGGGTCGGCCCGGAAGCGGAGAGGACTCGCTCGAACTGGAGGGCGCTCAAAACGTTGGGATACCGCCCCAAGCCGTACTCCTGCGAAAGACGGGCGTTGTAGACCTCGTAGCCCGGGGCCAGGATGATGGACCCGACCTTGACTTCTTCCTGCGTCTCCACCATGTCATGGTTGATGGCGTTGAGCCCGCACTTGTAGTAGCAGCAGAGGCATTCGGAGCAGACCCCGCAGGCCAGACAACGGGATGCTTCCGCCTTGGCCTCCTCCTCGTTGTACCCTAGGCTCACCTCCCCAAAGGAAGACACCCTCTCACCGGGAGGACTCGCGGCTACCTTGAACCGCGGAGTGACCTTTATTTCTCCTTTGGCCACCCGCTCCTGGACTTCTTCCTTGACCATCTTTACCACCGGCAGCTCGGGCGCAGGGGTCGGTTCCATCTCTTCCCCCCGCAGGTACCGGTGCATGCTGGCCGCCGCCTTGTGCCCCGCAGCCACGGCTTCGATGACAAAGGCCGTGCCCGTCGTGGCGTCGCCGGCGGCGAAGACCCCTGGACGGGTGGCGGCATAGGTATTGGGATTGACTGCGATGGTGGACATCCGGGTTACTCCCACCCCCGTGCTCTCGGGGATGAAGGCCAGGCCGGCCCGCTGCCCAATGGCGAAAATAACTACTTCGCAAGGCAGGAGGTGTTCGCTCCCTTCCTCGGTCTGCAGGTTCAGGCGGCCTTCGCGGTCAAACTCCATGAAGGTTACCTTGACAGCTTCCACGCCGGCCACGTGGCCTTCCTTGTCCAGGATTCGCTTGAAGGAGCGGCTGGGGTAGACGGTGATCCCTTCTTCTTCGGCCTCCTGAATCTCTTCGATACTGGCCGGCATTTTTTCCCGGCTCTCCAAACAGGCCATTTCTACCTTGGCCGCGCCCAGGCGGAGGGCGGTTCGGGCGCAGTCCATGGCTACGTTCCCCCCTCCGAGAACCAGGACATGACGATTCTGGACGACTGACTTCGGGTGGGGCTTCCCGTTGCCCGATTCAATTCCGATGTTGCGGAGACTCACGTCCCGTAAGAATTGGGTATTGATCAAGACTTCGGGAAGGTTGGCACCAGGAATGGGCAGCTTGCGACCCTCATGGGCCCCCACCGCGATCAGGACCGACTTGAAACCTTCCTTCATCACCTCGTCGAGGTCGGTCACCGGGGTGTTGAGCCGCAGGTCGATTCCCAGGTCGATGATCTCCCGCACCTCCCGGTCCACAACCTTCGGAGGCAGGCGGTAGTCGGGGACCCCAACCCGGAGCATTCCCCCGGCAAGGGGCAGGGCCTCGAAGATGGTGACCGGATAGCCGAGCTTGCGCAGGTCCTGGGCGGCGGTCAGGCCGCAGGGGCCGGCGCCAATGATGGCCACTTTCTCCTCGAACTTGTAAGGAAGGGGGTCCGGAGGGATGTACGGGAGTGGATAGACCTGGTCGGCCACGAAGCGTTTCAAAGAGGCGATGGATAAGGGTTGATCTGCCAGGTTGCGGTTGCAGGCCTCCTCACACCGGTGGTTGCAGATCCGTCCGCAGATTCCCGGAAAGGGATTGTCCTCCTTGATCACCCGCATGGCGTCTTGGTAGCGTCCCTCCCGGATGAGGGCGATGTACCCCTGGGCCCGCTGGCCTGCGGGGCAGGCGTCCCGGCAGGGAGCAACGCCGAGTTTCTCGATGGCGTAGGCGTTGGGCACGGCCTGGGGGTAGAGCTTGTAGGCCGCTCTCTGCTGGGCCATGCCTTCATCGAATCTCCCGGGCATGAGGATGGGGCAGACCTGGGCGCACTCGCTGCACCCCGTGCACTTGCTGATGTCGATGTAGCGGGGCTTGTGGCGCACCGTGGCCGAGAAGTTCCCGGCCTGGCCTTCCACTTTCACCACTTCGCTGTCCATCATAAGCTGGATGTTCAGGTGGCGGCCGGTCTCCACCAGCTTGGGGCTGATGGTGCACATGGAACAGTCGTTGGTGGGGAAGGTCTTGTCCAGCTGGGCCATGCGGCCCCCGATGGCCGAGCTCTCCTCAACCAGATAAACTTTGAAGCCCGAGTTGGCCAGGTCCAGGGAGGCTTGCATCCCTCCAACGCCGCCGCCCACGACCATGACCGAACCGATTTTCTCCACGTCCTTTCGCTGAGCCTCTTTCTCTTTTTCCATTCTCTCGTTGCCCTCAAACCAGTCCCTTGGAAGCCAAAAGCTTCGCCGGGTCGACGAAATGCCGCCGGAACCATTTCCCAGCATCGGGATGGCCCAGGCTCAAACCGATTAATTCGGTGATGTACAGGATGGGAATCTGGTAATTCTTTCCCGCCTCCCGGGAAATCTCTTCCTGGCGGGAATCCAGGTTGGACTGACACAGGGGACAGGCCACGGCAATGGCTTCTGCCCCCGTCTCCAGGGCCTTGTCGAAAAGCTTTTGCGTCAAGCGCCGGACGATGTCCGTCCTGGTGAGGACCAGGCTTCCCCCGCAGCAGTCGGTCTTGTAAGACCAGGGGATAGCTTCCCCCCCCAGGAGTTTCAGGAGCCGGTCCATCTCCTCCGGGTTTTCATATTTTTTGGCCCCGGTCACCTTGGGAGGGCGGACCAGGAGACACCCGTAATAATTGACCATCTTGAGACCGGTGAGGGGCCGTTTGATCATCCCTTTGATCCGGTCCATGAGGCCGTCCTCGACCAGAAACTCCAGGAGGCTCAGAATCCGGAAGTTGAGCTTGTGGGCCCCCGCTTCCATTTCCTTCTCTCCCGCCTTGAAGCGGCTGTAGCAGGCCGCGCAGGGGACGACGAGGTCCCTTCCTTCTTTCTCCGCGATGGCCAGGTTTCGGGCCACCAAGCCATAGGCCAGAGAGTCATCGGTCACGTGGGCCGAGCTGGCCCCGCAGCAGTTCCAGTCGGGCAGCTCGCCGAGCTCCACTCCCAGAAGCGCGCTCACCGCCCGGGTCGACTCATCATATTCCAGCGCCGTGCCGTGTAAAGCACAGCCAGGGTAATAGGAAACTTTCAACTTCGGTCCCTCACTCGGACTTCCCGATCAAAATTTTGTTTTTTTCTCCGGACTCCGTACGGGCGACCGGCCGGTCGCCCTTACAATGATTCTCATCCCTTCAATCCCCGAAAGGCATCCTTTATTTCTTTCTTCTCCCGCACCCTCGAGGGAAAAAGCTTGAGTTTCCCCTTGGTAAACATCCTCCAGCCCAGCTTGAAGTCATCCATCCACTTTCCGGTCTTCTGCTTGTAACGGGCCATCATGGAAAGTTCGTGAACCCGGCCATGGGTACGGATTGACTCCAGGAAGGTGGAGTGGAAGAGGGCCACTTCCTTCTCCGCGGGGGGAACGCCTTCGCGGATGGCCGTCTGACGCAGCCAGTCCATGACCTTGGCAATGTCGATGTCGTTAGGGCAGCGGGTGGAACAGGTGTAACAGGAGGCGCAGACCCATATCGTTTTGGAGGAGAGGACTCGTTCTTTCATCCCCAAGGAGACCAGCTGCATGATCTGGTTGGGCTTGTAATCCATGGCGAAGGCCACCGGGCAGCCGGCCGAGCACTTCTGACATTGGTAGCAATCCTGGACGTGAATCTCGCTGCCCCAGAAATCTTCCAATGCAGAAAGAGATTTCGTTTCGCTGGGTAGGGACAAGAAATCCTCCTTTGCCAGAAAATCGCAATCTTCCCCCTTCGCCGCACCTCTCTGGCTACGGCTTGCAGGCCAACCGCGATTTTTCCTCTACTTCCCCAATAATTTGTTCACACGAACGAGCAACAGCTTTGGATCGACAGGCTTATCGATATAATCTTCCGCATCCAGGTCCAGGCCCATGCTCTTGGCATAGCGAGTGTTGGCGAAATGTTCGCTCACCGCAGTAAGGATGAGGACCGGAATGTTTTTTAAAGCCGGGTCCTCCTTCAACTCCTTGCAAGCCACGAAGCCATCCTTGACCGGCATCATGATATCCAGAACGATGGCATCGGGCTTCTCTTTCCGGGCCCGGTTCAATCCTTCCTGCCCATTAAAAGCCGTTATAACTTGGTGGGCGGCGCCTTCTAAGGCAGCCTTTATCATTTCTACCATATCTGGTTCATCATCGACTACTAGAATTTTACCCATGGTTCTCTCCTTCAGTAAATGATTTAAATTAGCCCCCAAGAACGATGGATTCCCATGCCCTCCCCTAAAGCCGGGCCACTTCCAGAATCATCGGGACCTTCCGTTCCCATCCGGCGGGGATGAAATGGACCCCTTGACAAAATTCCCGCAGTTCCTGCACCAAACGGGCGCACTGGCCCAGGGATGCCTGGACCCGGTCCGGAGCGCCGCCGATTTCTTCGATGAGCGGTTCGGGAACGAAAACCCCGGGCAAATTTTTGTTGATGAACCGGGCCATGGAGGCTGATTTCAAGGGCAGCACACCGGCCAAAATGGGAATTCCAAAAGAAGCCGCCCTTTTCATGAACCGGGAGAAGGCCGCGACATCATACACCGGCTGGGTCAGGAAGAACCTGGCCCCCGCGGCAATCTTCTTCTCCATGCGGATCAGCTGCAGCTCCAGCGCAGCCTCCCGTCCCGGGCTGGGACTCACGGTGGCCCCCACGAAAAACTTAGGTCGGCCGTTCAGGGGATTCCCGCCCAGGTCCTGTCCGCTTTCCATTTTCTGGATGCCCTTCAACAACTGCACCGAATCCAGGTCGAAGACCGGCTTGGTCTGGGGGTGATCTCCCATGGAGGAATAGTCGCCCGTGGCCACCACCAAATTGCTGACCCCCAGTGCGGCCGCTCCCAGCAGATCGGACTGCAGGGCCAGTCGGTTCCGATCCCGACAACTCACATGTAAAAGGATGTCGAAGCCTCTCCGCTGGAGGAGGTGGCTCATGACCAGAGGATTCATGGCCATGACTGAGCTTTTCCCGTCGGTGACCGCAAGCGCGTCCACCCGCCCCTTGAGGGTTTCGGCCTCTTCCAGCCTTTCCGCCGCCTCGGCCCCTTTGGGAGGATTGATCTCACAGGTGATGCTGAATTTATTCTCCTGCAATCTTTCCTGAAAGGTCATCGGTACCCCCGATTCGATTGCGGATTGGGGATTTCGGATTGCGGATTAAGGAACGATTTCCATCCCCGGCGCTCCCTTGCGGGGAAGGGAGCGGGTGGGGTTGCAATCCGCAATCCAAAATCCCCAATCCGCAATTTCATTTTCTCCCCGCCGCCAGAGTGGATCGGAGACGGAGAAGCGGAAGGATTTTGCTGTGGTCCCGCGGTTCGGCAGAGGTCTTGAGCATCTCCAGTCGCCCCTGAGTCTTCAGCCGGTCATAGATCAACTCCCACCCGCAGGGGGTCTTGGGGTCCACCTCGCATTGTCCCTGGCGGGCGCCCTGGCAGGGGCCGGTGAGCATCTCTTTCGGGCAGAAATAAAGGGGACAGAGCCCGCCGCTTGCCTCCAGCAGGCACTCGCCGCACAAACGGCATAGTTCCCTGTCCCCCAGCACCCCTTGGAATCCTTCCGCCGCCAAGGTCCGCAGGGCCGGCATCACCCGCTGCCCGGCAACCGCCCCCAGCGCCCGAACCCCGACTTCGCACGAAAGGACAAGAAGGGTACGGGATCGGCAGGCCTGCCGAATCTGGGTCAGGAGGCTCAGCTCATCCATCCCCTTGTTACACAGCGCATCAACGACCAGGGTCCCGGTGAAAGAAACTCCCCGCAGGGAGAGGTCCTTCTTCAGCAGCTGCAACTGGGCCTCTCCCCCGGGGTTACACACTTCCTTCCAGCCGCTGCAGCCGATGAAGAAGACCTCCGCCTGGGAATCCAGATTCCGGGCAATCTCCTCGCTTTTCAAGGGTTCTAACTCAATCATTTCTTCTTCTCCCAAGACGGCTTTTTCAAATTCCATGACGCGCTTCCTGACTTCCCCGAAACCAAAACCCGGAGCCGGACGGGTCGGAAGGTCACCCCAGGGGCAATCCTTTCTGATTCACCCTTTTTTCAGAAGAGCCGCCACCCGACGCAGCAGCTCGTTGGGATCGACGGGCTTGGGGATGAAGTCCTCCGCCTCGATCTCCATTCCGCCCATGCGGTGGAATTTGGTGCGCCCGAAATGTTCCGCCACCCCCGTGAGGATGAGGACCGGGATGGAAGCGGTTTGCGGGTCTTCCTTCAGCTCCCGGCAGGCAGTGAACCCGTCCTTTTCGGGCATCATCACATCCAGGACGATGACATCGGGCCGCTCGGACCGCGCCTTGGCAATCCCTTCCTTCCCGTTAAAGGCGGTGATCACCTCGAACATCCTTTCCAAAGCCATCCGAATCATTTCCACCAGGTCCGGTTCATCGTCGATGACTAAAACCTTCCTGCGCCCCTCCATCTCTCCCTCCATTGATGGTTCTGTGACTGGCGATCCATGGGAATCAACTCCCCTTGACTCCCTTGGGGAGGGTGAAAAGGAAATTGGCCCACTTCCCCTCCTCCGATTCGGCCCAGATCTTCCCTCCGTGCTTTTCCACGATCTGCTTGGCATTGAACAATCCCAAGCCGGTTCCCCTCCGCCGGCGTTCCAGCTCCCCTTCCAGGCGGGCGAATTTTTCAAAGACCACGTTCAGCTTATCCGCAGGGATCCCCCGCCCTTCATTTTTCACGTAGAAACAGAGTTCCGTGGGTTCCTCGCGGAATCCGGCCCAGATCGTTCCCCCTTCCTTCCCGTATTTGATGGCGTTGCCGATGAGGTTGTCAAAGACAATGCGCAGAAGAACCGGGTCGGCCTCCTCCTCCACCCGGCGGAAGGCCTCTTCGTTCTCCAGGACCACCTGCATCCGGCGGGCGTCCAGCTGCTGTTTTTCATCCTCGAGAACGGGGGCCAGGGCTTCGTTGAAGATGGGCATCTGGACTTTGTTCACCTCCATCCGTCCCGATTCGATGCGGCCCAGCTGGAGGTACTTTTGGATCATGTTGATCAGGGCGTTCACGTTCCGGAGCATGGTGCCCACTGCCTGCCTCTGCTTGGAAGTGGTCAGAGAGCCCAAAGACTCATCGTGGAGCATGATCAG
>DASPRR010000061.1:0-2262 GCA_035624375.1 Thermodesulfobacteriota bacterium | reverse complement strand
GCCTGGGGCCCACAGATCGGCAATACCGAACTGGGCGCCGTGGTCATGCTGACCAAGGAAGTGGACAAGCTGGGAATGGATTGCAACGAGGGGTCCTGGGTCGTGGGCTGGGCCATGGAATGCTATGGGAAAGGCGTTTTCACCAAGAAGGAGACCGATGGCCTAGACCTAAGCTGGGGAAATGTGGAAGCGGTAAAGGAACTCCTGAACCGCATCTCCCGGCGGCAGGGATACATCGGAAATCTTCTGGCCGACGGGGTCATGCGTGCCTCCAAGAAGGTTGGCGGGCCGGCTGCGGACTGGGCCATTTACGGGTGCAAGGGGTCCGCCCCCCGGGGCCATGACCACCGCGGGACGACCCGCTGGTATGAACTCCTGGACACCTGCGTGACCAACACCAGCTCTCTGGACGCCACCTGGGGAGGAGTGCATCCTAAATTGGTGGACCAGGAGGAGGCGACGGATCATTTCTCCCACGAACAGGTCTCCACCATCAACGCCAAGTTCAGCGGGATCCGGCTCTTTGACGATTGCCTGGGCACCTGCCGGTTTGCCTCGCCCCACCCCAAGCTCCAGCTGGAATGCTTCAATGCGGTCACCGGATGGAACTGGAAGCTGGAAGACGGGTTCGCAGTGGGAAGGCGGATCTCAAACCTGCTGCGGGTCTTCAACTTTCGCCATGGGGCGAAGATCGAGGACGAAAGGCCATCCAAACGGTATGGTTCCATTCCCGTGGACGGCCCGGCTAAGGGCAAAAACATTATGGAGAAATGGCCGCAGATGGTGGAGAACTATTACCGTCTGGTGGGCTGGGACCCGAAGACCGGAAAGCCCCTGCCGGGGACGCTGGAAAAGCTCGGGCTGAAAGAGATGATTAAAGACCTGAAATAAAGAAGAAATCCCAAGCACCAAATCACAATTCCAAATAAGCACCAGTTTTCAAATTCGAATGACTGAAACAAAACTGCCATGGGCCGGTTAGTCGCTCTTACCCGTTTGGATATTTGGTTTTTGGAATTTATCTGGAGTTGGGTGCTTGAAATTTGGAATTTTGGGTGTGATCCATGCGAATTCGAATTGAACTGTGGATGTGGCTGGGAAGGGACCCCGGAGGCGGCTTTCAGGCCCTCTCGGAAATGCGGTCCTTCCGGGAAATGGATGTGGAGGAGGAGCTCACCATCATCCAGCTCCTGGACCGCCTGGCTGTTAAATCCCGGGTGATCGAAGAAAAGATTATCGACCGGAAAAACCGGAAACTGCTTCCCAACCTCAGCGTGGTCGTGACCCGCGATGGATTGGTGATCAGCCCGTTCGATGTGGAAAAGACTCAAATCAGGGATGGCTACAAAATAACGATCCTGCCCCTCTATGTGGGAGGGTGAAAGATTGTCTTAAGAATCGTAGAAGCGATTCATGTCGCAGACTCGACTCTACGAGAATCGTCCCTACGGCTGGTGGATAATAGAGGAGCGAGTATTGACAACAAAAAAGAGAGGTAAGAAATGAAGATTGATTTGGAGAAATGCCTTGGATGTCAGAAGTGCGCCGACTATTGTCCGGTAGACGCCATTTCCTACATTCCGGATGAAAAGAAGCCCAAGAAGAAAAAGGCGGTCATCGACCTGGAAGAGTGCGTGGAATGCGGCGTGTGCTTCCGGGCCGGGGTCTGCAAGCCCGAGGCCATTTTCCGGCAGGAAATCGGCTGGCCGCGGAGTGTCCGCCTGGCTTTCAGCGATCCCATGATCGAGCACAAGAACACCGGCGTCCCGGGACGGGGCACGGAGGAGATGAAGACCAATGAGGTCACGGGACGGTTCAAGAGGGGCACATACGGAATGGCCGTTGAAGTGGGCCGCCCGGGTGTGGCCGGAAGGCTGGAAGACCTCGAAAAAATCGCCATTTCCTTGGCCAAAATCGGGGTGGAATTCGAACCGAGGAATCCGGTGACCTTCCTCTTCGAGGATGTAAAGACCGGAAAGCTGAAGCCCGAGGTCCGTAAGGAAAAGGTTCTTTCGGCGATCATCGAGTTCGTGGTCAAGCCCGAGCAGATCAGGCCGGTCCTTCAGGCCTTGAAAGATATTTCCCCGAAAATCGACAGCGTCTTCTCCCTGGACCTGATCAGCTTCCCCGAGGAGTCGGAGAAAGCCCCGGCCCTGAAGATAGTCAAAGAGATGGGCTTCCCGGTCTATCCCAACGGGAAGGTGAACCTGGGACTGGGGAAAGTGCTTAATAAATAGATTGTAGGGGCAACCCCCTGTGGTT
>DASPRR010000047.1:0-2633 GCA_035624375.1 Thermodesulfobacteriota bacterium | reverse complement strand
CCCTATTCATGGGGCTTTCATTGCATCCTGCAGCTCCCGGGTGAGAAGCTCCACGGTTCCCCGTGTCCCCCCGGCCAGCTTCCTCCGCCACTCTCCATCGGTCTCAAACCTTCCTTCGCCCATCCTCTCGCCCCAGGGTTTGATCGCCTCGCGGATTCCGAAGTGGTCGAAGGGGTCGTTCTTCAGTTCCCGGGACCTCGCCATCACATCGGGACCCACCCGGATGAAGGCCCGGAGGGCGGCTCCGGTCTTGATGCTGTATTTTCGACCGGCCCAGGCCTTCGGGAAGGTCACCTGGATTCCCTTAAAATAGTTCATGAAGAACCGCTTCCCGTTCTGCTCGAATTCCTTGAAGCGGTTGGGCCCGCCCACCTTTTCGATCGTACCGAAGAGATCCACCATCTCGTCGGCCAGCGAGGCCTGGGAGACCCGGCCTTTGCCCACACCGAGTATTTTGATGTCCCCCTGCAATGGAGAGTCTTCTTCTTCGTTGAGCTGACGAATGATGTCATGGGCCAGGGCCTGATGCGGGTCGGCATAGAGTCTCCGGCCGGCTAGAGAGACCAGGTGAGAAGGATTCAGCCGGGTATGTTTGGCATTGATGGTGACAAAGAGTTCTACCGTTTGCCGCGGGTCCAGGCTGTCGAAGAGAACGGCAGGGACATCGATCTCCGCATTCTTCTCCTCCTGGGAGCTCAGGGCTAACAGGCGGTGCTGGCCGTCCAGGCATCGCAGGATTCCCGGCTCCTCCGGAATCTGGATCATCCCCAGGTTGGGATTCCTCGCCATCGGTGAAAAGTCGACCCTTTTCTCCGTGATCATGATCACGGCGCCGGGAATGGCCGGCAGATTTTGAGCTTCCTGGCATTCTGCATAATACTGGACCAGCTCCCGAATCTTCTTCCGAATCATCGGTCTTTGGAAAGCGGCTTCGCTCTGTCCGATCCGTTTTTCTAACAATCCCCAGTTTACGGGCGAGGTTTTAGCCGATCTGCTTTTCTTTTGGCCCTCCTCCGGGGCTGCATAACTCAACACTTCGAACTTGACCAGCTTCTGGATGTCTCCCGACGTAAAAGAGGTTTGATAGAACTCCACTCCAAATTGCCTGACCTTATGGGCTGGAAGAGTAATCATTCACCCCACCTCCTTCCGAATTTTTTCCTAACCGTGCATTCCAAAACCAGTCCCGCTTCCTCATCAAAAAAAAGGCCCCATCCCTTTATTATAAGAGATGGGGTTTTCGGTTTCCAGCCATCTGGACTCCTTGAGACCTCGCGAATCGCGGGTGCGGTGATCCACCAAAACAATTCCCGAATCGATCTTATAAATCGAATTTCACTCCCAACTCGGACGCGATGGCCTTCAGGTCATCGTACACCTTGAAGTAAAGGGGGATGCCCTCTTTGCGGTATTTTTCTTCCAGCTCGAATTCCTTTTCGCCGTGGATAAAGATCCGGGTCTGCCCCTCGGCCTTGGCCGAGTTCCTCAACCGGCGGATGAGGTCGTCCATATCCTTCTTAAATTCCTGCACCGGGCGGAAGTAATCGACTCGCAGAGCCCCAAAAAAATGAGCGACCTTGGAAGGCAGCGGCTTTCCGTCCGGGGTTTTCGGGTAGAGGAGGTTCAAATACCCGGACCCCGAAAGGACTCCGCACAAAATGTCCACTAACAGGTCCAACCCGTATCCCTTGTGGCCGCCGGATTCTTCCCCCTCCCCACCCATGGGCAGGATCCCTCCCCCGGCTTTGCTGCGGATATTGGCAATGACCCGCGTCGGGTCGTCGCTGGACCGTCCCTTCTCGTCGGTGGCCCATCCCAGGGGGATCTTCTTGCCCATGCGGCTGTAAACTTCGAACTTCCCCAGCGTGGCCACCGCCGTGGACATGTCCAGAACAAAAGGCCGCTCCTCCATCGCAGGGACCGTCACGCTGATGGGGTTGGTTCCCAGCATGACCTCCTTACCAAAGGTGGGGACGACATAGGCGTCGGAGTTCGTCAGGGAGATCCCGATGAGGTCATGTTTCAGGGCCATCAGAGAATAATAGGCGGCGATCCCATAATGGTTGCTGTTCCGCACGGCAACAAACCCCACCCCGTTCTTCAGCGCCTTCTCGATGGCCATCTCCATACCCCGCTTCCCGGCCACCTGGCCCAGGGCCGCCCCGCCGTCGAGAAGGGCGGTTAGGGGGGTCTCATGGGCCACTTTCATCTGCGGCCTGGCCACCATCATGCCGTTCTTCAAGCCTGTAAAATACCGTCGCAGCCGGGCGACGCCGTGGGAGTCGATGCCCCGCAGGTCGGCCAGCACCAAAACGTCCGCAGTGGTGAAGCCGTCCTCGGGAGGCATCCCCAGTTTCTCAAAAACCCGCTGACAGAATTCCGTTAGGGGCTTTGCCCATACGGTTTTGAATTCTGCGCTCATAGATTCCTTCCTCTCCACAGGGCGATGCATGGGGGAAACTTCATCCTCGCGATTAGAATCGCTGGAAAAAGAATTTAAAGGATAAGGAGAGCTAAGTCAAGAGAAAAGAGGAAGCGTTCTCAAATTCTGGAAAAATTCATGAACCCGCTCCCTCATCTCAGAGACCGTGTTCCAAAAGGAGATATGGGAGCGAAATTCGGTACATCCCCTC
>DASPRR010000042.1:0-4007 GCA_035624375.1 Thermodesulfobacteriota bacterium | reverse complement strand
GTTAACAAGCACGGAATTACAGGTGCCGGTAAATATTTTATCGGAAGAAAATGAATCCAACTCAAAGAGTAATTTAGGGTTTGAGGGAGGGGAAGGTCCGTTTATTAAGCCTGCGATCGGCAACCTTAAACTTGAGACCTGAGACCTGAAACCTGAGACTGTTTTAGGCGACCACTCTCGCCAGCTGCCCGGCGTAAACAATCACCAGCCGAAGGATGAATCCTCCCAGAAGGACCAATGAGGCTGTGACTCCGGAAAGCCATGGTTTATGCTCCCGGAGGCTGACCCGTTTGATGAAATGGGGGATCAGTTCGTAGGTTTCCAGGGCCATGGGGACCAGAATTCCCAAGCCTACAGCAATTACCCAGAACGGGAAAGTATAGTCTCCACCCATGATCAGGTGGGCGGCTTCCACCGAACTTCGGGGCGAGGTGTACAGTCCCATCACGAAGAGGAATACGGCGATGACGGAAAAGACCATGAGGGTGAAATCGATGGTGTGAATCATGAATTTATTGGTTTCCAGCTCCTCCTGCGTCATCCTCCCCGAGCCGTTCAGGAAGCACCCCGCGAAGCAGATCGCCGCCGTGCCGGTCTTCATCGCCGAAAGGAGGAAGAGGAAGGGAAGCATGGGGTTGTTCCAGAAGGGCCGGGCGTTCAACGCCCCGAGGAGCACGCCCGTATAGATTCCCACTCCCATGGAGACGGGGATCCCCCAGCCGGCCACCAGCCCGCGGTTCCGGGTCAGATTCTTGCGGCGGAATTCAACCAGGAAGGAATTGGTTTTCAGCCAATGCACCGCTTTGATTCCGTCCCACCTTTTGGGCAGTCGGTTCAGAAGGTGAACGAGGTCGTACCGTTCCGGAAGCCAGAGATAAAAGTGGAGAAAGGTCATTGCTGAAAAAAGAACAAGAAGCCAGGACCCCAGGGACATGACCGAGTTGACTTGCACGGTCAACAGCAGCTTCCAGAAGAGGTGGGGCCTCTCCAGGTCGTAGATCAGACAGAGAAGCCCGAAGATCAGCGGGAAAGGGGCGATGTAGGCCCCGAGGCGGGTGATCTTTTCATACTTTTCCTCCCCGAAGAAATAAGCGAAGGCCGAGATGCCGAAGGCGCCCGCGCTCACTCCGGCCACGAACAGATATACGGCCACGGTCCAGTTCCAGTAGATTTCCCCTTCCATCCTTAACTCCTTGGTCAGTGAAAGTGAAAGTGAAAAGATTGCATATTTTGGTTGTAGGGATCCTTCCTTACCCTTTCACTTGCACTTTCACTGTCTTTAACATCCGCCCACGGCGGACAGGGATCAGCTTCACCCGCCTCCCGTCTTGGGGGCAAAGGACGGGTCGATTTTCCCGAGAGAGGCGTCGCGGTAGAAGGCCGGGGTGCCTTTGGAGTAGGCCAGCTCCAGGGGCTCTTCGACCTTGGCCTGCCCCTGGGCGAGCTTCCAGAGAGGGTCCTCGCTCCCGGAGCGGGGGATCCGGTCTTCCTTATTCTGGCACGCGGCCAGGAGGAAAACCCCTCCCAAGGAGATCGCAGCAATCAGCTTTTCAATAAAGGCTCTTCTTTCCATCATCTCGGGTCTCCAGTCGATTTTTCTCGTGGCGCAGAAAATCATCCACTAATTCGGCGGCACTCAGGTAAAAAGGGTGAGGGCAAAGCTGTTTCAAATCCCTTTTCATTTGCGGAACCCAATCCAGGTGGTCCTGGATGAATTGGTTGACCTCCCGGTCGGTGGCATTCCCGTAAAGGACGGACAAAAATTCCAGCTCCAGCACCAGATGATCTGGACAGGCCTGGAACGGCTTGGGCACTTCCAGCCCTGAATGCCTGAAAATATGGGCCATGTGCAGGGCGGGGTCCCCCATGAGAAGTCCATTTTCATGGGCAAAGGAGAGACGGCATTCCCCATCCTGGGTCCAGGGTTTGTAGCAGGATTCCACCAGGGGAGCGGAATCTCCCGTCTTTCCGCCAAAGAGCCGGTCGTACTCGCCGCGCAAATCCCGGGATAAAGCCTCCGCCTCGCCCTCCGTTTTGAGTCCGAAGAGAAGAGCGGCATCTCCTCCCCAGGACTTGACGGATTCCTCCAGAATAAAACCCTCCCGGCGAATCTGTTCGATCCCTTCAGCCTCCGGCGGGGAGAAAACGGCAGCCATCAGCTCACAGAGAAGTTCTTTCTCTCGGGAGGTCATCCGGATCAGGCCTTCTTATAATAGATTCTGGGACGGGTGTTCAAATCGGCCTTGAACTGCTTTAGCTTCTGCTTGATAACCAACCTGGAGACTTCGCTGTTCGGGTCATCAAGGTCTCCAAAGACCCGGACCCCGGTCATGCAAGTAGTGACGCAGGCCGGCTTTTCTCCTTTTTCGACAAATTCGAGGCAGAAACGGCATTTCTCGATATACCCCTCTTTCTTGATGATCCTCACGTTGTAGGGGCAAGCGGCGATGCAGTACTTGCAGCCGATGCACTGGTCCTTGTCCACCAGGACGATGCCGTCCTTTCGTTTGTAGGAGGCGCCGGTGGGACAGACCCTTACGCAGGGAGGGTTGTCGCAGTGCTGGCATTGGACCGGGATGAATTCCCGGTTGTAATTGGGAAAAGCCCCGTATTCCCTCTCCTCCAGGTGATTGTAGGATTCTCTTTCGGTAAGACTGTTCTGGTTCTGACAGGCCACTCGGCAGGCATGGCATCCCACGCATTTCGTCTCATCAATGACCATCCCGTAGCGAGCCATAATTTTTTCCCCTGCCTCAGACCTTGGTAACTTGCACGATGACTTCCGCCGACATGGCATGACCCACGGCAGGGTCGAACAAAGTGGGCAGAAAGTCGTTGTAGGAGAGCCCCACATCATAAGAGTTCTTCAGGTGCTGGGAGAAATTTCCGTACCCGCTGGGCAGCCACACCGCCGAGGGGTGCAGTCCCTCGGTGAGTTTGACCCGGATCTTCCCTTCTCCCACCAGCGATTTGACTTTCGCCCAGTCGCCGTCCTTCAACCCCACCTTCTCCCCCCGCTGGCGGTTCATCCACAGGCGGATCAGGTCGTAGCGGCGGCTGATCTCCAGGAGATAGGGCTGATTGGCGGTCATGGCGTGGCTGTGGACGGCCTGTTTGCCATGCAAGAGGCGGAAGGCATGCGGGTCCTTGGGGTTGGGAGTCACCAAAGGCTCCTCCCAACGCGGAATCGGGGGGTAGCCCAGCTTCTCCAGGGTGGAAGAGTAGATCTCCACCTTCCCCGAGGGGGTGTCCAACTTCTCGAATCCCTCTTTCCACTCCTTGCCTACCGGCAGAACGCCTCTTATCTTCAAATCCTCCAGGGTCACGCCCAGGGGCTTGAGGCGCAGGCGGTTGGCCTCCTCCAGGTCGAATTCGAAATACTTCCCCAAGCCCAGACGCTTGGCCAGTTCGAAGATAATCTGGGTTCCGGGTTTGGTGTCGAAGAGGGGCTTTACCACCTGCTGCTGGATGCTGACCTGGGCGATCTTCCCGCTGTGCTTGGTGTCGACGGCCTCGTCCCGTTCCAGGTAGAAGGATTCGGGCAGGACATAGTGGGCGATGGAGGCCGTTTCCGAAAGCACCGTGTCGATGGCCACCAGGAGGTCTAGCTTCTGGTACCCGGCGATGACCCGCTTGGGGTTGGGGTTGGTGCGCAGGGGATTATAGTGGTAAACGAAGCCGGCCTTCAATTCTCCCCGCAAGGCCAGTTCGGGGATGGCATGGGCGATCCCATCGCCATAGGACCCCAGAGGGTATCTTCCCGGAATCCCGGTGCCGTCGGACTTGGGAACCTTCGGCCCCTCAGGAACCGGATGCTTGGGCTGCAATTCCCCTAGCTGTGCGGTCTGGGGAAAATAGATGCCGCCTTCCCGATCGATGTTCCCCAGGAGAGCGTTGGCGATGGCCAGGGCTCTCGCAGTCTGGAAGCTGTTCAGGTACTGGGCTCCGAATGCCCCATGGTATCCGCGGTGAATGAGCGCCTTGGGCTTGACCTGGGCCATTTCCCG
>DASPRR010000032.1:0-5928 GCA_035624375.1 Thermodesulfobacteriota bacterium | reverse complement strand
TTTTCAGATTCCAATACAGCTATGTAAAATCGAAAGGGTTCGCCGACTATACTTACCTGAGGACCTTTGTCCCGGCGGACCTTGGACGGAATCAGGATAACATCGACATCAACAACCTGGACAACTACACCCTGAGGTATTTCCTGACCAGGGTGACCTATAATCCCGTTAAATCCTTCTCTTTCTCCGCCGGCTGGGTCTATGAGAAATATGATTATGATGACGCCCAGATGAACGGATACAAGTACCTTGCCACTTCTTCGACCGGAACCACTCTGAGCTATCTCAGCGGGGCTTACGCCAACCCAAGCTATAAGGCCAATGTTTTTTTCCTGAGCGCGTCCTATCTCTTCTTTTAACCGGGCTCTCTGCGGTGTTGAGCAAAAGGAGGAAACGAATGAAATGCCTGAGCGCATGGAAATTTAGATTAGCAGTATTGGGGACGGTCGGGATTCTTTGGTCCCTCAGCGGTTGCGCCACAGGAAAATGGGGCTTCATCGACCCAAGCGGGAAAATGGCCATCCAGTCTCGATTTGACGACGCCACCCCCTTTGCCGAAGGCTTGGCCGCGGTGAAGATCGGTGAAAAGTGGGGGTATATCGACAAGACGGGAAAGATCGTCATCGAACCGCAATATGACGCCGCCTGGCGCTTTCGCGACGGACTGGCCTCCGTGATGTCCGGAAATAAATGGGGCTTTATTGACCCGAAGGGGAAATTTGTCATCCAACCTCAATTCGAATCAGCCGGTTCTTTCTCCGAAGGACTGGCCCCAGCAGAGACAGGGGGCAAGTGGGGGTTCATCGACAAATCCGGAAAGTTTTCCATCCAGCCCCAATTTGGATACGCCGAGCGTTTTTCCGAAGGACTGGCCGAAGTTAAAGTGGGCGACAAGTGGGGATTTGTCGACAAAACTGGACAAGTAGCCGTCCAGCCCGAGTATGTCTTGGTCTTTCCCTTTTCCGAGGGCCTGGCTGCAGTGTTAGCCGGCAAGAAATTCGGGTTTATTGACAAGACTGGCAAGATGGTCATCAAAGCGCAATTTGACAATGCCCTGTCGTTTGGTGACGGTTTGGCACCCGTGAAGGACGGACTCCAGTGGGGCTACATCGATAAGACAGGGCAAATCGCCATCAAACCTCAATTTGAAGTGGCCTTTCCTTTTCACGACGGGGTTGCCCCGGTGAAATTTGAATACAAGTGGGGTTACATCTTCAATACCGGACAGTTCGCCGTCTGGCCCAAGTTCGATGGGGCCTATGCTTTCAACGAAGGTCTGGGCATGGTGAAGCTGGGGCGGGCAACCGGTTACATCGACAAGACCGGGAGGTACTTGCGGGTCTTTTGATTGTTCTTCTTTTCCCAATCTAGCCACATCCTGCTCGGAAGCGGTATTACCGTTCATGGAATGGAGGGGTTAGGATTGACCGGAAGGTAATTCCAAGCCCCTCCTTTTTGTTCCCGGGTATTCCCCCTATATACCCCCTGCCAAAATGGGATATTTTCCCCGTTCCCTCAAAAGGGCTTTCTGGGTAATAATATAGTTCTAATCCTGCTGAATCGGCTGGAACCGGTAGGGCCTTCCTAAAGGAGGAAGAATCGTGAATACCCTGAATATTCTAATCGGAGGAGAGGCCGGTCAGGGCTTGGTGACCGTGGGAGAGATCCTGGCCAAGAGCCTGGTGCGTGCCGGGTATTATATCCTGGTCACCCAGAGCTACATGTCCAGAATCCGCGGCGGCCACAATACCTTTTCCATCCGGGTGAGCCCGGATGAAGTCATTGCTTCCCGGGAGGAGGTCGACCTCCTCGTGGCCCTGGATGATTTGACAATCACCCTCCACGATAAGGAATTGACTCCCCGGGGGAGAATTGTCGCGGATCAGGGGTGCAGTGCGGATGAAAAAGTCTGTCTGAAGGTCCCCTTCGGCCATCTGGCCTCGGATCAATTTTCCAATATCGCCGCTCTGGGAGTCGTCTCTGGCCTCATGGGTTTGAAGGAGGAGGTCGTCGGCCGCACCCTGGAGGATTTTTTCGGCAAGAAGGCTCCGGGGGTTGCCGAAGAGAACCGCAAGGTTCTTCGGGACGCCATGGCCTGGACCCTCTCCCAGCCCCCATTCATGGGAAAACTCTCCCCAGTCCCGAATCCAACCCGGCGGATGATGATGCAGGGCAACGAGGCCATCGCTCTGGGGGCCATCTCCGCCGGGCTGAAATTTTATTCCTTCTACCCCATGACCCCGTCCACCTCGATCGGTCAAACCCTCGCCAAGTGGGCCGGGAAAATGGGGCTGGTGGTGGAGCAGGCCGAAGATGAAATCGCGGCCATCAACATGGCCCTGGGGGCTTCTTATGCCGGGGCTCCGAGCATGGTGGGGACTTCGGGGGGCGGGTTCGCCCTCATGGTAGAAGGAGTCAGTTTGGCAGGGATGACTGAAACCCCCGTCGTAATAGTGGTGGCCCAGCGTCCGGGGCCGGCCACGGGATTGCCTACGCGGACGGAGCAAGCCGATCTGCAATTTGTCCTCTTTGCCGGGCATGGTGAATTTCCCCGGGCCATCTTCGCCCCTGGAACCGTGGAGGAGTGTTTCCATCTGACTCGTCGGGCCTTTGCCTTGGCAGAAAAATACCAGGGGCCGGTCTTTGTCCTCACTGACCAATTTTTGTCCGATTCTTACCGTTCCATAGAGCCTTTTGAGGTAGAAAAGCTTCCCCTTGCGGGACCCTCTTGGAACGCGGTTCCCGCATCCCTTCCCTATCGCCGGTTTGCGATCACCGAAAACGGGATTTCTCCCCGCCTCCTTCCGGGCTGGAGCGAGCACCGGGTGGTGGCCGGAAGCGACGAGCACACGGAAGATGGGCACCTCACCGAAGACCTTTCGGTCCGCAGGCAGATGGTGGATAAAAGGCTGAGGAAAATGGAAGGAATCCGGCAGGAGGTCATTCCCCCGGAATTAAAGGGAGATGGGAATCCGGAAATCCTTCTGGTCACCTGGGGGTCCACCAAGGGATCGGTTCTGGAAGTAGCTTCTCATCTGCGCTCCAAGGGAAAGAAAGTGGCCACCCTTTTTTTCCCTCAGGTTTGGCCCCTGGTTCAGGAACAATTCCTGCCTCCCCTCCAAGGCGCCCGCCAGGTCATCTCCGTGGAAGGAAACGCCACAGGGCAGCTGGCCAAGCTGATCCGGCAGGAGTCCGGTTTTGAAATTAAAAAGAAGGTCGGCCGATACGACGGTCTGCCCATCACCCCGGAATATATTCTCCGGGAATTGAATTGACCCGGGCGCAGGGGCGGTTCACGAACCGTCCTTACGCAGGGAGGACGAGCAAATCATCGTAAGGGCAATTCATGAATTGCCCCTACCTAACCTGAAAGAGCCAGAACCAAATAGGTTATTGTAGGGGCGGCCTCCTGTGGCCGCCCGCAAGATGGGCAACCACGGAGGGTTGCCCCTACAAGTTGTGACCATTTTGGGTTAATTCATAAAGGACTAGAATGGGAGACAATCCATGGTGACCTTGAAGGATTACGGGGATTACGAGACGACCTGGTGTCCGGGGTGCGGTAATTTTTCGGTATTGAAAGCGGTGAAACAGGCGTTGGTTGCCTGCCGGCTGAGGCCCCAGGATGTCATCTTCGTCTCCGGGATCGGACAGGCGGCGAAGGCGCCCCACTATCTGAACGTAAATCTATTCGACGGCCTCCACGGCCGTTCTCTGCCCGTTGCCACGGGCGCGAAATTGGCCAATCCCGGGAAAACGGTGATTGTGGAGAGCGGGGACGGCTGTAACTACGGGGAGGGAGGAAACCATTTCCTCGCAGCCCTGCGGCGGAACATCGATGTCACTCTCCTGGTGCATAACAACCAGGTTTACGGACTCACCAAAGGCCAGGCCAGCCCCACTTCCGAGACCGGGTTTGTCACCAAGGTCCAACCGGAAGGTGTCGCTTCCTCCCCCTTCAATCCGGTGGCCGTTGCCATTGCCCTACGGGCCGGGTTTGTGGCCAGGGGTTTTGCGGGAATGGTTGACCACCTGGCCTTAATCATCCAGGAAGCCATCGCCCACCGGGGATTTTCCCTGGTGGATATTCTTCAGCCCTGCGTTTCGTTCAACAAGATGAACACCTTCAGCTGGTATAAATCCCGCTGCAAAGAACTCCCCCCCGATTACGACCCCACCAACTGGGAGGTAGCCATGAAAACGGCCGAGGAGTGGGGGGAAAACATTCCGGTGGGAATCCTCTACTGGAATAACCGGCCCGCCTTTGAATCTCACTTCCCGGCCCTTAAAGAGGGGCCGTTGGTGGGAAAAGGCGTGGACGGGGCATTGCTGGCGAAAATTCTTGAGAGTTATCGATGACTGATCGGCCCGCAGAGGGAGTGGGCTGTTCCTGAAATCCTGGTTTTCGGTCTGCTTTTCTTCGAAATGGACCTGCGTTGATCTGCATTCATCTGCGTACGATAGGATTCAACATTAAAATAAGGAGAGAGCCATGAAACCTTTAGAGATCGCCAAGAACATTTATTGGGTAGGGTCCATCGACTGGAACATTCGTGACTTTCATGGGTATTCAACCTACCAGGGTACCACTTATAACGCCTATTTGATCAAGGAGGAAAAAGTCGTTCTCATCGACACGGTGAAGAAGGACTTTTCCCCCGAGTGGATGGATCAGATCCGCCTCCTCATCGACCCGAAGAAGATCGACTATGTAATCAGCAACCACGCGGAACTGGATCATTCCGGCAGCCTGGACTGGTTGATGCACGTGATCGGAAGCGAAAAGCCGGTGTACTGCTCCAAATTGGGGGCCCAGAACCTCGCCCGCCATTTCCATGGAGGCCTGAACCTCAAGCCGGTGAATGAGGGGGAAGAATTGAAACTTGGCCAGAGAATTGTCACCTTCCTGGAAACTCGCATGCTCCACTGGCCGGACAGCATGTTCACCTACCTTAAGGAAGACCAGATTCTTTTTTCAAGCGATGCCTTCGGCCAGCACTATGCGGGGATGGAAAGGTTCGACGACCAGATCGGGGAGGCGATCATGCCCCACGCTCAAAAGTATTTTGCCAACATCCTCCTCCTTTACTCCCCGCTGATATTAAAGCTGGTGGAAAAGGTCACCCGGATGGGATTGCCGATCAAGATGATCTGCCCGGATCACGGAATCATGTGGAGGAAAGACCCGGGGAAGATCATTCGGGCCTACGTCCAATGGGCGCAGCAGAAGCCCCAGAAAAAGGCCCTGGTGATCTACGACAGCATGTGGCACAGCACCCAGGCCATGGCCGAGGCCATCGTGGATGCCCTCGCTCAGGAGAGAGTGGACGCCCGCACGATGCACCTGAGGACCATCCACCGGAGTGACGTGATGACCGAGGTTTTGGATGCCGGGGCCATTCTCGTGGGGTCCCCCACCCTGAACAACGGCCTTTTTCCCACCGTGGCCGACTTCCTGTGCTACATGAAAGGGCTCAAGCCGCTGAACAAGATCGCCGCCGCTTTCGGCTCCTACGGCTGGAGCGGGGAGGCGGTGAAGCTGATCAACCAGGACCTGGAGGCGATGAAGTTCCGAATCGTCGACCCGGGGTTGAACATTCAATATGTCCCCGACAAGAAGGGGTTGGAAGCCTGTCATGCCCTGGGGAAAAAAGTCGCCCAGGCCTTTACTCCATAAACCAGCCAAGGCCCTCTGGGGGAATCATGCTTGTCCCAGAGGGCTCCATTGATGGCCTCGAAAAGGTCAGAACCCCCTTTCCCCCGTCATTCCGGCGAAAGCCGGAATCTAGTTGTTCAAAGGGGTGATCAAGTCTCTGGACTCCGGTTTTCACCGGAGTGACGACTTTTTTCAAGTTCATCTCATTATTTTCCCATGAAAAGGGCCTTATACCCCTCCTGGTAAATATAGAACCACTTGGTCCCGGGAGA
>DASPRR010000022.1:0-6981 GCA_035624375.1 Thermodesulfobacteriota bacterium | reverse complement strand
CGGGCCCTCGTCGTGATCGAGAATTACCCTCTGGAGATGGAGGAAGAACCTTCTTTCGCACGGTGAAAAAGGCCAAGAGCATAGGGCATAGCGCATGGCGTATCTTTCTTTCTCTATGCTCTATGCCCTATGCTTTTGGATCGGAGGTGGAAATGACAGAGCCGTACCGTCTCACCTTAACCGAAATGATCCAGCAAATTCGTCGGAGGAAACTTTCTCCGGTGGCCCTGGCTGAATCGCTGCTGAAACGCATCGATGCCCTGGAGCCTTCCATCCAGGCCTGGGTGACCCTGGACCGCCAGAAGGTACTGGAAGAAGCCCGGCGTTGTGAAAAGGAAACCGCCCGAGGAAGAAAACGTGGCATGCTCCATGGAATTCCCCTGGGGGTTAAAGACATTTTCTATACGGCGGGGGTGAAGACCACGGGCGGGTCGAAGGTCCTAGCCGATTTTGTCCCCTTTTTTGATTCCACTGCCGTCCTGCGGCTCAAGCAGGCCGGGGCCATCGTACTGGGAAAGACGGCGACCACGGAATTCGCCCATGCCGACCCGGCGCCGACTCGCAATCCCTGGAACCGGGAACACACCCCCGGCGGGTCCAGCAGCGGTTCTGCGGCCGCGGTGGCCACGGGAATGTGTCCCGGCGCCCTGGGGTCTCAGACCGGGGGCTCCGTCCTCCGCCCGGCCTCTTATTGCGGCGCGGTCGGACTCAAGCCGACTTACGGCCGGATTAGCCGATACGGGGTTCTCCCCTTCAGCTGGTCCCTGGATCATGTGGGCCTCTTCACCCGAACGGTATCTGATGCGGCCCTCCTTCTCAATGTGCTGGCCGGTTATGATACCCAGGATCCTACCACCAGCCGGGAGCCGGTCCCCGATTATACCCGGGCCTCAAAATCCTCCCGGGCTCCCTTCATCGGGGTGGTGGAGGAGTTCTATCGGAAAAATTCCGAAACCCAGGTATGGAAAAATACGGATGAGGTTTTGGCCCGACTCAAAAAGACGGGAGCCAAAGCGGAGACGGTGAAGATGCCGGGAAGCTTCGCGGTGGTCCATGACGCCCACCGGATCGTGATGCGGACCGAGGGCGCGGCGTTTCACCAACCGCTTTACGAAAAGCACCGGGAGCTGTACCGTCCCAAGCTGCGGGAGCTCATCGAGATCGGGAGTTTGATCCCCGGCGTGGATTATCTGACCGCCTACCGAATCAAGAGAGAGTTTCGGCGCCAGATGGACCGGGTCATGGAGCGATACGACCTGCTGCTGACCCCTTCCACTTCTTCTCCAGCTCCCCGAGGTCTCGAATCCACGGGGGATGCCTGGTTTCAGGTCCCCTGGAGTTTCTCCGGGCTTCCGACGATCACCCTCCCATCCGGTTTGAGCCAGGAAGGGCTACCCCTGGGGATTCAATTGGTCGGCAAGGCTTTTTCCGAGGGGAAATTATTGGCCCTAGCCCGGTGGTGCGAGAAGGCACTCGAGATTTCCCTCACCTCCGTCCTCGAATGAATCCTGTTCCTCTGGTCTCCTCCCCGCTCCGGATGATGAGATGATGATTTCTTACCCCCCACCGCCGGTCCGACCCTCGATTTTGGTTTTGGACGGGGATTATCCTGGTATGGACGCATTGGTGGAAGAGGTTTTGGAGACTTTTCCCCTTCCCTGTAGCGGGAAAAAGATTCTCCTAAAACCGAACATGCTTGGGCCCTATCCGCAGGAAAAGGGCATCACCACCCATCCATCCCTGATTCGATCTTTGGTGAAGGCATTGAAGAAAAGGGGGGCCACCTGCTGGGTGGGGGACAATCCGGGAATGAGTGGATACGCGGCCAACGAGCGGTGCGCCCGGGTCTCCGGGATTCTGGAAGCGGCCGACGGCGGATATGTCAATTTCGCCAGGGAGACCGTTCAGGTCCCCCTGAAATCTCCATTCCTAAAGAAAGTGGTCATCTCCAGGCCCGTTTTGGAAGCAGACCTGCTCATCAATGTTCCCAAATTCAAAACCCATGTCCAAACCCGGATCACGGGGGCGGTCAAGAACATGTTCGGGATTCTGGCGGGAGCCGAGAAAGCCCGCGTTCACTTCGCCGTTCCCCGGCCCAGGCAATTTTCCGAGGCCTTGGTGGACATCTACCAGGTCCGGGTTCCGGACCTGACCATCATGGATGCAGTAGTGGGTATGGAGGGGAATGGTCCTTCCGGCAAAGAGCTTCGCTTTATCGGAAAAGTCCTGGCCTCGCGGAACGGGGTTTTGATCGACGGACTGATTGCGGCTATGATGGGGATTCCAGCCCAGGATGTGGATCATCTGGCCGTCGCAGGTCAGAGGGGATTGGGAGAGATAGACCCGGCCAGAATGGAAATCCAGGGTTCATGGGAATCCCTGAAAAAATTCAAGACCCCCATCCCCTTCGCAAGCCGGGGATGGTTCGGAACCGTGCTCAATAAGCTCCTGTATCGTCCCCTCGTCAAACCCAGACTGAAGGTGCGCCGGGACTCGTGCACCCGGTGCGAAGTCTGCATCCAGCACTGTCCGGCCCAGGCACTGTCTCTCCAGGGATTCCCTTTCCTGGATGAGAAAAAATGCATCTCCTGCTATTGCTGTTATGAACTCTGCCCCAGCCAGGCGATGGAATTAACCAGCTGGATGCGATGGGCTACCCGCCCCAAGAAATAGTTACAGGTTTCGAGTTTCAAGTTATTAAGGAGTCCATTATTGTCTGGACATCATTGGTAGGAATTCTCTCCTACAAAAAATCTTGAACTGGACTCCGGCTTTCGCCGGAGTGCCGGACATTGAATGGCACGGTTCTTTGTTGTCATTCCGGCGGAAGCCGGAATCCAGGATCAGGAAGAAATAAACTCCCTGTCCAGATTATTATGGCCTCATTAGTAAGAAAAAGACAAACCCGAAAAGCAAAGCCCAAACCCGAAACTTGAGACCCGAAACTCGAAATTGTCCTTATTAGATTCCTCGGGATAGGCGCTGGGCGAGGAAGGAGGGAAGGCCGGCTTTGATGATCTTTTTCTGGGCGGTGGCCACATCGTAGTCCACCCGCTTTAGTCGATAGGTCTTCCCCGTCTCATCATAAAGCCCATAGGCGGCCTCGGGATGACCGTCCCGGGGCTGTCCCACGCTTCCCACATTAATGATGTAGCGAATCCCGGATTCCAGGATCACTTCTTCGTGGTCGATGACCCGCACTTCCGAATCCTTTTCCTTGGCCAATATTAACGGCCGGTGGGAGTGGCCTATAAAGGCCAGACCTCCGGTCAGGGACTGGAAGGCCTCTTCTGCCTCGGGGAAGGTAAATATATAATTCCAATCTTCCGGCTGGTTCGGGGTGGCGTGGACGAAGGTGATCTCTCCAATCTGGCGCCTGAGGAGAAGATTCCGGAGATAAATCCGGTTTTCGGGGAGAAGTTGGTCCCTCGTCCAAAGAGTGGCGGAGCGGGCCGAGGGGTTGAAAACATCGATGTCGGTCAACCCGATGGAACCGTAATCATGATTCCCGGCCACTACCCAATCGGTTAACCCCTCCAGCAAGGTCAGGCAATCATTAGGGTCTGCCCCATAACCCACCACGTCTCCCAGATAGGCAACCCTCTCCACCTTTTCCCCCCGAAGGTCCTCGATCACCGCCCGGAAGGACTCCAGGTTTCCGTGAACATCAGAAAGGATTGCCCACCTCATGTTGGCTTCTTGGAAAGCGGTGTCCCGTCTGGGAGATTGGCACCTCCCAGAGAACGGATTTGGTCTAGGATTCCGTTGATGAACGCGCTGGAGTCGTCGTTGCCGAACTTCTTGGCCAATTCGATGGCCTCGTTGAGGCTCGCCTTGAAGGGGATATCCGGGCAGTTGAGAAGCTCAAAAGTGGCCAAGCGGAGGATGTTTCGATCTACCACCGCCATTCTCTTCAAAGTCCAGTTTTCGGCATTCTCTTCGATGAGCCGGTCGATTTCTCCTTGTCCCTGGCAGACCCCTTCGACCAGCCGCCGGCAGAATTCCCGGGTTTTCTCGGAAGGGTGAAAGTTTTCAAAGTACAGGGTCAGAGCCTCTTGCGGGTCTCCCGGGACGATATCTAGTTGGTAAAGAACCTGGAGCGCGATCTCTCTCGCCCTCCTGCGAATCGTCATTCAAAGACCTTTTTCACCACGGAGACACAGAGAACACAAAGAAAAAATTTGGGGTCGTTTTTTATTTATTCTTTCTCTGCGAACTCTGCGCCTCTGTGGTGAATGTTTTTTATTTTTTCCCCTTCATTTCCCGGTACAAGTTGGCCATTTCGATGGCCGAGAGGGCCGCATCCCAGCCCTTGTTTCCCGACTTGGTTCCTGCCCTTTCGATGGCTTGCTCCAGATTATCCGTGGTCAGAACTCCGAAAGCGACCGGGACTTCGCCCTCCAATCCGATCATGGCCACACCCTTGGAAACTTCGGCGGCGATGTATTCGAAATGGGGAGTCGCCCCTCGAATGACCGCACCCAGACAGATAACCGCATCAAATTTTCTCGAAAGGACCACCTTCTTGGCCACCTGGGGGATTTCAAAGGCCCCGGGAACTTTAAAGACCTCGATATCCCCGTCTGCCGCCCCATTCCGGATCAAAACATCCAGAGCCCCGGAGAGAAGATGCTCGCAGATAAAATCATTAAAACGGCTGACTACGATTGCGAACCTGAGTCCTTGAGCATTGAGCTTTCCTTCAGTCGTTTTTGGCATTTTTCGTCCCTCCCTCTTTCTCCAGGGTCAGCAAGTGGCCGAGCTTGGTCTTCTTGGTCCTTAAATAACCAAAGTTCCGCCGCCCAGGTTTGATTTCCAGGGGAACTCGATCGACCACTTCCAGCCCATACCCCTGGAGGCCCACGATTTTCTTGGGATTGTTGGTCATGAGGCGAATCTTGCGGACCCCCAGGTCCCGCAGGATTTGGGCTCCCAGCCCATAGTCCCGCAAATCGGGGGCAAAGCCCAGGGCTTCATTCGCCTCCACGGTGTCCTTTCCCTGGTCCTGAAGGGCGTAGGCCTTGATCTTGTTGGCCAACCCAATCCCCCGCCCCTCCTGGTGCATATAAACGATGACTCCCATTCCCTCTTTAGCCACGATCTGCATGGCGGTGTGAAGCTGTTCCCCGCAGTCGCACCGCTGGGAGCCGAAGACATCCCCGGTGAGGCACTCGGAATGGACCCGAACCAGCACGGGCTCCTCCGGACGGATCTCCCCCTTGACCAGCGCCATGTGCTGCTGGTGGTCCACATCATTTTCGTAGGCGATCGCGGTGAACTCTCCGCCGTAAACGGTGGGCAGGGTGGTGATCGCCGCCCTGCGCACCATGCATTCATTCTGAAGCCGGTATCTGATCAGGTCGGCGATGGTCACGATCTTCAGGTTGTGCTTTTTGGCGAAAACCTCCAAGTCGGGCATGCGGGCCATGGTGCCGTCATCGTTCATGACCTCGCAGATGACCCCGGCAGGCTTCAGCCCGGCCAGCCGCGCCAAGTCCACGGACCCCTCGGTCTGGCCCGTGCGGACGAGAACCCCCCCGTTTTTGGCCCGTAGAGGAAAAATGTGTCCCGGGCGCACCAGGTCATCCGACTTAGCTTCGTCGGCAATGGCCGTGAGGATCGTAGTTGCCCGGTCGGCGGCCGAAATGCCAGTGGTGACGCCCCGCTTGGCTTCTATGGATACCGTGAAAGCGGTCCCAAAGCTGGAGGTATTGTTAGAGACCATGGGAGGAAGCTGCAGTTCATCGGCCTTTTCCTCCTGCAGGGAAAGGCAGATCAGACCCCGTCCATACTTGGCCATAAAGTTGACGGCCGGTGGATTCACTTTCTCCGCGGCCATGCAGAGATCGCCCTCATTCTCCCGGTCTTCGTCATCCACCAGGATGACCATTTTCCCCTTGCGGATATCCAGCAGTGCTTCCTCGATGCGGCTGACGGCCATGGTTCTTACTCCATCGACTCCTTAAAACCGTGTCGGGCCAGAAAGGAGGCATCGATTCGAGAGGGCTGCTGTGCCGGGTCCTCCTTCTGGCGTAAAAACTTCTCCACATATTTGGCAATGATGTCGTTTTCCAGGTTGACCAGGTCCCCGGCTCTTTTCCTCCCCAGGGTCGTGGATTGGGCCGTATGAGGGATCAAGCTTACCGAAAACTCCTCATCTCCGCACTCCACCACCGTCAGGCTGACCCCATCCACTGCAACCGATCCCTTTTCCACCAGGTACCGGCTGATCTCCCGGGGGACCCGAAAGCGGTAGCGCCAGGAATTCCCCTCGGGTTCGACCTCCAGGATCTCCCCCGTCCCGTCCACGTGACCGGAAACCAGATGCCCTCCCAATGGATCGGACATCCTGAGGGCGGTCTCCAGGTTTACCGGATGACTCTGTTTGGCTGTGGCCAAGGTCGATCTCCGCAGCGTCTCGGGGGATACTTCCACGGTGAATGTGCTGCCGGACATTCTGACCACGGTCAAGCATACTCCGTCCACGGAGATACTGTCTCCGACCTTAAATAGGCCAATGTCCAGCCGAGTGGAAACGGTCAACCGGACCCCTCCGCCCGCCGGTTCAACAGCCTGGACCTTGCCGACATCCTGGATCAAACCGGTGAACATGTCAACCCGACCCTAGTTCAGCCATATGGAAGGGGCGAGTCGTCACGAGTTTGGCGTAATCACCCCTACGGTCAAATTTTATCACACTCCGGATTTCCTTGGCAAAGTCTATCCCTAAAGGGGCTTTGCCTCGAGCATCAGGTCTGGCCCCACCCTCCGAACTCTCAGGAGCTCCACTTTCCGCGCATTCTTCACCCTCCCTACTCCTTCTCCCCCCATCATTCCCGGTGTTCCCCTCCCGCCGATCACCTTGGGCGCGATAAAGAGCAAGACCCGGTCCACGATTTTTTCTTCCCACGCGCTGGCGTTGAGGGTAGGGCCCCCCTCCAGGAGGATCGACTGAATCCCCCGGGAACCCAGTTCCTTCAG
>DASPRR010000018.1:0-2900 GCA_035624375.1 Thermodesulfobacteriota bacterium | reverse complement strand
TATGCTCTCTGCTCTATGCCGGAGTTATTTTATGTCTTTGACCAAGATGGTGAAGGAAAAAGCCCTCGAGTTGGGTTTCGTAGCGGTCGGCGTGACTACGCCCGAACCATTTACTCTCTATGAGGAAGAAATTGCCAGCCGGCCGGAGATGTACGCTTGGGGCCGAGGACTGAGCCAGCGCGCCTCGGTCCGAGACCTGGACCTGACCCGGTTCGTGGACCCGGTCCGGTTTCTCCCTGAAGTCAAATCCCTGATTGTGGTGACGGACAGCTATTTCGAAGAAGATTTCCCTCCCTCCCTGGCCGGCAAAATCGGCCGTTGTTACCTGAAAGGACTCTTCTGCCCGGAGGATACCTCTCACAGCGGGCGGAGGAGGGAATTCAAGCAATTCCTGCAGGATTTGGGAATCAAGTCCATCTATGGCCCGGCGCCGGCTCGACTGGCGGGAGCCCGGGCCGGAGTAACGAATTACGGGAAGAATTGCTTTGCCTTCGCCAATGAGGCGGCCGGGAAGAGTTCCTGGGTGGTCAATGAGCCCTACCTGGTGGACCGGGAGCTGGAGCCTGACTCCCCCACGATGAAGGTGGGCTGCCCGGAAAATTGCCGCAAGTGCATGGAAGCCTGTCCCACCGGAGCCCTCTATGCCCCTTTGAAGATGGACCCCCGCAACTGCATCGCCTATAATACGTATTTTACTTCCGCAGAAATTCCCCGGGATATGCGTTCGAAAATGAGAACTTGGGTTTATGGATGCGACCTCTGCCAGGAGGCCTGCCCACGGAACAAGAAATGGCTGGAGGGAAAAAAGCCCATGAGCCCAAAACTTCTCGAGAGATCGGCAGACTTCTCCCTGATTCAGCTTCTGGCCATGTCCCAGGACGACTATGAACAGAAGGTATGGCCTCTTCTCTATTACATCCGCAAGGAAAACCGCAAACTCTGGCAGAGAAATGCGGCCATCGCCCTGGGAAACCAGGGGGACCCGGAGACGGCCCCGGTTCTAATCTCCGCCTTGGGGGACCCTGAATCCCTCGTCCGGGCCCACGTTGCCTGGGCTCTGGGAAAAATTGGAGGAAAGCAGGCCAAAGCCGCGCTGGAGAGAAAAAAGCACCTGGAAGAAGATGAAGGCGTCAGGAGAGAGATTGAGGAGGCCCTGAACCAGGGATAGAGCAGAGGGTATAGGTTTAAGGAAGACTCATGGCTGATGGCTCGCACCTGAAAGCTGCTGGTTGACCATCGGGCAGGAGTTTGTTCCTTTTTAAGCTATGCTCTAGGCACTCTGTGCTAAGCTTTTTGATCCTTGACATTCCGTCCAAGTATTGTAAAATAATATTAGATTTGCTGGGGGAGCTGGATCGGCTGAGAGATCCCGCTTAAGGCGGGATGACCCCTCGAACCTGTTGGATAATGCCAGCGGAGGGAAGCAAATCCCTTAAGGGTTCAAAGCCGCCGGTTCTTTCAGGGATCGTCGGCTTTTTTTGTTTTCACCGGCATCAGAACCAAAGGTCTTCCGGCGTTGCCATGACCTTTTTGGTTCGTTGGTTCTATAGGGAGGAATTATGACCCAACTTGAATTCGCCCGGCAGGGCCGGATTACGGAAGCCATGGAGAAGTGCGCCGCCGCGGAGGATGTCCCAGCTGAGAACATCCGCAAGGGGCTGGCCGAAGGGTCCATGGTCATCACCCAGAATGTGAGCCATCGCCACATCTCCCCCCTGGCCATCGGCAAAGGTCTCCGCGCCAAGGTGAACGCCAACGTGGGCACCTCCGTGGACCACAACAACATCGAGGAAGAATTGGAGAAAGTGCGGGTGGCCATCGAAGCGGGCGCGGACACGATCATGGACCTGTCCACGGGTCCGGGGATCGATGAGACGCGCAAGGCGGTGATGAAGGCCTCCACCGTTCCCGTAGGAACCGTACCGATCTATCAGGCGGCCATTGAAATGCCCCGCAAGAAGAACCGTTCCATGGTAGAGATGACCGCCGACGATCTCTTTGAGGTAATCGAGAGGCATGGAGAAGATGGGGTGGATTTCATAACCGTCCATTGCGGGGTCACCCGGAACTCGGTGGAAAAGATCAAGAAGGAAGGCCGCCTATTGGGCGTCGTCAGCCGGGGGGGAGCCATCTTGGTAGAATGGATGGATCACAACAAGAAGGAAAACCCTCTTTACGAGGATTACCCCCGGCTGCTGGAAATCGCCAAGGCCTATGATATGACCCTGAGCCTGGGGGATGGTCTTCGTCCGGGGTGCCTGGCCGATGCCACGGACCGGGGCCAGGTCCAGGAGCTCATTCTTCTGGGAGAATTGACGGAAAACGCCTGGGCCAAGGGAGTCCAGGTCATGATCGAGGGACCCGGACATGTACCCCTGGACCAGATTGAAGCCAATGTTCTTCTGCAGAAACGGATTTGTCATGGGGCTCCTTTTTATGTCTTGGGTCCCCTGGTGACCGACATTGCGCCTGGATACGATCATATAACCGGAGCGATCGGAGGAGCCATTGCCGCCAGGGCCGGCGCGGATTTCCTTTGTTATGTCACCCCTTCGGAGCATCTTCGCCTTCCCACTGTCGAAGATGTAAGGGAAGGAGTCATTGCCTCCAAAATTGCTGGCCATGCGGCGGACATCGCGCGAGGGTTGAAGGGGGCCATGGAAAAGGACTGCCAGATGGCCCGGGCCAGAAGATCCCTGGACTGGAAAGAACAGATCCGCCTCTCCATCGATCCGAGGAGGGCCCAGAAACTCCGGGAGTCCAGCATGCCCAAGGAGAGCGATGTCTGCACCATGTGCGGGGACCTTTGCGCCATCAAAAAAGTGGCCAAACTTCTCTGATGAATAATTCCTCCCTTTATGAAAGGGAGGTCAGGAGGGATTTCAGAGATCACCTTAATA
>DASPRR010000265.1:0-2797 GCA_035624375.1 Thermodesulfobacteriota bacterium | reverse complement strand
TGCTGGCCTGGGGGTCGTCTTCATCCGCTCCATGACCGCCATCAGCGCGACGATCTTTCTCATATCCATCAACTGGACGCTCATCACCGTGCGCATCCTGGAAAAGATGACCGAACTGGAGCTGGGCGTGGCCGCCGCCTTTTCCATCCTGGTCGTGGTCATTGTGTTTGCCGTCATCGGGGCCATCAGCCTTTTTCTCCGGATCTTCCGTCAACCGGGGGCTCCGGACATGGCCAACATTTTGGGGGGATAATGTGGAAGCCGTAAGCATCCGTCTGGATCGGATCAGCAAGAAATTTTCCCACCGGGTGAAGGGGGAAGTGTCCGCGGTAAGCGACGTGAGTCTGCAAGTCCAGCCGGGAGAGTTCCTTACCCTCCTGGGGCCCTCGGGCTGCGGGAAGACCACGACCCTGCGGATGATTGCCGGTTTTGAACACCCGGACATAGGCCGGGTCCACATCGGGGAAGAAGACGTGACTGACAAGATGGCCAACCAGAGAAACATCGGGTTTGTATTCCAGAATTACGCCCTCTTTCCCCACCTTTCGGTCTTTGAAAATGTGGCCTACGGCCTGAGGGTGAAAGGAATGGGGGAAGCCGAGATCGAGAGGTCGGTAATTGAAGTCCTGGCCTTAGTGGGGCTCAAAGGATACGAGCGCCAGTTTCCCCACCAACTTTCGGGGGGAGAGCAGCAGAGGGTGGCCCTAGCACGGGCGGTGATCATTCAGCCTCGGGTACTTCTCTTCGATGAGCCCTTGTCCAACCTGGACGCCAAGCTCCGGGTCCACATGCGGAGCGAGATCCGCAGGCTGCAGAAAGCCCTGTCCATCACCGCGATCTATGTCACCCACGACCAGGAAGAGGCCATGGCCATCTCCGACCACATCGCGGTGATGAACGAGGGGAAGATCATCCAGATCGGGACGGCCGAGGAACTCTACCTGCAACCGAACTCTCCTTTCGTCGCCAGGTTCATCGGGAAAATCAATCCCTTACCCGCCGAAGTGAAAGGGACTGGCCCGGGCCAGGTTACGATTGAGGTTTTTCGCCACCTTTTTTCTGTACCCGGTGAGGGGGATAGATTTCAATCCGGCCAGAAGGTGTGGACTTTCATCCGGCCGGAATCCGTAGAGTTATCTCCTGATTTACAGGTTGGGGACTTCCAGGGGGTCGTGCGCGAGCGTACTTTCCTGGGTGAAAAGGTGGACTACCTGCTGGAGGTGGACGGCCATGAACTGAACGCGACCTCCTATGACCCTCTGCGCCACGGCACTTTCTCCGTGAGCCAGAAAGTTGGGGTGCGTTTGGACCCCCGACTTCTAAAGATTCTTGAAGATGAAGGATGCAGGCCATGAAAGGGCGCTTGCTTTTTCCCATCTTGTTCTTTTCCCTAGTCGCTCCAGGGCCCTGGCTACCCCCGGTTTGGGGCCAGGAGGAACACCACGGCGCCGATTCATCCTTTCAGTTGCGAGACCTGGTCATTCTGTGGGGAATTTTAAAGGGGCCGGATGAGGACCGCTCCCGGGTGTACATCAAAATAATCCGAACCGGGAGCGAACCCGGGCCGTGGACGAGTTATCGCCTGGAGGCCGTAGACCCCTTTTCTCAGGAAAAGGAATGGGTGACTCCCAGGGAAAATCTCGGGAAAGAAAATGCCGTTAAGGAAATACGTTCATCTTTCCGGGAAAAAACCGGAAGACGCCTCTACTTTTACGCCGGACAAGGCAAGGAAGAGAAGCCGGCGGCGATCATCTTCTACCAGGGGGTCCCGGATACCACCCCGGAGTTTCTGACCGAAAAGGAGATGGAGGATTATTTTGACCAGGCGTTGAAGAGAATGATGAAACAATGAGAAGGTTTGGTGCTTCTAGAACCTGTCACTTGGGTTCTCTTATTCAAAGGAGAAAAAGGATGCCCACAACTAAGGAAGAATTAGCCCGGATGATCGATCATTCCCTCCTTCGTCCCCAGTCCACACGGGTTGAATTGAAGAAACTCTGCGGCGAAGCTCTCCAGTACGGGTTCAAGGCTGTCTGTGTGAACCCGGTCCATGTCGC
This sequence comes from Thermodesulfobacteriota bacterium, assembly GCA_035624375.1. Classification (GTDB taxonomy): domain Bacteria; phylum Desulfobacterota; class SM23-61; order SM23-61; family SM23-61; genus SM23-61. The sequence goes on along the minus strand of DASPRR010000265.1, from coordinate 740 downwards.
CGGGGCCTTCTCTATCCTGAAGGGTAGCGAGGTCATCGTCTGCTCCGTCATCGGGTTCCCCTTTGGAACTCATCCCCCGCAGATCAAGGCTGCAGAGACCCGAGAGGTCATTCGCCTGGGAGCGCAGGAGATCGACATGGTCATCCAGGTCGGTGGCCTGAAAGAGGGGAGAAATTCGGAAGTGGTGGAAGACATCCGTGCTGTCGTCGAGGCGGCTTCCGGCTACACGGTGAAAGTCATCCTCGAAACTTGCTACCTGACAGAGGAGGAAAAAATCCGGGGCTGCAAGCTCGCCATGGAAGCCGGCGCTTCTTTCGTCAAGACCTCCACTGGCTTCGGCTCCGCCGGGGCGACGGTGGAAGATGTGAGGCTTATGCGGAAGGTGATCGGGAAGGATTTCGGGTTGAAGGCGGCCGGCGGAATCCGGACCCTGGAAGACGCCTTGAAAATGATCGAGGCCGGAGCCAATCGCCTTGGACTGAGCGGCAGCGTGGCGATTATTCGGGAGATGGAAAAGGGGAACTGATAAAGGATCTGGTTATTGGTTCTCGTTATTGCTGGTTTCCTGCCTCCCTTATTTTCGGAAAGATCCTCTGAATGAAGAAGAAAGTTATCATTGACTGTGATGTGGGGGTGGATGATGCCCTGGCATCGATCCTTGCTTTTCATTCACCCGAGCTGGAGGTGATGGGGGTCACCGGGGTCCATGGGAATGTTTCCCTGGACAAGGTAATGAAAAA
>DASPRR010000003.1:0-2238 GCA_035624375.1 Thermodesulfobacteriota bacterium | reverse complement strand
CGCAGGGGCAACTTCCGCAGAGGGGGGTGGGGGCGATGCGGGGCCAGAAGATCTTTTATAGTAGTAGAAGCTAAAGGCAACCCCGACCAGGAGGATGCAAAGGAACAATAGGGTTTTAAAGATCGGCTTTTCCTCCTTGGGGGGCGGAGGAGGAGGTTCCTCTTCTTCGGGAATGGGGACTAAATCAGTTTGAGAATCATAACGGCCGACGACCTCTTTGGGATCGAGGCCCAGGAAAGTGGCATAGTTGCGCAAAAATCCCCGGACAAAAACGGGTGCAGAAATGACCTGGAAATCATCCTTTTCCAGGGCCTCCAGGTTTTCCTTGGTGATCCGGGTGACTTTTGCCACCGCGTCCAGGGATACGTTTCTTTTCTCCCTCTCCTTCCGGAGAAACTGGCCGACGGTCTCTTGCTTTTCTTCGGTCAACGTTCATCCTCCTTTGGGTCCGAGGAGGAGAGAGCCCGGTGCAGCCACTTCTTCACCCCCTCCATGCCCTTTTCCGGCGAAGGACGCGGCTGGGGGGTGCTCGGCTGGATGTAGAAAAGGTCTCCTTCCTTTTCCACCTTCACCGTCTGCCCGATCCTCAAATCCTCCTGAGCGGCCCGGGCCATGATGAGCCGTCCATCGGGAATGCTCACAAATCCCAAGGTGAGAGGAGAAGGAATTCCCTCAGGAGTAGTGAAGAGAGTGGTAAACGTCTCCAGGGTTCCCGTGTCCACCGCCAAAGGCTCCTCGGGGACCTCTCGGGCCTTGATGTTTCCGGGGTCGTAATCCGGCTTCCAATATACTGGAATAGGACGATACCGATCCGCCCGCTCAAGAATCGTTACCAAGTTGTTGTTGGCCAGACCCCCGATATTCTGGGTGAGTCCGATCCTGGCCCCTGAGATCTGCCGGCTCGTTTCCATATCTCCCCGAAGCTGCAAAACGACTTCGGCGATCTGGGCCAAACCGGAAGCCCCCACCGGATGCCCACGGGCCTTCAGACCGCCCGAGGGGTTAATGGGCAGCCTGCCTTTGATGGAGGTCACTCCTTCCTCCACGGCCTTCCATCCTTCCCCGTGAGGGAAAAAGCCCAAATCTTCTGTTCCAATGATTTCAAAGGTGGTGAAGGCATCGTGAACTTCGGCAAAGGAGACCTCTTTGGGGCTCAGCTTGGCCATATTATAAGCCTGCCAGGCAGCCAGCCGGGTAGATTTGAAGGAAGTCAGAGAATCCCGGTGGCGTACGGCCAGGGTGTCGGTGGCGTGGCCGAGGCCGGAGACCCGGATGGGTCTCTTGTCCAGAGTCAGGACAACGGCAACGGCTCCATCGGTAATGGGAGCACAGTCGAAGGTGCGCAGGGGGGTGGAAACAAAGCGGGACCCGAAGTAATCCGCCGCAGTGATAATTTTGCGGAACTGGGCATAGGGATTCAAGGAGCCGTTGTAATGGTTCTTAATGGCCACCTTGGCGAGGACCGACTGCATGGCCTTATCGGAGAGCCTGGCGTTGTATTGGTATCTCCGGGTGATCATGGCTGCCAGCGAGGGCATGGAAGCCCCATACTTTCTCTCGTTGCGCTCGATCACCTCGGCTAGGATCTTGGTGGTCTGGGCCGTGGGAAGATGGGTCATCTTCTCCCCGGCTAGAATCAGGACGTTTCGGTGGTACCCGGAAGCCACGGCATAGAATGCGGATTCAAAGACGGCGGACCCGGTAGAGGAGGCCGTCTCTACCCGGGAGGATGGTATCCCGGGCAAGCCCAGGCGGTCGGTGATGAGGGCCGCGAAATTGCTTTCCCCGGTGAATTCTTCTACGCTCATGACTCCAATGAAGACGTAATCGATCGTGTTGAGCCGGGCATCCAGGATAGCCCGGGAGGCAGCCTCCACCATGAGCTGGGGGAGAGTCAGATCGCTTTTCCCAAATTTGGTCATGCCGACGCCGGCCACGTAGACTTCAGAAGGCATAAGCCTCTCGAATCCTTAAGATTTGCCTGATTATACAGAATTGGCGCGGCTTTGTCGAGCTTGTAGGAATGCCATGGTTCGCCCCCACAGATTATTCGAATTTCCCGCCCCGACCCGCTCCCCCGGCAAAACGGGCTGCCCCCGACAGTCCTTCGATTTCCACCATTGGGATTCCCCTCTCGAATTCATTGCGCATGGCCTCCAGCAAAGGAAAGTCCCACTGGGTGTAGGCCGACATTCGGTCGGCGTTCATGCAGGCCTGGGGGAAGGAACTGATTTCCAG
>DASPRR010000643.1:0-2260 GCA_035624375.1 Thermodesulfobacteriota bacterium | reverse complement strand
CCCTCAATTCTCGGCCTGCCCGCAATGCGGGGAGCCCAGGGCGCCGCATCGGGTATGCCCCCATTGTGGCAGTTACAAAGGACGGACGGTTATTGAAGTCGAAGAAACCTAAGGGGAACCCAAGCCAATGAAAATCGCCGTAGACGCCATGGGTGGAGATTTCGCCCCCCAAAGCATCGTGGAAGGAGCCGTGCTGGCAGCCCGGGAGCACCAGATCCCCGTAATGCTGGTCGGAGAGGAGAAGACCATCCGTAAGGAAGTCGGGAGGTACGCGGGGAGCGAATCCCTTCCTTTAACTTTTGTGCATGCCTCGGAAGTGGTGGGCATGGATGAGTCTCCCCTGACACCCATCCGGAAAAAGAAAGACTCTTCCATCAAAGTGGCCTTCGACATGCTCAAAAAAGGGGAAGCCTCGGCGGTGGTGAGCGCGGGAAATTCCGGGGCGGTCTTAGCCACGGCGGTCTTCGTGCTGCAGAAGTTGAATGGGGTGGACCGCCCGGCGATCGGGACCATCTTTCCCACCCTGAAGGGCTGGACCCTTTTGCTCGACGCCGGGGCGAATGTGGACTGTAAGCCTTTTCACCTGGTCCAATTCGCCCTCATGGGCGACGCGTACGCCAAACATATCCTGAAGAAAGAACGACCCGTGGTCGGTTTGCTGAGCAATGGGGAAGAGGAATCCAAGGGAAATGAGCTGATCCGGGAAACCAACGGTATTCTGCGAAAGAGCTCGATCGGTTACATCGGCCCGGTGGAAGGGCGGGATATCTTTAACGGGCGGGCCGATGTGGTGATCTGCGACGGGTTCGTAGGGAACGCGGCTCTGAAAATCTGCGAGGGCCTAGCCGAGGCCATCGGGTCCATGATTCGCCAGGAGCTGGAGGAGAGCTTCCGCGCCAAGATCGGCTACCTCTTCGCCCGCCAGGCGGTGAGCGCGATCAAGAAGAAACTGGATTACTCTGAATATGGCGGGGCTCCCCTTCTGGGAGTCGATGGCGTGGTGATCATCGGCCACGGAAGATCCTCGGCGAAGGCCATTAAAAATGCCGTTCGCTTGGCCTACGAGTTTGCCCAAATCAGCCTTCCGATGCTCCTGCACCGCAACCTGGAAGAGAACCAAGATCTCCAGCGGCTTGGCGGAAAGAATTTGGCCAAGGTCTGGGAGCAAATTAAAGAGAAAATTATCGGCTGAAGGGGAGCGCCCTCAGGCATCTGCTTCGACTCCTATCCTCTGGATAGGTGGAAGGGGAAAGAGTAAGGAAAGGGAATATGCTTATATGATCCGGTCAAGGATAATTGCCACAGGTTCTTACGTTCCTCCCAGGGTCCTGACCAACTTCGATTTAGAAAAAATGGTGGATACCTCCGACGAGTGGATTACCTCCCGTTCCGGGATCCGCGAGCGCAGGATTGTGGAGAAGGACGTGGCCACCTCGGACCTGGGAACCCAGGCAGCCCTCCGGGCCCTGGAGATGGCCGGCCTGTCACCCGAGGACCTGGACTTCATCATTACAGGGACCAACAGCCCGGATATGTTCTTTCCCTGCACCGGGTGCTTCATCCAGGCCAAGATCGGGGCCAAAAAGGCGGCCGCCTTCGACGTCTCCGCAGGATGCACGAGTTTCATCCATACCCTTTCCTTGGCTGACAAATTCATCAAGGAAGACCCGGCCCGTAAGGTGATGGTTCTGGGCGCGGAGATCATGTCGAAAGTAACGGACTGGTCCGACCGGGCCACCTGTGTCCTCTTCGGAGACGGAGCCGGCGCGATGATCCTCGTGGGAGAAGAAGGAGACCGGGGGGTCCTTTCCACCCACCTGCACTCGGACGGTTCCTTGTGGGAGCTTCTCTACATGCCGGGAGGGGGTTCGGCGCATCCATCCTCCCACGAGACTGTGGACCAGCGCCTGCACTGCATCAAGATGGCGGGGAACCCGCTTTTCAAAGTTGCCGTTCGGGCTCTGGCGGAAGTATCGCAGGAGGCTCTGAAATACAATGGCTTGACCAGCGAAGACATCGACCTGATGATCCCCCACCAGGCGAACACGCGCATCATCGAAGCAGCGGCCAAACTCATCAATTTCCCCATGGACAAGGTCTATTTGAACATCGAAAAATACGGGAACACCTCTTCGGCCACGATCCCCATCGCCCTGGATGAATTAAACCGGGGGGGGAAGCTGAAGGCCGGGAATGTAATACTGTTGTGCTCTTTTGGAACGGGGGTGACCTGGGGAGGGGCCGTCATCCGCTGGTAATT
>DASPRR010000612.1:0-11748 GCA_035624375.1 Thermodesulfobacteriota bacterium | reverse complement strand
GCCTCATCCAGGCTTCCGGTGTTCATTCAGGGAGAGGAAGGGACGGGGAAAGGCGACTTGGCCCGGGTCCTTCATTTTCTCGGTCCCTGGAAGATGAGCCCCTTTCTTCACTTTCCCTGCCGGGGATTAACCCCGGAGAGTTTCGTAGAGAAAATCCTCCTCTGGGGAAAAGAAAGAAAAATGAGTCCAAAACTCTCTTTGACTCTTTTCCTCGAAAATTTGGAGAGCCTGGAGGAGGAGATGCAAGCCCTCCTGCAGGACCTTCTCAGCAGCCGCCAAATTCCTTGGCCCGGCCTGCAGGAAACCACATTTGACGTTCAGGTCCTTTCTTCTTCCTCTGGCGACATGACGGAACCCGTGACCGCCGGAAAATTTCGGGAAGACCTTTTGCAAACCCTGGAGATACTGACCCTTCGCCTACCGCCGCTTCGCGAACGGAAGGAAGACCTTCCCCGGATGGTTCAGGAAATTTTGCGGGAGAAAGCGGGGGAAAGGGGCGGGAGCAAGATCTTTTCCCCCGAGGCCCTCCAAGCCCTGAAAGAGTATGACTGGCCTGGAAATTTGGCGGAACTGGAAAGCCTGGTCCTGCGGTCGGCTTTCCTGAAAGAGGGAAATTTGATAGAACCCGCAGACCTGGCCTTCAGTCCTTCCCGCGGCCGCTCGCTCCGGGAGACTCCTTGCGGCGATGAAAAGGATTCCTGGTTCGATGTGACCATTCCTACCCTGGCTCATGAGATCAAGAATCCCTTGGTGGCTATCAGTACCTTCGCCCACCTTCTGCCCGACAAGTATGAAGACCCTGAGTTCCGCCAGGAATTCTCCCGTTTGGTCAATCAGGATGTGCGGCGGATCAATGCCCTTTTTGAAAATCTCCTGGAGTTCGCCCAGTTTTCTACCCCCCAATCCAGCCTCCAGGACCTGAATGCGACCCTGGAAGAGTTTTTGGGAAAACAGGGGAAGTTCCCGGGACAGGCAGAGCGGAAAATCGTCGCCGACCTGGGAAATGCCTTGCCCCCGATTCTCTTCGATAAGACGCAATTGAATTTTGTCCTGCGGAACCTTTTCGAACACGTCCTCTTCAAAGGGAACGATAATTTTCCGCTCCATATCACCACGCATTTCACTCGGGAAGAGGGGGCGGAAGGTAGACCGGATTGGGTCGATATGATTCTGTGGTACAATAGCCCCGAAGGGGTCCTGGGCAATTTATCCCGGGTCGTCGGTTTCGAAACCAAACCGGAATTTCAAAACCTGAACCTAGCCCTTTTGTTGACCCGCAAAGTCATGCTGCGCAATCGGGGAAAGATGCAGGTTCTGCTGGAGGAAGAGGGAGGGATGACCCTCCGCATCCAGTTTCCGGCGGGGATGTGAGGCGGAGGGCGGTTAAAGGATAACCATGCGAAAGATCTTGGCGGTAGATGATGAATTGAGCGTTCGTGACTCGCTGCGCATGATCTTCAAGAAGGATTATCAGGTCGTCACTGCGGGAAGCGCAAGAGAAGCCTGGGAGAAGATCCTGAGCGAGGAGCCCGACCTCATCTTTTTGGACATCATCATGCCCCAGAAGGACGGCATGGAGCTGTTGAAAGAAATCCGGGAGAGCCAACCCCTCACCCCGGTGGTGATGCTCACCGCCGCCAAAAACCTGAAAACGGCGGTGGAGGCCATGAAACTGGGGGCCTATGACTACATCACCAAGCCTTTCGACGTCGAGGAGTTGAAGATCATCGCCGACAAGGCCCTGGAGAGCCGGGACTTGAAGGCGGAGAACCGACGGCTGCAGACGGAGATCGAAGAACGATACCGGTTTGACAATATCATCGGCAAATCCAAAGAGATGCGGGAGATCTACGCTACCATCGCGCAGATCGCGGAGCGGAATTCCACGGTCCTGATCCATGGAGAAAGCGGGACCGGAAAAGAGCTGGTGGCCCGAGCCATTCACTACAACAGCCCCAGGAAAAACAAACCCTTCGTGGCGGTCAACTGTGCGGCCATTCCGGAAACTTTGATCGAAAGCGAGCTCTTCGGCCATGAAAAAGGGGCTTTCACCGACGCCCAGAACCGGCGCATCGGTCATTTCGAGCTGGCCCATCAGGGAACCCTTTTTCTGGATGAAGTCTCGGAGCTCAGCCTGCCCACCCAGGCCAAAATCCTCCGCTCCCTGCAGGAGCGGGAATTCGTCCGTGTGGGGGGCACCAAAACAATCCAGGTGGATGTGCGCCTGATCTCGGCGACCAACAAGAACTTGGAAGAGATGATGGGCCGGGGATCGTTCCGCTCGGACCTTTACTATCGCATAAATGTGGTCCCTTTGACCATTCCCCCCCTTCGCCAACGGAAGGAGGACATCCCCCTCTTGATTCAACATTTTCTCGAAAAGCATGCTGGACCCGGCAAGCAGAAAATCTCCATGGAGGCCATGGAAATCCTTGCGGCCTACGATTGGCCCGGCAACGTGCGGGAGCTGGAAAATATCATCGAACGGATCGTGGTCCTCAGCTGCACTGATATCGTGACGCCCAACGATCTGCCGGTCAGCCTGAAGAGCCCCTCCCGGACGGAGCATATCAAGCAAGGAGTCCTGGAGGGTCGGATTTCCTTCGAAGATGCGGAACGGGATTTCGAGCGGGATATTATCCTCGAAGCCCTTAAGAAAAGCCGCTATATTCAGACCAAGGCGGCGGACCTCCTGGGAATCAGCCGGCGGATTCTGAAGTATAAAATGGACAAATACGGCATCTCCACGTCTTCCGAGGAGGCTGCCGTGTCTCCCGAAGGTCTCCAGGCTTGAAGCTGGAAGAAGGTTCAAGCACTTCTTTGGGTTGCGGTGGGCTCTCCGGGCTGTAAATTATTCTGCAAGCGTAGGCTCTGACTCGACAAAGGTAAAGTCCAAGGCGGACCTGCCTTCCTTTCCCACCTTTCCGGCACTCCAAAAAACCGAACGTATTGACGAAGCGTGACCACTCTCGTAAGATAGACTCATTCCTTAAGGAATCTCTTGGATGAAAAATCTTCTCGTCCTATCTGCCAGCCGCAGGACAGACCTGGTGGGCTGCTTTCCAAAGGTCCTGGGGGAGCGTCTTCGCGAATATCCTCCCGAATCCGTTCATTCTTTGGTGATCTGGACCAAGAATCCCCGGAACCTGGTGATCGAGGGGGAACTAAAAGAAACCCTCAAAAGATACAGGCAGATTTATCTCCACCTCACGATCACCGGGATGGGGGGAGGGGAATTTGAGCCGCTGATTCCCCCCTGGGAAGAAACTGTGGGGATGATCGCGCCGCTGGTGGAGATGGTGAAGGACCCGGGGCGAATTTCCTGGCGGTTCGACCCCATTTTGGAAGTAGAAGGCAGGGAAGGAACCTACAGCAACCTTCACAGCTTTCCCCAACTCTGCGCAGCCATTGCTCCATGGGGAATTAATACATGCCGGGTGAGTTGGGTGTCTCCGTACAAGAAAGTCCTGAGGCGTCTAACCGGGAGAGGTTGGACCCTGATCTCCGAAGACCTGGAAAACCGGAAGAAGCAGGTGGAAGGGCTGAAAAAGATTGCGAAGACTTATGGAATGGAGCTTTTTTTCTGCTCCATGGAAGGACTTCCCCGTTCCCGATGCATCGATGGTGAACTCCTGAGCCGAATCCACCCGGATGGCCTGAGCTGCTCCCGGGAAAAGGCTAGAGGTCAACGCCCGCTTTGCGGCTGTACCCAGAGTCTGGACATCGGATGGTACTCTCTGAAGTGCAGGCATGGGTGCCTTTATTGCTACGCCACACCGTGAAGGAGCGAGGGCATTGACCAATGAGCAATTTCCAATGATCAATGATCATCGACTACCGACAACGGACACCGGACGAATGACGAGGGGAGCCAAAGGTGTACCCGGGCTTAAGATTCACGGTTGGATCGGGTTGGCCATAATCGGAATTTCGGAAATCCTGCTTTTTTCCGGGGTTTCCTTGGTTCGCACCTTCTTCACCCCGCTCGTCTGGAGCGGCTATATCCTTTTCGTGGACAGCCTGGTCCATCTCCACCGGGGAACCTCGTGGGTCCTGAATCGGCCCAAGAAACTTCTGCTCCTCCTTCCGGTTTCCATCGGCTTTTGGCTCATTTTTGAGTTCTACAACCTCTACCTGCGGAACTGGCACTACGTGGGTCTCCCGGAAGAGGTTTCCCTTCGTCTCCTGGGCTATGCCTGGGCTTTCGCTACAATTTGGCCAGCCATCCTGACGACGGCGGAAGCCATGCGAGGATGGAAAAGAATTTCCCTTTCCAAGGGCCGCCCCTGGAAGGTCAGCCCCATGGCCTTGCTTTTTTCCCTGGCCTTCGGGGGCCTGTGTCTGATCCTCCCGCTGATTACCCCATCCCCGATTGCCCATTATCTGGCTGCTCCGGTCTGGGTGGGCTTTATTTTTCTCCTCGATCCCCTTAACTACTGGATGGGCCGGGGTTCCCTCCTTCTGGACCTGCAAAAAGGGTACCCTGGGCGGCTTTACAGTTTACTTCTCTCCGGGGCGGCTTGTGGCTTTTTGTGGGAGTTCTGGAATTTTTGGGCCGGAGCCCGGTGGTATTACACTGTTCCCATTTTGGGGGATATCAAGGTGTTCGAGATGCCGGTCCTGGGGTACCTGGGGTTTCCCCCCTTTGCCGTGGAATGCTTTGTCATGTATTCTTTCTTTAATAATATTTTCCTGCACCTCGGGGACTTCCGATGAAGGACATCTTCAGCCCATCCGGGCTCTTGGCCAAAAATATCCCTTTTTATGAGTACCGTCCGGAACAGGAACAGATGGCTGGAGCTGTCCAGCGAGCTATGGCTCAGGAACGTTTTCTGATCGTTGAGGCGGGTACGGGAACCGGAAAGACCTTGGCCTACCTCATCCCTTCAGTTCTCAGCGGGAAACGAGTGGTCGTTTCCACAGGGACCAAGACTCTTCAAGAACAGCTTTTCTTCAAGGATGTTCCCCTCGTGCAGGACAAGCTCAGGTTCTCCTTCCGCGCGGCCTTTATGAAAGGAAGGGGCAACTACCTGTGCTGGAGGCGGTTCCGGCTTTTTTCCCGCCAGCCGCTCTTCGCCTCCATGGAAGAGGTGGGCTACTACCAAACTGTGAAGAAGTGGGCCGGAAAGACAAAGACCGGAGATCGGGCTGAGCTGACTGACCTGCCCGAAGACCTAGGCCTATGGAAAGAGGTCTGCGCATCCTCGGAAACCTGTCTAGGTCAGAGCTGTGAGTTTCATGACCCTTGTTTTATCATGGTCATGCGACAGGAAGCGGCCGGGGCCGATATTCTGATTGTCAATCACCATCTTTTTTTCGCCGATCTGGCGGTGCGCTTGAAGGGATACGGCGAGGTCCTCCCCCGGTATGAGGCAGTGGTTTTCGACGAAGCCCATCAGCTGGAGGAGACAGCCACCCAGTACCTGGGAAGCACGATCAGCAACTACCGGTTTGAAGAACTGGCGAGGGACCTCCGGCGGGAATGCACCGCAGCCAAGGTGAAGGAAGGGACTCTAACCCGGATAGCGACCGATCTGCTGGACCTGGAAGAAAGATTCTTCCAGCCTCTTCGGGGAAAGGAAGCGCGTTTCCCCCTGCAAAAAGAACGATGGAAAGAGGATACGAAGGAGACCGGCGGCCGGGTGATGGATAAATTGACCTCCCTTTCCTCCCACATAGCGGGTATGCAGGAACCTTCGGAAGGCCTGCGGGCTTGTGGGCGAAGGGCGGAAGAGTTGAAGCTGGAATTCCAAGAATTCATATCCCTCGCCCGCGAAGAGATGGTGTACTGGGGTGAAGTCCGGGGCCGGGGGGTTTTCCTCCATGGCTCTCCGGTGGATGTCTCGTCTGCGCTCCAGGAGAACCTGTATCCCCGCCTCAAGACCGCCGTTTTCACCTCGGCGACCCTTTCCACTCAGGGGAATTTTAACTTCTTTAGGTCACGCATGGGATTGACCGGGGGTGGGGGAGAGGGGACCGACGAGTTGATTCTAGACTCCTCTTTCGACCTGAAGGCTCAATCCCTTCTCTATCTGCCTCCCCACCTGCCCGAACCCAACAGCCCTTCATTCTTGCCCCGGGCGGTGGAGGAGATGGAAAAAATTCTTCGGCTTTCCTTGGGAAGAGCTTTTCTCCTCTTCACCAGCATTCGGAACATGGAGGAAGCCTATCGGCGCCTCAAGGAACGGGTCCCTTTTACCTGTTTCTTGCAGGGGGAACGGCCGAAAACGGCTCTTCTCAAAGCCTTCAAGGACGACCTCCACTCGGTCCTTTTCGCCACCGCCAGCTTCTGGGAAGGAGTGGACATACAGGGGGAAGCGCTCAGCTGTGTGGTGATCGACCGACTTCCCTTTTCTCCTCCCACGGAACCCATCCTAGAAGCGAGGCTGGAACGGATCGCCGCCGCCGGGGGAAAGCCTTTCTGGGACTATCAGGTTCCTTCGGCGATCCTGCTTCTCAAGCAGGGACTGGGAAGATTGATCCGCACCCGCCAGGACAGGGGTATCCTGGCCATCCTGGATACCCGCCTTCTCACCCGAGGATATGGAAAGGTCTTTCTGCAAAGCCTGCCCCCCTGGGTAATCGCCCACGAACCGGAGGCCATCGACCGCTTCTTCCGAAATTCCTGAAGAGGGCCGGAAATTGCCTGCGGGATGGAGCGGTTCACGGGTTTTTCAAGCCTCCGCCTCTGGCGGAGGGCATGACTGGCAAAAAAGCCCCTTTTCACCGATAAGAGGGATTCATTAAAGAAAGCCTCCAGGGCGGTCGATAAAATTCTTGATCCCCCGCGCTTTTCTCCGCTCCTCACTCCAAAGGATTTTTCAAGGAGCATCGATACTTAGGTACCTTCACCGTTGACGGATGGGAAGGCAGGTATTATAATTTAATTGATCCTAGCTGCGTCCCTAACCTTTCGAGGTGGCAATAGATTGGGAGGAAAGAATGGCCAATATTCTTGAAGATGAACAAATGAAAGTTCCGGAAATGCTGCCAATGCTTCCCGTCCGGGATACGGTGATTTTCCCGTATATGATTCTGCCGCTTTTCGTCGGGCGGGAGAGTTCCATCAAGGCCGTCGATGAAGCCTTGGCCAAAGACCGGATGATCTTCCTGGCTACCCAGAAGGTCTCCACCGACGACAACCCTACGCCGGAAAGCATCTACTCGGTGGGTACCGCGGCCATGGTCATGAAGATGCTCAAACTGCCCGACGGTCGGGTGAAGATCCTGGTTCAGGGGCTGGCCAAAGGAACCATCCGGGAATACATCCAGGAGAAGCCCCTCTTTGTGGTCCGGATTCAAAGGGTCATCGAGCCTTCCGTCGGGGAGACGTCTCTGGAGACGGAAGCCCTCATTCGCAGCGTGAAAGAGCAGAGCGAGAAGGTTCTATCCTTGAAAGGAATCCTTTCTCCCGATGTGCTGGCCATTCTCGACCAGATCGAAGAGCCGGGTCGACTGGCGGACTTGGTGGCCTCCAACCTCAAGCTCAAGATCGAAGAGGCGCAGAAAATTCTGGAGACCTTCAACCCGCTGCAGCGGCTGAAGAAGGTCAACGAATTTCTCTCCAAAGAAGTCCAAGTCTCGACCATGCAGGCCAAAATTCAGTCCCAAGCCCGGGAGGAGATGAGCAAGACCCAACGGGAATACTTCCTGCGGGAGCAGCTGAAGGCGATCAAAGCCGAGCTGGGCGAGATCGATGAAAAGGCTCAGGAAATCGGAGAATTGCGGGAAAAGATCAAGAAAGCTAAGATGCCTTCCGAGGTGGAGAAAGAGGCCAATAAGCAATTAAATCGTCTGGAGCAGATGCACCCCGAGTCGGCCGAGGCGACCATCGTGCGGACCTACCTGGACTGGCTGGTGGAGCTTCCCTGGGCGGTCAGCACCGAAGACAATCTGGACATCAAGAAGGCCAAACAGGTTTTGGACGAGGACCACTATGACCTGGAAAAGGTCAAAGAACGCATCCTGGAATACCTGGGGGTGCGGAAGCTGAAAGAGAAGATGAAAGGGCCGATCCTTTGTTTCGTGGGTCCTCCCGGCGTGGGAAAGACCTCTCTGGGAAAATCCATCGCCCGGTCTCTGGGAAGGAAGTTCACCCGGATCTCTTTGGGAGGAATCCGGGACGAGGCGGAGGTTCGGGGGCACCGGAGGACCTACATCGGTTCCCTGCCCGGCCGGATCATTCAGGGGATCAAGACCGCCGGGTCGAACAACCCGGTCTTCATGCTGGATGAAATCGACAAGGTCGGGGCCGATTTCCGCGGCGATCCTTCCGCAGCCCTTTTGGAGGCCCTGGACCCAGAGCAGAATTTTGCCTTCAGCGACCACTACCTGAACGTTCCCTTTGACCTGTCCAAGGTCATGTTCATCACCACGGCCAACATCCTGGACCCCATTCCGCCGGCCCTGAAGGACCGCATGGAGGTCATCAACCTGGCGGGCTATACGAGCGAGGAGAAGCTGAAGATCGCCAAACAGTTCCTTCTGCCCCGCCAGTGGGAGGAGAATGGGATCAGCAAAGAGAGTCTCTCCATGAGCGATGAGGCCCTTCTGAGGATCATCTCCCAGTACACCAAAGAGGCCGGAGTGCGCAATTTGGAGCGGGAGATCGCTTCGGTGTGCCGAAAGGTAGCCCGGAGGATCGCCGAAGAGGAGAAGGGTCCGTTCCAGGTAAGCGGCATAAACCTTCACAAATACCTGGGGCCGCCCAAATACCTGCCGGAAGAAGAGCTGGAGGTCAACGAGATCGGAGTGGCCACGGGTCTGGCCTGGACCTCGGTGGGGGGGGAAATTTTGCATGTGGAAGCCACCACCATGAAGGGCAAGGGGAACCTCACTCTCACCGGACACCTGGGCGACGTGATGAAGGAGTCCGCCCAGGCCGCCCTGAGCTACGCCCGGTCCAAGGCCAAGGAATTGGACCTGGACCCAGAATTCTACGAGAAGCTCGACCTGCATGTCCATGTGCCAGCCGGGGCAATCCCCAAGGATGGGCCTTCGGCGGGCGTGACCATGGCCACATCTTTGATTTCCGCCCTGACCCGAATTCCGGTCCGGAAAGACATCGCCATGACCGGGGAGATCACCCTCCGCGGCCGGGTTCTGCCCATCGGGGGGGTCAAGGAAAAAACCCTGGCGGCCCTCAGGGCCGGGATCAAGAACGTCATTCTTCCATACCAGAACCAGAAAGACCTGGACGAAATTCCTCAGTACATCCGGCGGAGGGTCGATTACTTCTTCGTCAAAGACATGGATGAAATCCTGAAGAAGGCCCTGGTGCCGGAGAAGGCCCAGCTGAAGAAGGGGGGGGCCGAAAGAGAACCCGGGGAGAAGAAGGGGCGAGCAGAGAGCGCTCCCCTCTCCCTTCCTGTCTGACCTCTTCTTGCGGACCGCTCGGTGAAACTTCGCGAGATCGGCGAATTCGGCCTGAATGCCCGGATCAAGAACTCGTGGTCCGCGATTTCCCCGCAGGTGATCAAAGGCAGGGGGAACGGTCTCGTCTTCTCCGTGGACCTGCTCATCGAAGACGTTCACTTCGATCTTTCTTTCATCGATCCCTACCCTTTAGGCCGCAAATCGCTGGCAGGCAACCTCAGCGATCTCGCCGCTATGGGAGCGACGCCCCGTTGCGACTCTACCTGATTTTTTTCCTTTTCTGGGGGCTCGTCTTCTTTGCCACTTCGGAGGCTTCTCTATTCGCTCTGGGGCGTCTTCGACTGCGAAGACTCAAGGAAGAACGCCATCCCGCCCATCCGCTGATCGAGCATCTCCTGAGCCACCCCCGGCGATTGATCATTTCCCTTTTGGTAGGAAATGAAGCGGTCAATGTGGCCATCTCTTCCCTGACTAGCTCTCTTTTCATCACTGCCTGGGGGGACGGGGCCAAGTGGCTGGCCATTCCTGTAGTGGTGTTGGGAATCCTGCTGCTGGGCGAAGTCATTCCCAAGACCATGGGGGTACGATACCCGGATAAGATCGCTCCGGCCATTGCCTCTCATGTGTCCCGATTTGTCAGCCTGGTGGGACCGGTCCACTGGATCATCCGCAAGATTGTGGATGGGGCCTTCCGGCTGGCGCGGGTGAGCCCGGAGCCGCCTTCCTCCTATTTGACCGAAGAGGATTTCAAGGAACTCATCGAGGCCAGCCACAAGGAAGGGGCCCTGGAAGAAGGGGAAAAGCACCTGATTCACAGGGTATTTAAATTCAGCGACCAGGTGGTCCGGAACATCATGACTCCCCGGGCTGCGGTCTTCGCCCTTCCCCTCTCCACCCGGTTCAAGGAGGCAGGGGAGGTCCTCCGGGAGAATCGGTTCTCCCGAGTTCCAGTTTACGAGAAGAACCTGGAACGGGTCGTGGGAATCCTCCACGCCAAGGAGCTTCTGCGGACCTGGGGCCAAAAACGCCAGGACGACCGCGGGCTGAGGCCTTTTCTGCGCAAACCCCATTTCGTTCCCCAGAGCAAGAAGCTCGACGTCCTTTTCCGCGAGTTCCAGAAGCAAAGGATCCACCTGGCGGTTGTGGTGGACGAATACGGCAAGACCGCCGGAATCGTGACTCTGGAAGACTTGCTGGAGGAGCTTTTCGGAGAGATCTACGACGAGCTGGACGAAGAAGGACGCAGGGGAAGGAAACCCATAAGACGGGGTAAGGGCAGGCCAGCCCTTCAAGTCCCCTGAGCGGAGAGAAAAAAATCAAATGGAGACCTACCTTCTCGTAAGCCTGATCCTGGTCATGGTTCTTTTTCTCTTCCTGGAGGGATTCCTTTCGGGATCGGAAATTGCCATGGTGGCGGCCGACCGGAAGAAGTTGAGCGGCCTGGCCCGTTCCTCCTCCCGGATGGATCGTCTGACCCTGCGGGTCTTGAAGGACCCTTCCTGGTTTCTTTCCACCACCCTGGTAGGCAGCAATCTGGCTGAGGTAACCAATGCTGCTCTGGTGACCTCCATCCTGGTAAGTGCTTATGGCTCCAGGGGCGACTTGTACGCTTTCCTGATTCTGACCCCTTTCATCCTCATCCTGGGGGAGATTTTGCCCAAAGCCCTTTTCCAGCAGAAGGCCGATTCCTGGGTGAGAAAGTTGGTCCCCCCAGTCTGGGCGGCTTCGATCCTTTTATACCCTTTGGTATGGTTCATGTCCAAAGCCACCCTGGCCGTCTCCCGTTTCCTCAAGCAGGAGGGGGAAGTGCGGCCCCTGGTCACTCGGGAAGAACTTCAGTTGCTCCTCAGGGAAGAAGGGGAGCGGAGCGACATCAACCCCCTGGAACAAGCCATGATCCGCCGGATCTTTCGTTTCCCCACCACAAAGGTCAGGGAAGCCATGATTCCCCTGGTGGAGGTGGTGGCCCTGGAGGAAACCTGCGCCTTGGAGGAGGCCATTGCTTCGGTCCGCCGGGAGAACTATTCCCGGTATCCGGTCTATCGCAACCGGGTGGACAATATCGTAGGGATTTTGTATAGTCTTGATCTCCTCGGAGCGGAAGGGGAGGGGAAAAACATCCGGCCTTATATCCGCCCCATATCCTTTTTTCCGGAGACCAAACCGGTCGATGAACTGCTGGTGGAGATGCAGCGAAGCCAGGAAACCCTGGCCGCAGTAGTGGACGAATACGGAGGGGCCGTGGGCATCGTGACCGTGGAGGACATCCTGGAAGAGGTAGTCGGGGAGATTGAAGACGAGTATGACATCAACCAGCCCTTTTACCGAAAAATGGGGCCCAGAAAGCTATGGATCAACGCCCGCATGGAGATT
>DASPRR010000581.1:0-7334 GCA_035624375.1 Thermodesulfobacteriota bacterium | reverse complement strand
GCCTCATTTTGCGGAAGCAAGGGGGGATCTCCGAATGGATTTCTTTTCCCGCCGATGCTTTTTCCGCGCAACGCCCTTGCTTCCGGGCCACAAGCTTGCTTTTTAGCAGAAAAGAGACTCGCAAAAGTGAAGGTGGGCAAGATAAGAAAAGGGGTTGACAATTCCCGAAGAGAAATGTATTGGTAATATTGGATTAAACCTACCCGCTGACCCAACCGGCGCGGGGGCCCTGGATGGATGGCCCCAGAGGAGTCCCGTGTACAAGCATAGAAAACGAATCAGCGACATTTTGATGGAATCCGGGCTGATCACCCCGCACCAGCTTGAACACGCCCTCATGCTGCAGAAGAGCAAGAACAAGCGTCTGGGCAAAATCCTGGTCGAACTGGGGTACGTCTCCGAAACGCAGATCGCTGAAGCTCTGGCCAAGCAGCTCTCCCTTCCCTTCGTGGACTGTTCCCAATATCGGATTTCCGAAGAGATCAAATCCCTCGTTCCCAAGGAAGTGGTGGAGAAGAAGCTGGTCATTCCGCTGGAACTCCAAGGGCGCAGCTTGCTCCTGGCCATGGCCGACCCCCTGGATTACGAGACCATCGGGGAGCTGGCTTTCATCAACAACCTCAACATCAAGCACGTGGTGGCCTGCGAGACCAATCTCCTGGAGGCCATCGAAAAGAATTACGGGGCCGAAGAGAACGTCTGGGACCTGGTAAAGGACATGCCCAAGTTCGAAGAGGTGGAGTTCAAAAAGGAATCCCCCGAGGAAGAGATCAGCGTCCAGTCCCTCTACAAGTCCAGCGAAGCGCCGGCTATCGTCAAGCTGGTGACCATGATCATCGTCGACGCGGTGCAGTCCCGAGCCAGCGACATCCATATCGAGCCGAGGGAGAAGTACGTCCTGGTCCGCTACCGGGTCGACGGAGAACTCCGGGACATCCTGCGGGTCCCCAAGAACGTCCAAAACCCAGTCATCTCCCGCATCAAGATCATCTCCAATATGGACATCACCAACCGCAGGCTTCCGCAGGACGGAAACAGCTACCTGAAGGTGGGGGAGAAAGAGGTGGACTTGCGGGTCTCCACCCTGCCCTCTATTTATGGGGAGAAGGTGGTGATCCGTCTTTTGAACCGCAACACGGGGCTGATCCCGGTGGCCCACCTGGGCATTCCCGAATTCATTTTCAACCAGCTGATCGAGATCTTCAGCCAGCCCCAGGGAATGCTCCTGGTCACCGGCCCCACCGGCGCAGGGAAGACGACCACCCTCTACGCCTGGCTGAACCAGCTGCGCTCGGAGACGGAAAACATCATCACTGTGGAAAACCCGGTGGAATACAAATTTGAGGGGATCACCCAGGTTTCGATCAACGAGGCGGTGGGCTACACTTTTTCCACCGCCCTTCGCTCCATTCTTCGTCAGGACCCGGATATTATCATGATCGGAGAGGTCCGGGACCTGGAGACCGCCGAGATTGCCATCCGCGCTGCCTTAACCGGGCATCTGGTTTTGAGCACCCTCCACACCAATGATACCGTCTCTACGGTGATGAGGCTGGTGGACATCGGGGTAGCCAATTTTCTGGTCAGCTCCTCGGTCAGCGGGGTCCTGGCGCAGCGCCTGGTTCGCCGGATCTGCCCGAAATGCAAGGTCGAAGTGGACCCGCCCAACGCCAGCCTTTACAAGGATTATCCTCCCATAGAGCACTTTTATCGGGGGAAAGGGTGTCCCCACTGTTATTACACCGGGTACTACGGACAGATCGGGGTCTTCGAGCTTCTGAGAATCAATACCAAGATCCGCAGGCTGATTGCCAAGAACGTCTACGAAGACGAGCTATGGGATGCGGCCCGGGAATCGGGTATGAAAACCCTCTTTGAGGAAGCCTGGGGCAAGGTGAGGGAAGGAATTACCACGATCGAAGAGGTGATGGCCAAAATTCCAGAACAGTATATCGAGAATGTGGAGCGGTCCCACATCTCCAAGGAGAACGATAAAGAGCTTCTTCTCCCCCCTGCGGAAAAGGACTCCTACAGCGGGCCTTGATACGATTTCTCCTTTCCCTTAGGCCTGGCCAAAGACCGATTCATTCTTTGCTGTCAGAGTCAACCCGAGGCGTCCCAATTCCCCGCGTCGAAATCCTCTCGTTCGCCCTTCATGTTTGGCCATGTTTTTTATTGAGAAATGCAGCGGGGGGCAAGTATTCTTGAATCCCGTGGGAAGGAAAGCGAGCCCAAAAGGGACTAGGGCTTCCGTCTCGGCTTTTTGGGTTTCTCCTGGCCGACATCCTTCTTTTCCAAAACCTGGACCCGCTCTTTCAGCTCCCGCAGCTGCTGGCGGAACTCGGGAAGGCGGGGAAGAAGGGCGTGGGATTTCAGGAAAACTTCAAAGGGCATCACCGGGGCGCCGCCCACGATCTCTTGGCTGGCCACGTTCCGATTCACTCCGGAGCGGGCGGCAATCATGGCCGAGTCCCCCACGCGGACATGGTCCGCGAGGCCGGCTTGCCCGCCGATCATGACATGGTGGCCAATGGACGTGCTCCCGGCAATGCCCACCTGGGCCACCAGAATGGTGTGCTCGCCCACGGTGACATTGTGGGCGATCTGCACCAGGTTGTCTACCTTGGTCCCCCGTTTGACTACGGTTTGGCCGAAGGTGGCCCGGTCCACAGCGACATTGGCGCCCAGCTCCACATCATCTTCCACGATGACCCCACCCAGTTGGGGGATTTTATAATTGCGTCCCTCATGTTGAACGTACCCGAAACCATCGCTCCCGATCACCGTCCCGCTATGAATGATCACCCGCGAGCCGATGGTGCAGCCTTCCCGGACGACTACGTTGGGATAGAGCAAGGAATCATCCCCCACCCTTGAATCGCTGCCGATAAAGACCCCGGGATACAGGGTCACCCGCGCGCCGATCTTGACCCGGTCCCCCAGGGTGACGTTGGGCCAGATGGACGGGTCCGGACCGATCTGGACGTCCACACCGCAAATGGCCTCCTTGGCGATGCCCCGCGGCCGATAAGGCCCGGTGAAGAAACGCTGAGCTATGCGGGCAAACTCATAGGCCGGGTTGGGCACGACCAGCTGGGGACGCTTCAGTTCAGGAATCGGACGGTTGACGAGAAAAGCCCCGGCCCGGGATTGCAAGGCCGCTTTTAGGTATCGGTCGGAGGAACAATAGGAAAGGTCTCCCGGCTCAGCCTCCTCCAGGCTGGAAATTCCCGAAACGAGGGTCTCCGGAGGTCCTACAATTTCCCCTCCAATAGCCTCTTGTACCTGCGAGAGGGAGAGAGGAGTTGGGAGTCGATAGGGTGACATGGCATCCTCACTTCTTGGGGCGCTTGGTCTTGGCCGCCGGCTGGGGGGTTTTTTTGGAAGGAGGGGGGGCCAGCCTTTTTTGAAGGTATTTGACCACATGCCCCACCGTGACCAGACCCTTCAAATCTTCATCGGGGATCTGGAGATCAAAGACCTCCTCCAGCTTAAAAAGGAGTTCAATGGTGGCGATGGAGTCCAGCCCCAGGTCGTCTCGCAGCCGATTCTCCAGGAGGATCGATTTCTTGTCGCGCTTTAAATATTCGGCGAGGGCGGTAATGATTTGATCGGCGATACGGGAATCAGCGGCCATCTGCCTTTCCTTTCCGGAGACCCCGGCGGCAGGCCAAACGAAGCCCACAGCCCTTGGAGTCAAAGGGTTCACAAGGATGGTTTTCGGAAAACCACTGCGGCATTGTTGCTTCCAAACCCAAAAGAATTGACCAGGGCTACTTTCACGGGCCGCTCCTGCGCCGACCGGGAGATCCCGGGAAGCTTGCATTCGGCGTCCGGTTCATCGTAATTGATCGTCGGATGAATCTGACCGGTCTCGATGGATAAGGCCGTGGCGACTCCCCCAATGGCCCCCGCGGCCCCGAGGGTATGGCCAATGAGAGATTTGGTGGCGTTGATGGCCACCTTCTCAGCCCGGCCCTTGAAGACCTGGCGGATTCCCTTGATCTCCACATTATCTCCCACGGGCGTAGAAGTGGCATGGGCGTTGATGTAATCAACCTGAGCCGGAGCGATCCCGGCATCCTTCAAGGCCAGACGGATCGTTTCGGCAATCTCTACTCCGTCTTCCCGGGGAATCACCATGTGGTAAGCCTCACTGGTCGCCGCGTACCCAGCCACCTCGGCGTAGACCCGGGCCTTGCGCTTTTTGGCGTGGGAGAGGGATTCCAGGATTAAGGCCCCGGCTCCTTCTCCCAAGACAAATCCGTCGCGCAATCGATCGAAGGGGCGGGAGGCTTTGGCTGGGGTCTCGTTAAACTTCGTGGAAAGGGCTCGCAGGGAACAGAACCCAGCAAAAACAAGGGGGGTGATGCTGGCATCGGCCCCGGCAGCCATAACCGTGTCCGCCTGACCGCTCCGAATGCAGTTCAGGGCCTGGCCCAGGGCATGGGCGCTGGACGAGCAAGCGGTGGAGATGGTCAGGTTGGGGCCTTTTGCCCCGTAGGCCATGGCCAGGATCCCGGAGGCAGAATTCAAAGTAATCGCGGGTATAAGGTTGGGGTGGACTCGGTGCGGCCTGAGCTGCTGATACAGTTGGGTAACCTCTCGTTCTCCCATGACCATTCCGCCCATGCCGGCTCCCACGATGACCCCGACTCGATGGGCATCCTCCCGATCCATTCGGAGACCGGAGTCCGCCAGGGCTTCTTTGGCGGCCACCAATGCGAACTGGCCAAACCGATCCACCCGGGCTCCCTGGGGAAAATCGAGATACTGGTTGAGGTCGAAATTTTCGATTTGGCCGGCGACGCGCGACCGGAACCCTTCCAGGGGAAAGGGGTCGAAGGATTTGATGGCCGTCACCCCTGATCGCCCTTCCATGGCCGCTTTCCAAAATTCCTTGACTCCGATGCCGATCGGGGAAACAACTCCCAAGCCGGTAATCACCACACGGGTCTTCATTCTCGGTCCATCCTTTTCAAGGTGAAGTCGCTCAAAGAGGCCCTTTCCCTCCGATCAGAGAAAAATTCCACTTATGTTGGATTATAGGAAGGAGAAAAATTCGGTGTCAAGCGAAAATTCCCGCTTGCCCCCTTGGCTTTTGTTCCTTTTTACGAAAAAACAAGCTTGCGGCCTTTCTTCCGAGCTCTTCAATCCCTGATGTTATATGGACCTACGCCTCCTTGCCAAAAAGTAAAGTAAAGATAGGCAAGAAAATCCCCGATGGTGGGACGAAAGGAATCCGAATTCAGGAAAAACGTTGAAAGATTCGGTCGGCTTCCTCGGTAATTTGCCGCATTCGTTCCTGGAGGAGTTGGCGACTTTCTTCCATCCGATCCTTGTCCGCATCCCGGGGAATGAGCAGGGGCTCCCCCCAAAGATACGCCACTTTGCAAAAAGGAATAGGGAGGACGAAGTTGTCCCAGCTTCCGAGCACTTTCTTCCGGGAAGCGCTGTAGGTGACGGGGAGAATGGGGGCGCCGGTCTGGCGCGCCAGCTCGATGACCCCGATCTGGACCACATGCTTGGGCCCTTGAGGGCCGTCCGGCGTGATGGCCAAATTGGCGCCGGTACGGAAAAAGCGGATCATCCCCCGCAGCGCAGAGAGGCCGCCCCGGGTGGTTGAGCCCCGGACCGGGTTCACCCCGAATTGATTTACCGCGCGGGCGATGAATTCGCCGTCCCGGTGCTGGCTGATCAGCATGCCCACTCTTCCCGAGTGCCGAAGGAAAGGCATCATCATCAGCCTTTGATGCCAGAAAGAAATGATGATATGGAGGCCCTGGTTCCAGAATTCTTTGGGGTACTCCTCATGAAGATATTCCTTCCGGACGGTCAGGGAGAAAAGGCGGAGAACCCAGACGTATATTCGGGGGATGATCTGAAGGAGAATCCTATCTTTCCAATTCCATGAGTCCATAACGGTTCAAATTCAAAATTTGAATATCGAATCCCGCGAAGGGCGGGAGGAAACGAACCCAAAATTCAAATGACCTATTTTCTCCAGACTACGACTCCATCGTTTGCGGATTGGTACTGCGCCCATTTGAATTTATCTTCAATTTCGGATTTTGCGCTTCGCTGTTTACTTTCACTTCAGGGTTTTTAGCACCTTCTTCAAACGTTCCCCCGGATTCTGGAAGACCTCCAAACGCCGGAAGCGCTCGGCATAGGCGAAGCCTTTCTCCCGACCCCAGGCGCCGAACCAGGTGCGCACCATCTGTTCCATCATCCTGGGGTTTTTGATCTGGCTGGCGTGGCATCGGAGGGCTTTGAGCTTCAGGTGCAGGGTCGGTCCGATATCGATCCAGGTATCCGGCTGGGCCGAAGCGAAGAAGTAGACCTCCGAAACCGCATGGGGGGACAGCCCTTCCACCATGTGGGAGGGATAAAAATTGTGATTCAGAGCCGCGGGATAAACGGCGTCGAAGGCCAGCTCCCCGACCACCCGATGGTCGGCATGGAAAAGGTACTGAACATCAAAAGAGCGGTTGGCCGGGTCGTGGGTGAAGACCGTGTGGGGGCGGACCTGTCGGATCACCCGAACAAGGTCTCCCCGAAATTCCAGAGAATACTGAAGCTCGCCGTCGGGTTTCCGGAGAAAGACGACTTCCTTGGCTCCAACTACCCGAGCGGCGGCCCGCTGTTCTTTCTCCCGTAGAGGGGCTAGGGCATGACAGGGAAGCATGGGGTCGTCGGTCCCCTTTTCGCCGCTGGTACAGATGCAGTAGAAGACCTCTGCTCCCTCCTGGGCCCACCGGGCCATGGTTCCCCCACACCCGAAGTCCACATCATCCGGATGGGCGCTGATGACCAGAACTCGCCGCCCTTTTTTCCCTTTGGCAGGTTGCGTTTTCAATCCATCCTCCTTGGTCGATCCCCAATTCCAGATGTCCAGATAAAGTTATCTCTCGCCTACTTCATTCGAGGCCGCAGGGCATGGAGAGAGAGAATTGAATTCGGGATTTTCAAAAATTATGGATTTTTTTCTATACCGCCTCTTCGTTCGCGGCGAGAGAAAATTGCTTGTTTTTCATTGTGGGATTTGGTCCCGCTTCAGTGGGATTGCAATTTGATGCCTTTAATAAATATAGGCCGTCCCCGGGTGGGGTGTCAAATTATAATCCGGGAAACCCCTCGATCCTTCTTGCCTTTGACAGGGGACCAGTCTATAATCAGCCATCTTTTCTCCTTCCAGGCTTCATTCAAGCAGAGGAAAATCCATGGACCAGTCCCGTTTGGCCGAAGAATTTGAGCAGCTCTTGAGTGTGGGAATCGCCCTCTCCAGCGTCCACGACCTGCAAAAGCTTCTGGACCTGATCCTCCTGGAGGCC
>DASPRR010000580.1:0-4910 GCA_035624375.1 Thermodesulfobacteriota bacterium | reverse complement strand
GAGCCCCCCAAGGTTCATATCCAGGACAGCGGCTGCCACTTCATTGGCCTGAAGGGCCCCGCAAAGCCTGGCAATTCCCGGGGGTGGTTCACAGGGTTTGCTGACGGGAGGATGGATCAAGAGCACACTCATTTTTAACCTAGGCTGTTCTTCCTGCGGAAGATGAAATGCCAAATCCAATTTTTTAAGTCATGACCTCCACCAGAGGTGGAGGCATGCAATACCCCTGAACCGCTCAAAGTCGATAAGACCCGACCCTGGGCGGATTGAAATGGTCCCCACCTAAAGGTGGCCTTGGACTGGTGACCAGGCCCGGGAGCGAGGGTCTGGGGTCCAAAAACAATGAGGCATCCTTCATTTCATGGGCCGGGTCGGCCAGCCATTCCCGCAACCCCGTGGAAGGTCTTGTCCTTGTAGGGGCGACCGGCCGGTCGCCCGATCGGGCCGCCGGCTCAAGCGGAAGCCAGTCCCAGCCTCCAGGAATAGGGATCGCCCCGCCGATGCTTTTTGAACCCCAGATCCCTGCCCCCGGGCCAGAACTCAGGCATCCCGGAAATGTCAAACTCTTTGAGTCCCCCAGCAGAGCCGGGGGTTTCCCAGAATGAAATTATAGCACGCGGGAAAGGAGGGGTGGGTGGCCGCGGGTCGAGAAAAATCCGCTTGAGGAGTCTTCGAGTCTTTACCGATAGCGGGTTACTGCAAAGGGATCGAATTTTTTGCGGAGGCAGGAATCTACCTCGTACGGGTTGGCCAGGTAGAACTCCACGGTTTTCCCGAAGGGAACAGCTTTTTGGACTTCTTCCAGGATGCGATGGGTCGGTTCAGCCAGGGCCACCTTGATTCGGGAAGGCGTGTTTTCCAGAACCACGATCCGGTTCTTCATAGCATACTTTTCTCCCAAGGCCCTTTGAAGAGTGGGGGTAGGATAAAAGGTCTCAAGGTAAACGATGGGCATGTTGAAATGCTTGGAGAGAGCCAGCAGGTAACTGTCGTAATTCGTAAACCCCAATTCCAGGACCACTGTCCCCAGGGGTTTTCGAACTCCCTGAGTTTGGAGTTCCTTTTGCTTCCTCAGGGCCGTTTCCAATTGCTCGAGAGTGATGATCTCCAGGTCGATGAGGGTCTCTCCGATTCGTTTCCTCTTGTTGAATGTGTCCAGAACTTTGTTGATCTTTTCCTGGGAAACCAATCCCATCTCAATCAGAATTTGCCCCAAATACTTCCCCTTCTGTTGTTTCTGCTTTCTCAGGGCTAGGTCCAATTGGGCTTGGGTGATCATATTCTTTTCGAGCAAAATCTGTCCCAAAGTTTTTTCCATCATAGCTCTTTCTTTTTGGCTTCCCCTTCCCCTAGGGGGATTTCCCTTCAATCAGAACCCCGAATGGCAGGTTCTTTGGTCTTAAAACTATCCTTTAGCGCTCAAAAATACGAAAAAAATCCATATTTTCCCTTTGATCCTAATGGTTTCATGCAAACCTGATGCCCGCTTTTTGCACTCCTTTTGTAAGATATCTATTTAAAATCATTAATGTTTTTTTTAATAGCCGAGGAGGACCCTTTAATTTTTTTAAGGATTAGCAATATTTTTGACGGTTTCGTCAAATATTTTTACAAACTTGAACGCTCCTTTTGGACGGAAGGTGACCTTCACCGGGGCCATGGCCCGAGTATCCATGAAAGGAAATTTAGAAATGGCCTTTCTCTGCAGTTCTCCCCCGATCGGGGATTGAAGGGTGGGGTAGGCGAGTACCAAGGCATATTTATATAATGATCTTCTTGCCGTCCTCCGCCCAATCGATCTTCACCTCCGCCAGCCGGGACAGCAGGTCCTGGTTCAAATGGGTAAGGATGATCTTCTTGCACCCGATGCGCGGAAGACGGTCCAGGATCGTCCGGTAATCCATATGATACTTGATCTTTTTCTCGAAATAGTAAGCTTCACAAATAAAGAGGTCGGCATCACGGCCAACAGCCGGTAGAGCCTCCGTCCATTCCGTGTCTCCGGAATAGGCGATCACTCTTCCGGCAGTTTGGATGCGAAGGGAAAGAGAGGGAGACCCGCTGGGATGCACCCCTTCATAGGGAATCACGGAGAGGGGCCCAAGGGTCATCTCTTGTTCAGGATGGAATTCCGCAAAGGATATTGGAAATTTCCTCTCCACCTTTGTTGAGCCGGGGAACAAAACTTCCATCGCTGCCATTACCCGGCTTTCTACCCCTTTGGGGCCGGCGATGGTGAGGGGGCGGGTTCGCCGGCTGAATTGCCCATCCAGGATGAGGAAGGGAATTCCCCCGAAGTGGTCTCCGTGGAGGTGAGAAAGGAGGACCCGGCCGATGGAAGAAGGGTCCACGCTGAACCGCTTCATGGCGATCAGCGAAGAGGCGCCGCAGTCGATGAGAAAACTCTCTCCTCCGGAGCGGACGAGGACGCAGGCCTGGAAACGCCCCCCGCTTCCCACCGCATCTCCCGAACCCAGGAAATGAACCTCCAATTCGGACATCACTTTCTTTTCCTTTCAACCGATTTTCCAGTAGGGCTTCTGGGCCTCCTTCACTTTCTTGATGACCGGATCGATCAACCGATGGTCGACCTGTTTTCGAACTTCTTCATCCCTGCCTTGGGCCAGGATTTCTCCGCGCATGGTCTTTAGCACTTCCCGAGCCGAATCGCGCAGCCCCTCCAGGTGATATCCTCCCTCGAGGGCGAAAACGACTCTTCCTTTGCAGGTTTCCTGGGCAAATTCCAGGATGACCTTGGCCAGGTTGGCGAATCCTTGGGGAGTGACCTGCATCCCGCCCAGGGGATCGCGGTAATAAATATCAAATCCGGCGGAAACGAAGATGATGTCCGGTTTGAACTCCACGGCAATAGGTTCCAGGATTTCTTCGAAGATCAAGAAATACTCGGCGTCTCCGGGACCCGGGTTCAGGGGCACATTGACTGTGAACCCTTTCCCGGCTCCACTTCCGGTTTCGGTGAAAAAGCCGGTCCCGGGATAGTATGGGTATTGATGGGTGGAAAAATACAGAACGTCCGCTCTTTCATAAAAGGAATGTTGGGTCCCATTACCGTGATGTAGGTCCCAATCGATAATTAGCACTCTCTTCAGGTTGTGGGTAACGATGGCATAACTGGCAGCAATGGCCACGTTGTTGAAGAGGCAAAACCCCATGGCCCGGTTGGTTTCAGCATGATGCCCGGGCGGGCGGATCAAGGCGAAGGCATTATTGACCTCCCCGCTTAAAACCTTGTCCACCGCAGCCATTGTTCCGCCGGCGGCCAGCCTGGCAGCATCATAGGATTTGGCGCAGGCATAGGTGTCCGGGTCCAGCATGGTCATGGATCGGCCGGCGGTGGAGGCCACCAGACGAATGTAGTTCGGCATGTGGATCAACTCCAGTTCCTCCTGGGTGGCTATCCGGGGCGGGACCTCCGCGTAATTCCCCTTCATGGCCGGCTCTTTCAACATCTGGTAGAGCACTTCCAGCCGTTGGTGAGACTCCGGATGGTAGCCGTCGGCCACATGGTCCATATAACGGTCATCTTTTACGATCCCGGTCTTACCCATTTCTTTCCGCTCCGATCTTCCGAGTTATTGAAAGGGATATTTCCCCCCTTCAGGGGTCCTTCAAATCAAGCGCCAAATCCTAAACGAATGCTGAGTACCAATATCCAAAATATAAAAACCGTATTCCGATCCCGGAAGGGCGTTTGGTTTTTCCTCAGTTTGGACCATTGGGCTTTGGGGAGTTCGCATTTATTTTGATTTTGAAGTTTGGAGTTTGCTCTTTGTCGGTTGGGGTTCCAACTGCTTCCCCGTCAGCCGTTCATACGCCTCGATATATTTCTCCGAGGTCTTTTGGATGACTTCATCGGGCAGGTTGGGGGCCGGAGGCTTCTTGTCCCAGCGGATAGAGAGCAAATAATCCCGGACGAACTGTTTGTCGAAGCTCTTCTGCGCCCCTCCTGGGGAATATCCGTCCGTGGGCCAGAACCTGGAGGAATCGGGGGTCAACGCCTCGTCGATAAGGATCAATTTCCCTGCCTCATCCAATCCGAATTCGAATTTGGTGTCGGCGATGATGATCCCCCTCTTCTCTGCCATGGCCGCAGCCTTTTGGTATATTTGCAGGCTCGCCGAGCGAACCTCTTCGGCCAATTTCTTCCCAAGTTTCTGGGTCGCCGTGGCGAAATCGATATTCTCATCGTGGATTCCCACTTCAGCCTTGGTGGAAGGAGTAAACAAGGAGGCCGGCAATTTTTGGGATTCCTTCAAACCAGGCGGGAGAGGAATCCCGCTGAGCGATCCCTTCTCCTGGTACTCATTCCAACCGGACCCGGATAGGTATCCTCGGACGATGCATTCCACAGGCAAGGACTTGGCCTTCTTCACGACCATGGCCCGGCCGCGCAATTGTTCGGCCACGGCCTTGGGGATTTCTGGAAATCTTTCCAGCTCGGGGGTCACCATATGATGAGCAACGATATCCTCCAAAGTTTTGAACCAATAGGCTGATATCTGGTTGAGAACCCGCCCTTTATGGGGGATGCCATTGGGGAGGACCACGTCGAAGGCGGAGATCCGGTCAGTGGCCACGATCAAGAGATGTTTACCCAAATCATAAATATCCCGGACCTTTCCCCGATGCAGGACGGGGATTTCCTTGAACTCCGTGCGCAGCAGAACATCGGTTCCCATAAAGACCTTTCCCTCCATTTTTAATACCCATTAAATCAGTTTTCCCTTTTCTGTCAAGTGGTTCTTATCCTTGCCCACCTTCACTTTTGCGAGTCTCTTTTCTGCTAAAAAGCAAGCTTGTGGCCCGGAAGCAAGGGCGTTGCGCGGAAAAAGCATCGGCGGGAAAAGAAATCCATTCGGAGATCCCCCCTTGCTTCCGCAAAATGAGGC
>DASPRR010000579.1:0-6487 GCA_035624375.1 Thermodesulfobacteriota bacterium | reverse complement strand
TTCCAGCCTTTCCGTGCCATTCCTCCCGTTCTCTCCCCAGGAATAATTTTCTCCCTGCGCTTTGGGTTCGGCGCTATCGCTATGCGCCTTCGGTCCCTTTTTCTTTGCTTTGCACTTCTGCCCTATTCCCTATGCTCTTTGCGTCTTTACGATTCTATCCAGAGCCACCAACTGCTCCAGGAGGGGGCCTACTTCCTTCAAAGGCTGTGAGTTGGGCCCGTCGCAGAGGGCTTCCGAAGGGTTGGGATGAACTTCCATGAAAAGCCCATCGATCCCCGCGGCCACCCCGGCTCTGGCCAAAGGAGGAATGTATTCCCGTTGCCCTCCCGATGAGGTGCCCAAGCCCCCGGGAAGCTGAAGGCTGTGGGTTACATCGTATATCACCGGGTAGCCCGTCTGCCGTAGAATAACCAAGGACCTCATGTCCGCCACCAGGTTGTTGTAGCCGAAGGAGACCCCCCTCTCGGTGAGCAGGATCGACTGGTTCCCAGCGGACTCGATCTTTTCCACGATATTCTGCAGGTCCCAGGGGGCCAGAAACTGCCCCTTTTTTACGTTGACCACTTTTCCGGCCTGGGCAATGGCCATCACGAAATCGGTCTGCCGGCATAGAAAGGCTGGCACCTGGAGGACATCAAGGACTTGGGCGGCTTCTTTCACTTCTTCAAAGCGGTGCACGTCCGAAAGGACCGGGATTTCCAGCTCCCGCTTCACCCTGCTCAGGACCTTCAGCCCCTGGTCCAGGCCGGGACCCCGATAGGAGCGCAGGGAGCTTCGGTTGGCTTTGTCATAGGAGGATTTAAAAATCAGGGGGATCCCCAGGGATCGGGTCAATTCCTTCAACCAGGCGGCAACCTCTAGGCAGGCGCCCTCGGACTCGATGACGCAGGGCCCGGCAATCAGCGCCAGAGGCCTTCGTCCTCCCAGGGTTACGGGCCCGATTCGGACCTCTTTCACGGATGGAAGGGAGATTGAGGTCATGATGACTTTCTCCGCTTCTTTCGCTTCTCCTTGTAGGAGGCTGAGATGAATTCGCGGAATAAAGGATGGGGGGCATGGGGCCGGGATTTCAACTCCGGATGAAATTGGCAGCCCAAGAACCAAGGGTTACCGGGCAATTCGCAAATTTCCACCAACTTGCCGTCTGGGGAGAGGCCGCTGAATAGGATCCCTTTGGCCTCCAGTTGCGCCCGGTACTCATTGTTGACTTCATAGCGATGCCGGTGGCGTTCGGAAATCTGCGCTTCTCCGTAGGCTTGATGGGCGAAAGACCCTTCCTCCAGGACCGCCGGGTAGGCACCCAGTCGCATTGTGCCCCCCTTATCCTGAATCGCTTTTTGTTCCTCCATGAGGGCGATGATAGGATGCGGGGACTCGAAGTCGAACTCGGTGCTGTTGGCTCTTTCCAGCCCGCAGACATGGCGGCCGAATTCCACTAAGGCCAGTTGCATTCCCAGGCAGATTCCAAAATAGGGGACCCCCATTTCCCTGGCGTATTTCGCGGCCAGGATCTTCCCCTCGATTCCCCGGTTCCCGAACCCCCCGGGCACGAGGATTCCGTCCGCTCCCTTTAGCAACTTCTCCGGCCCTTCCTTTTCCACCACTTCGGAGTCCACAAAGTGAAGATTGACCCGAAGCCGGTTGGCAATTCCGCCGTGGACCAGGGCTTCGTTCAGGGATTTATAGGAATCCTTGAGGTGCACGTATTTGCCCACGATGGCAATCTCCACGCTGCCCCTAGGGTTTTTGATGGACTCCACGATCTCTTCCCACTTTTCCAGGACGGGGGCCCGGGTCCAGATGTTTAACAGCTGAACGACCTTTTCGTCGAGTCCCTCCTGATGGAAAAGGAGGGGAACCTCATAGATGGATTCCACGTCTTTGGCGGTGACCACCGCGTCCCGGTCCACATTGCAGAAAAGGGAGATCTTGGCTTTGATTTCCGGAGGAAGGATCTGTTCGGTCCTGCAGATCAGGATGTCCGGTTGGATTCCGATCTCCCGGAGCTTCATTACGCTATGCTGCGTAGGCTTGGTTTTTAACTCCCCCGAGGTCTTGATGTAAGGGACCAGAGTCACGTGGATGTTGATTGAGTTCTGACGTCCCAGATCGGATTTCAGCTGTCGAATCGCTTCCAAAAACGGGAGCGATTCGATATCTCCCACGGTCCCCCCCACCTCGATGATCGCCACGTCGGCATCATTGGAAATGGCCAGGATGTTGCGCTTGATCTCATCGGTGATGTGGGGAATGACCTGGACCGTGGCCCCCAGGTAGTCTCCCCTTCTCTCTTTGGTGATCACCGAGTAATAGATTTGGCCGGTGGTCAGATTGTGCCGCCGGGTCAAGCGGGCCGACGTATAACGCTCGTAATGCCCTAGGTCCAAGTCAGTCTCCGCCCCGTCGTCCAGGACAAAGACCTCCCCGTGCTGGAAGGGGTTCATGGTCCCGGGGTCCACGTTGATATAAGGGTCGAGCTTCTGCAGGGTCACTTTAAGCCCCCGACATTCCAGGAGAGCCCCGGTGGATGCGGCGGTCAGACCCTTGCCCAGGGAGGAAAGGACCCCTCCGGTGACAAAGATGTATTTTGTTCGTCCGGCTGGATTCTTGGATTCTTTGATCTCTACCATTGTTTTCCCATCCCCAGTGAGTCGATTTAGAGCAGGCGTTCCTGCGGAAAGTGTTGGGTTTGCTTTCCCATATGACCGGCCGCCAGGGGAGTCACCCTCCTCCCCCGGGGAGTCCGGTCCAGAAATCCCACCTGGATCAGGTACGGTTCGTACACGTCCTCGAGGGTCTCCTTTTCCTCATTCACCGCCACGGCCAGGGTATCCAGTCCCACCGGCCCCCCGTTGAATTTTTCCAGGATAGTGAGAAGGATCCTCCTGTCCATCTTGTCTAGCCCCATTTCATCTACTTCCAAGAGTTTCAGGGCCTGATCGGAAATAGCCTGGTCGATTTTCCCTCCTCCCTTCACCTGAGCAAAATCCCGCACCCGTCGCAGCAATCGGTTGGCCACCCTAGGGGTTCCACGCGACCTCTTGGCGATCTCCTGGGCGCCGGAAGGGTTCAGTTCCACCTTCAGAATCCGGGCAGAGCGCATGAGGATCTTCTCCAGCTCGATCGGGGAGTAGAACTCCAGCCGGAAGCTGATTCCGAACCGGTCGCGCAGGGGGAAGGTAAGGAGACCGGCCCGGGTGGTCGCGCCCACCAGGGTGAACGGAGGAATGTTCAACTTGATGGAGCGAGCGCTGGGCCCCTGGCCGATGAGGATGTCGATCTGAAAATCCTCCATAGCCGGGTAGAGAATCTCCTCCACCACGTGGTTCAGCCGATGGATCTCATCGATGAAGAGGATGTCGTGTTCCTTCAGGTTGCTGAGGATGGCTGCCAAATCTCCCGGCCGTTCGATGACCGGTCCGGAAGTGGCCTTGACGTTGACCCTCAGTTCGGAGGCGATGATGTAGGCCAGGGTGGTCTTCCCAAGGCCGGGGGGACCGCTGAAGAGGACGTGGTCCAGCGCCTCCCCGCGGATCTTGGCTGCTTCCACAAAGACCCGCAGATTGCCCTTCACTTCTTCCTGCCCCACATACTCTTCCAGCGTACGAGGCCGCAGGCTGGCCTCGTTGCGCAGGTCTTCCTCGCTCACTTCGGGCTGGACCCGTCGCACGGCGGGGGAATTTTTTTCTTCTTCGTCGAGGATGAATTTGGAGGACTTTTTCCGGGTGGCCATATTTTCAAATGGAGGCGAGAATTTTCAGACTTTCCTTTAAAGCCTTTTCCAGGGTTAAATCCGGGGACTGGCGGAACACGATTTCCACCGCTTTTTCCGCCTGCCCCTTTTTATATCCCAAATTCAACAGAGCGGAGACGACATCTTCCGCCAGTCCATCCGTTGGCCGTGCTACGGCGGGCTGCAGGGCCATGCGGGTGCGGACCTTGCGGGCTTTCTCCTGGAGGTCCACCACCAATCTCTCGGCCATCTTCCGTCCGATGCCGGGAACGGACTGAAGGCGGTTCATGTCCCGCTGGTCCAGGGATTGGAGGAGTTCCCCGGGAGTAATACCCGAAAGAATGTTCAGGGCCAGCTTGGGACCGATGCCCGTGACTCCGATCAAAATCTGGAAGAGCTCTTTTTCCAAGGGGGTGGAAAACCCGAAGAGATGGAGGGCGTCTTCCCGGACATGCGTGTAGGTATGTAGGGTCACGGCCACCTCCAGGTCGGGGAGTTCATAGAAGGTGGTCAGGGAGACAAAGACCCGGTAACCTAAACCATTGGCCTCCACCACCACCGAGCCGGGTTCTTTGTGAATGAGCCGTCCCCGAATCTGAGCAATCACCGAAAGTCTCCCAAATCCTTTTCCGTCCACCTCGTAGACCGGCGCCGTTCCCCCCGAGAATCCTTCAACAGGGCCTCCTGCAGGGAGGTCTTTAAAGGCAGAGAATGGGCCAGGCAGAGGGCTACGGCCAGCGCGTCGGCTGCGTCCGCGGTCAGAGTCTGGCGGATTCCCAGGATGGACCGGACCATGGCCTGGATCTGTCCTTTGTCCGCCCGGCCGTATCCTACCACCGCCTGTTTGACCTCCAGGGGGCTGATTTCATGGACCTCCAGGCCGGCTTCCGCCGCTGCCAGGAGCGCGGTCCCCCGGGCCTGCCCGAGGAGCATGGCGCTCTTCACGTTCTTGCCGAAAAAGGGGCGTTCCACCGCCATGAAGCGAGGCTTCGCGGTTTCAATCAGGAGGGTGAGGCCGCGGAAGATCTGCTGCAGACGAGGAGGGACAGAAGTTCCCCGGGGGCGAAGAACCCCGCTCTCGCGGTACAGGAGGGAACCTTGTTTTTCGAATTCGATCAGGCCGAAACCCGTGCTCACCATCCCCGGGTCTACGCCTAAGATACGGATGCCTTCGCTCTGGCTCCCCGGAAGGAGGGGCCATGAACCGGGGGCACCTCCCTTACGCACTGAGCTGCTCCATCTCGGCATCGGGAATGTCGAAATTGGCGTAGACGTGCTGGACGTCGTCCGAATCCTCCAGGCTTTCCATCAGACGAAGCATCTGCTGGGCTTCTTTCCCCGCCAGCTTGATCGTCGACTGGGGAACCATGGTGATTTCCGCGAGCAGGGGTTTGAGCTGGGTTTGTTCCAGGGCTTTCTTTACCTTTTCAAAATCGGAAGGATCACAGACCACTTCGAATTCTTTGTCCGTTTCCCGCACGTCCTGCGCCCCGGCGTCGAGGGCGACGTTCATCAGCTTCTCTTCATCCACCTTCTCTTTTTCGAAGACGATCAGCCCCTTCTTTCCGAACATCCAGGAAACGCAGCCGGCCTCCCCCAGGTTGCCGGCATTCTTCGAGAAGATATGCCGAATGTCCGCCACCGTCCGTTTTCGGTTATCCGAAAGGATTTCCACCAGAATCGCCACTCCCCCGGGCCCGTACCCTTCGAAGGTCGCCTCTTCGTAGGATACTCCGGGAAGCTCGCCCGTGCCTTTCTTGATGGCCCGGTCGATATTGTCCTTGGGCATGTTCTCAGCCTTCGCGGCGGTGATCGCACTTCGCAGGCGAGGGTTCCCGCCTGGGTCCCCTCCGCCCGTGCGCGCGGCCACCGTGATTTCCTTGATCAGCTTGGTGAAGGTTTTTCCCCGCTTAGCATCGGCCGCGCCCTTCTTGTGCTTGATCGTGCTCCATTTTGAGTGGCCGGACATGAGGCTATCTCCCCTTCTTTTTTAATTCATCTTTTATAGCATAAGGCGAGAGGCTTTGCAAAAGCAAAAAAGACCGGATTCAATAGGCTTGAAAGGCTGAAACCAAAAGGCCTTGACTCACTTCACCTCTTCGATTTTCACCACATTCTCATACTCGGAAAAGAAGGGGATCCTCCACCCGTATTTCTTTATCTTGACCGTTTTCCCCCTTAGCCGCACTGCCTGGTTCTGGATGGTTCCGGAATCGAACTTGAACCGGTACCAGGCGTCATAGTTGACGAAAGGCCGGTATTCGGTGGCGATCATGTACTTCCCGTCCACCTTGGTCATCTGGGCGTCAGTAATTATCGTCTGGACCGTGTCCGCCACGAAATAGCTATACAGGATCAGGAGAAAACAGGCGGCGATCGCGATCAGAACCGCCATGACCTTCGGCCTCTTAAAAAAATTCAACATAGTGTCTCCTCTCCACCCCCATGAATGTAGCCTAACCTCATCGACCCCGCCTCAAAACCGGGAAATCGGATAGCCCATTTCGATGGGGGTTTCAAATATTTTCAAAATTCAACTCTTAACAGGCCATCTCTTAGAATTTACATCAAAGTTTATCGGAAAGGCAGAAGGATGTCAATTCACCTTGCTCACTTGCCCACCTTCACTTTTGCGAGTCTCTTTTCTGCTAAAAAGCAAGCTTGTGGCCCGGAAGCAAGGGCGTTGCGCGGAAAAAGCATCGGCGGGAAAAGAAATCCATTCGGAGATCCCCCCTTGCTTCCGCAAAATGAGGC
>DASPRR010000251.1:0-12193 GCA_035624375.1 Thermodesulfobacteriota bacterium | reverse complement strand
CCGGGGGGCCTGGGTCCCAGGGGCGTTAATCCTCCTTCTTGCAGGGTGGAAATTTACCTCCCGCAATGTCTTCTTGCCAATTCTTCTGGCTGCGGGAGTCTGCGTTCTTATGTTGTCACCTCCAAACCTTTTCTGGCACACTACCCCGGTCCGTGGCCCCGGAGCCCCGGCAGGGAAGATTGAGACCGCAAATGTGCGCTGGGAAGCAGTTAAATTCTCCCTAAACCAGGTCGCTGAACACCCTTTTCGGATGATAGGGTTCGGAAGGAGGAGTTTCGTAAAGGAATTTCAAGATTTCTACCTAAAATATGAGGGTTCATTAATCTGGCATGCCCATAACACCTTCTTGAATTTGGCCCTCCAGACCGGTATTCAAGGGCTGGCAATTTTCTGCCTTCTATTGTACGGGTTGATTAAGTATTTTTACGTGGGGGCAAAACAGGAGGAGCCCGTTCAGCTTCTTTTTTTCAACCAGGCCACATTGTGGATGATTATCGCATTTTTTATGCGCAACCTTTCGGATGATTTTTTTATCGACGATTCAGCTTTGCTTTTCTGGTTTCTTGTGGGGGCGGGTATGGTGATCAATAAGAGTCCCAAAGTCCATGCAGCAGCGGATGCTATCGCCCAATGACCTGATGTTCCCCCGGGGGAAATCATCGGTTTCGGTAAAGACCAATGGCGCCACCCTGAAGGTGTTGCCCCTTATTCGAGGGGCGGAGGGTGAAGGGAAAAGGTTAGGACCCGTAGAGCTCTTCAAAAACAGCGAGATGGGCTCTAGCGCATTTCTCCCAGCTGAACTCCGCAGCCCTCTTAAGCCCCTTGGAGATAAGCGCGGTTCGTAACGATTCTTCAGTGAGGACCCTTTCCATTCCTTCCCGAATGCTCGAGGCCTCCAAAGGGTCCACATAGCATGCCGCGTCTCCGCAGACTTCCGGCAGGCTAGCGGCTTGGGAGGCGATCACCGGACATCCGCAGGCCATCGCCTCTAAGGGAGGAAGGCCGAACCCTTCATAGAAAGAAGGGTAGATAAAGAGCCTGGCAAGGCTGTAGATCTTGCCCAGGTCGGACTCGGGCACATATCCAAGGTATCGAACATCCGAACCCCTCATTCGGATCATACCCATGACTTCTTTGTTTTCCCACCCTTTGAATCCCACCAGGACGAGTTTGTATTCCCCCACCAGCCCCTTCTCCAGATTAAGGTAAGCCCTTAGTACGTTTTTCAGGTTTTTTCGGGGTTCGATGGACCCCACAAAGAGGATGAATTTTTCGGGTAGATTATATTGTTTTTGTACGGGAATCAGTTCCCGTACAGGGTAGGGCCTGAAGACCTCCCGGTCGTAGCCCAGATGGATGACCGACGACCGTTCGAGGGCGAAGCCAAATAGGTCCATGGCCTCCTGCTGGATGAACCGAGAGATGAAAATAACTCGGTCTGCCCGGCTGATTTTTTTCCAAAAGTTTTTCTGGAAGTAGCGAACCTTATCCCGGGTATGCCACTCGGGAAAGCGGGCAAAGGAAAAATCCGGCACGGTGACGACAGTCCGCCGGGCGGGGATATGTAGAGGAATGAAGTGGGGTTCGAAATAAAGATCGAATTTCCGGCGGGAAAGGAACCCTCGCAGGTCTTGGAGGTCCCGGGCCATGGCCCCGAGAAGGGGAAGCCCCTGGACGAATTCCTTGACCCGATGAACCCCCTTGGGATTCCGCCCGGGAGGGATGAGGGTCCGGGAGTAGTACCCGTAGAAATAACTATATTCGTGGCCCGCTTCGGTTTTCTGAAGGGATCGGGCGACATGGTAAATGTAATTCCCTACACCGGTCAGGGGGAAGAGCAAGGGAATCGTGTTGATGGCGATTTTCATTCCTCTTTGCGGACCCTCTCCAAATCCGCCTCCACCATAATCCGGACCAGGTTCTTGAATGATGTCCGGGGCCTCCAGCCAAGCTTCTCCCCCGCCTTCCGGGGGTTCCCCAAAAGAAGATCAACTTCCGCA
This sequence comes from Thermodesulfobacteriota bacterium, assembly GCA_035624375.1. Lineage (GTDB taxonomy): Bacteria > Desulfobacterota > SM23-61 > SM23-61 > SM23-61 > SM23-61. The sequence continues at coordinate 10,193 of DASPRR010000251.1, read as the reverse complement.
GGCCTGTAGAATTCCGGGGATACCTCCACCCGGACCTTCCCGCTCCTGCGGTCCAATCCCCTTTCCTTCTCCTCGGAACCCTGCCAGGCAATTTCCACGTCCACCACCCGGAAAGCCTCCTCCACGAACTCACGGATGGTATGGGTCTCTCCCGTGGCGATGACGAAGTCTTCGGGCTGCGGCTGCTGCAGCATGAGCCAGATGGCCTCCACGAATTCCGGTGCGTACCCCCAGTCCCTCCGGGCGTTCAGGTTGCCCAGGACGATGGTCTCCTGCAGCCCCTTCTGGATTCGAGCCAGCCCATAAGTGATTTTGCGGGTAACGAATTCCAGGCCCCTGAGGGGGGACTCGTGGTTGAACAGGATGCCGGAACAGGCGAACAGGTTGTACGCCTCCCGGTAGTTCACAGTTATCCAATGTGCGGAGAGCTTGGCCACCGCGTAAGGGCTCCGAGGATGGAAAGGCGTGTTCTCTTCCTGTGGGACAGCCCGCACCTTCCCGAACATCTCGCTGGAGGAGGCCTGGTAGAATTTGATCCTTGGATTGATGGCCCGGATCGCTTCCAGAATCCGTAAGGGGCCCAGACCGGTGACATCCAGAGTGAAGATGGGCTCTTCAAAGGAAAGGGCTACGAAGCTCTGTGCTCCCAGGTTATAGACCTCATCGGGTTGATATTTGTCGATGGCTTTGTAAAGATTGGTAAACTCCAGAAGTTCCAACGGGAGATAGTGGATTTTCTCATCCACTCCCAGGTATTTCAGCCGGTTCAAGTGAAGGTCCGACGTCCTTCGGAAAGCCCCGTAGACTTCATAGCCTTTCTCTATGAGTAATTTTGAGAGGTAGGCTCCATCTTGACCGGTAATCCCGGTGATCATTGCTTTTTTCATTTTTGCACCTTTCATTCCTTTTCACCGAATCGAAAATGACTTTTGGAGAGACTCCTTCTTAACCCATAGACTCCCATTGGACCTTGTGGAGGCTGGGAAAAAGGCCAATGGAAATTCCTGCAAAACCAATTTCCCCACCGTTTGCCTTCCGCAAGCAAAGCTCGATGGTTGTACCTGAGGAAGACTGAACAGATCAGAAAAGCAATCCCGCCAACAAAAAAAGGGTTCCGGAAATTTGGCGGACGGTCGAAATAAGGTCTTATCCTGGCGTAGGCATACCCGTAAGCCCATGAAGGAGGAACGGACCCGAAGTGGCGGAAAACAACAGCCAGAATTTCTTTATGAGCATCGATTCTCTTTTCGATGGTTTTCGTCGATTCATAGAACCGGGTGCAGGCTAAAGGTTCTTTCATATAGCGAAAGGTATGTTTCTTGGCAATCCGAAACCAGAAGTCATAGTCCATGCAGAAGTTCAGCCTCTCGTCCAGGAATCCCACCTCTTCCAAAACCACTCGCCGAATAAACACCGTTGGCTGGCAGATAAAACAGAATTCATACAACCGCTGCAGGTCAAAAGGTTCGGTGGGGTATCGTTCAATGATCCGCTCCTTTGCGTCAACATGAAATCCCTCGCCGTAGACCGCGGCTGCTTCGGGATGATCTTGGAGAAAAGCCACTGCCTTGGAGATGGCCCCCGGGAGATAAAAATCGTCTGAGTTCAACCAGGCAAGGATTTCACCATGGGAGCGCCGCCAGCCCTTGTTGATGGCGTCCGCTTGGCCTCGGTCCCTTTCGGAGACCCAAGAAAAGCGCTCGCCCAATCGCCTAAGGACCTCCAAGGTCTCATCGGTTGATCCTCCATCCATCACCATGTATTCGATCGGGGAATAATCCTGGGATAGGACGCTTTCGATGGTCCGGGCGATGAAGCCGCCTTGATTATAAGAAGGAGTTACAATGCTCACCAGTGGATTGCTCAACGATGACTCCTGATTTCCTTCCCGGATGAACACCCGTGCCATGAATCTTAAGAATCGAAAACGCGCCCATTCGCGGATAACCAGTTTTCCGCGGTCATTGCCCGGCCTATGCTATGAGCCATCCGGATCCTGGCCCCTAGGGAGTCCTTCCACTTTGTGGAAAGAAGGTTCTATTTTTCTTTCCATTGGACGGTGGTTTCTTTTTTCTCGCCGACAGCGGAATGAAAATGAATTTCGCCCATTCGAAAAGACAGGGGCCGAAAGTCCCGGTTGCGGGCAAAGCTGTGGCGCACGAACCAGGAACTGGCCTGGACTTCGACCGCATGCCGGCCTGATTCTAGGGGGTGTGGCAAAGGAAACTCCAACAGAAAATCTCCGCTTTTGTCGAAACGCTTTTCTCCCACCCTCTGGCCATTGACAAAAAGGGTTAAGGTAAGAGGTGCAGACAAAAAGGTTAAATCGGCGAAACCCTGAATCGAAACCGCTTGCGCAGTTTGGTGGGCTTCCCGCATGACCACCAGGCGGGGACCGGCCCAGCCATCGGACCATGGGTCTGTGTGATCCAAGTAAGCCAGCGTTTGAGGATACCTCCTACGATTCCTTTGAAAGTGCTCGAAGGCTTTGAGCAGGATGCGGGCGGCAGAGTTGCGTATTACTGGATAAACCCCGGCATAGAAGGCGACATCGGGTGCCAGCATCCCTCCCAGGGAGGCATAAATCGCGCCCTGCAGGTGCCGATGTTGCCGCCAATGCTCTTGCCCTTGGCGATAGAATGCCAAGGCTCGCCCGGTGCGGTTGAAGCGGTACCAGCCCAGAGAAAAGGTCAGAAGCCAATATTTCAGCGCCCACGGGGATCCCCAATACCTTCGGCTTATGCGAATCGCATCTTCCAGTCTTTGCCGTTCCGTCCATTGCTCTGTTTTGGATTCCGGATGAAGACGATAGGTGGCGAGGACCTGGTCGACGAAGTGAAAAGGATATTCCCGGGAAAATCGGCAGAATAAATCGTAGTCCAGGGAAAACTTCAATCCCTCATCCATTGGACCACAGACTTTCCACACTTCGGGCGTCCAAAAGACTGCCGGCTGAGGAAGGGTATATCCTTTCCAGATGGCCAATATCCGGCGATGACTTTCGAAATGGCTTGGATGTTCAATCCCGGTGAAATCCCCATTTTCGTCGACAAAGCGACAACGACCCATGACAATGTGCCGCTCCTGCTCCGGGTCAATTTCCTGGGCAACTCGTTTTAAGGCCCCCGGCAGAAGCGTATCATCGGAATTCAAAAAACCCCAAATTTCGCCGGTGGCCAAGCGGAAACCTTTGTTAATAGCTTCAGCTTGGCCGCGGTCAGGTTCAGAAACCACGATCAAATGAGGATAGCGCCTTAAAATGGAAAGAGTCTGATCCGTAGACCCTCCATCGATGACGATATGCTCAAAGCAAGGATAATCCTGATCCATCAGGCTTTCGATGGTTTCGGCAATGAACCTTCCCTGATTAAAGGAAGGGCTAACAACAGTGATTTTCGGCATTTTTCCCATTCGAAGCGTCCCCGACAATTCGTCCATAATAAGATTCCCGGGTCCTATACATGATCTTGACCACTGATAGGGTAAACTTTTCCCAGGAGAATTTTTTCGCCTGCCGGTGGCCGCGGGCGATCAGGGTCTGGCGCAAATTGTCGTCGGTGAGAAGCCGATGGACAGACGAAGCAATTTCTTCTGGGGAATGGGGGTCTACCGTCAGGCCGGCGTCCTCGGCAATTTCGGGGAGGCTGGTCAAGTTGCTGCAAACGACGGGACAACCACACCACATTGCTTCAATCAAAGGAATCCCAAATCCTTCGAAAAGCGACGGAAAAACCAGGGCTGCCGCCCCCCCGTAAAGGAAAGGCATGTCGGTCATGGGACAGTACCCCAAAAAGCGTACGTGGGAATCCAAGTTCAAGCCGCAGATCAATTTCATGAGGTCAGGATGCGATTCTTTCGGTTTGCCGGTGCAGACCAGCATAAGGTCCAAATGGTAAGATTCCCGGAGGAGCCGCAAAGCTTTCACGGCCGAAGGGTGGTTCTTATGGGGCCAAGTGTGGCCGGGCAAAAATAGATATTTTCCTTTCGGCAGGCTATATTTTTTTAAAATATTATCTTGTTGCTGAGGCGGATTGTTGCCTCGATGGTAGATGGGATCAGCGGCTAGGTGAGTAACGCTAATTTTGCCGGGGGAAACCTCTAATTTTTGAATGAGCGTCTGTCGGGTAAATTCGGAAATAGCGCAAATGTGATCGGCCCGCTGAATGGCGCGGGTATATACCTTTTTACGTTCGGCCAGGACCGCATGGGAAAAGAATTCGGGATGGTATTCATGCTGGATGTCGGGAACGATCAGGACATTCAAGAAAGGATGCAAATCCGGGGCAATATAACCGGGGATCGACAGAGCAATTTCCGCCCCGAAGGAACGAGCCTGCAGCAGGGATTTCAATTCGGGAGTGCTGAGAGCTCCAATTCTCAGTCGCTGATTGAGTCGATGAGATAGTTCCCCCAACCCCCGACGCCAAAGGTGTATGGGACTATCCATTACCCGGATTCGGAAATTAGGATTGCGCCGATTATCAAAATCATATTTCACCTCGGACGGAACGAGAAGGGTGTATTGATTGGTTTGATCCAGCGGCATCAAATTTCTCAAGAAGGAACGGGAGAGATTCTCAATTCCCCCCGCAACTCCAGGGCGCATCCAGCGCAGGTCGATCACCGCCTTCATGGCCGCATTCCGATTTTTATCCTTTTTGGCCTTCAGGGCGGAGGCAATGGCTTGATAATATCTTTGAGCCAGTTTTTCCGGGTGGTGGTCCGTGGCAACCAACTGTCTTCCCTGAGAGCGAACGTTATGGCGAAGGGAAGGGCTGCGAAGGGCCTGGACTGTTTTCTGAGCTAAGACACCGGCCCCATCCGCGATGAGAATATTCTCTCCATCTCGATAATTTAACCCTTCTGCGCCCAAGCTAGTTGAAATCACGCATTTTTCCATCGCCCACGCTTCCAGTATTTTTTGCCGCATTCCGGAGCCAAAGCGTAAAGGCACAACGAAAACCATTGCCTGGGCGATGTAGGGGCGAATATCCGGAACAAAACCCGTAACGATGACCCCGGGCAGTTCTTGAAGAGCCTGAACGCTTGGAGCGGGATCCCGGCCGACAATCCAGAACTCCGCCTCGGGAATTTCGGCCTTCACTTGGGGGAAGACCTCTTGGGCAAAAAAGCAGGCGGCGTCCACGTTGGGAGGATGATTCATCATCCCCGAGAAAAGAATGCGAGCCTTATCTTCGCGCACGGACGAAAAGGGAGAAAAGTAATTCCCATCAACAGGAATGGGGATGGTGATGACTCGATGGAGGCCATAATTCTTGCGGACCCACGCTTCATCCGCAGGGGATACGGTCACGATCAGATCATATTTGTGGCAATAATGGCGCTCAAACCGCCGGTAAAGCCAGGATTCCACAGAACACGCCCAGCGCTCCTTTTTTGATCGGACGACGCCTCTCTTCCTTTCATATAAAAGGGCCCGGACGTCATGCAGGACAAGGACAGTAACAGGGAAGGCGGGAAGGAAGTCAAGCCACCGGGCACAATTGCTTTGGACGATAACCAAAGCCTGCCAGTGGTTAGCGCCGAAGGCCTTGTGAAGGGGGCCCGAGAGGTTGCGGAAAACAAGGTCCTGAATCAGGGTATCCAAGGGACGATGGACCCTCATCCGCAATATTTTGAAGATGGCTTTTCCGACTCGCTTTCCCAGAGACGGAATTTTTATTGCGGAGTCGGCAGACCCGAGGACAGCGACGGAGTTTGGATTTTCCCAAAGAAAGAGGTGAACTCCCGCATCGATCAAAGCCTGTTTCTTCTCCCTTTGTTCCGACGTATGGACTAAGGAAACGAGGCCCACTTTTTCGGCCATGCGGGCCAGATTCGTGGTGTGTAAAAATTCAATTCCGCCCCAGCCAGGGAAAACCGGCAGGTCTCCATTTAGAATCAAAATATTGAAGGTCGGGAAACCTTCTTTCATCTCGATGAGCCTTTGGTCCAAGAAAATTGGGAAATAACCCGTTCTCGGAGGGGGGCCCTGGCGAAAAAGTCAGGACCCAAAGCTCGCTTTTGGAAGAACGAGTTTTTCCTTGTTGGTAACAAGCATAATAATCTCATAGATGCCGTACTCGAGATAAAACCTTTCCAACAATTCCTTACTCTGCTTTTCTCTATATTCTTGAATCAAGCGCTTCATTTTTTTGAGGTAGAGGTTGAGGTACTTTCGGATTTCCTTTTCCAGGTCCGGGGGCAAAGAATGCGTCTCCCGGAACCGATCGAATTCAGTTATTAAGGCCTTCCCCCGTCTTTCCATCTCTGAGGTCAAAGAAGGGTCGGGGTTCACGGGGCCCCCAAACGAACATTCCTTGGCAAAAAATTGAAATAATTGCTGGTATTCAAAAAAAGACTTCCATTCATTGACTTCGTAATGGAGCCCGCGGTCAGCCTGACAAAATTCGAAATACTTGCACGCCCGCTCGGGAGGGAGCAAGACCATGCCCGGCAGATCATAATGCGGTTCATGGAGGACATTTTCGGGGTGTTGATAATTTCTCAGTTTCACGTAAGCGAAGGCCTCGGGTGCGTTTTTGAGCAAACGGCATAAATTCGCGATTGCCCTTTGGAGATCGCTCACATGTTCCAGGACGTCGGTACAAAAAATGATATCAAATTGGCCCAGGGAGGCCACCCCCTCGTCCTGAATGTCTGCGCGAATCATTTGGATTTTCGCCTTGACGTCGGGGCGACATTCCTGGATGTTGATCATGCCTGTTTCGTACCTGTCCGTACTTATTTCGATCCCGGCGGCTCGTCGGGCACCCCCCTCAATGAAAGCGATGAGCGAATTCCCCGCGGAAGACCCCACATCGAGGCATTCTTTGCCGTGGAATAATCCAGGGTTCCCCAAATTATGACATAGGGACTCCATGAAAACCCGGCTTCGCTTCAGGCTCCCGAGCTCCGATTCCATGTAGAGATCAAAGAGGGGATTTTCTTTGTGGTGGTTCAACATATGTTTTAGATAGAATTCCGTATACTTCCGATTGGTTCCGTACCGATGAAGCAGATAGGCAAGGAGTTTTTCTTCTTTCCAATCCCTGGGGATGGGTTCCAGATTTCCGCTTCCCCCTTTTTCACCTGTTGATTCTCTCCGAAAAAAAGCGATGGGTATACCCTTGAATATTTTTTTTATTCTTTGCAGGTTCATAAAGTCAATGATCAAGTGGCTCGCTTCTTCGGACTTTCCGGATTCAGCGGTGCTTCCGAATTCCCAACTGTTTGGGCCGGAGCACCTTTCCACCTAGGGGAGGGCAAAAGGTGCAATTTTCTGAGAATCCGAAGGAAGTTTCTCTGCCATTCACCCATCGGCCCGTTGAGGTCATTTACTTGTCGGTTGAGTTCATCTATTCTCTGCCCAAAACGATGAATCACTTCCAGACGGGCTGCGCGGTCGGCTTCGGCGTCCAGCCATTGCCGGTACAGGCTGGGGGCGTACCGTTTGAGGGCCCGGAAGAGAACCGGGTTGAGAATCGCTTGCAGGTGAGGCCCCAGGGCCGTTTCGAGAGGGACTCTCAGAATATCGGCGGAACCGGCAACCTCTGTCGGTGGGATATCTACGGCCTCCTTTCCGGGGATGGGGGCTTTCCGGGGTTCATGCCCCTCGCAGAGGTCCTGATATAAGCGCTTATAGCGCCGGGCCTGGATGGGCGGAGAGTATTCTTCCACCATCAACCTCCGGCCGTTTCGGCCCATGCTCTTGGATTCCTCCGGCCGGAAAATCAGGGAAGAGATGGATCGGGCCAATTCCTGTGAATCGCCCACCGGGGCCAGCCTTCCATTCACCCCGTCGAAGACCACTTCCGGGATTCCTCCTGCAGCAAAAGCTACGACCGGCGTTCCGCAACTGAGCGCCTCTAGCATGGTATTGGGCAGATTATCCTCCAGGGAAGGGAGAATGAACTGGTCTGCGGCGGAATAGGCGGTTCTTATTCTTTCGGGTGATTCGAGGTATCCTAAGGCCACAACCGGCAGGCCCTCGTCACGCAAAGTGGGGTCCGGATGGCCGAAGCAGAGAATTTTCAGGCGCTCCCTTTCCAGAAGGCTCCGAAATTCAGGCATGGCCAGGGCATGGTGCATGGCTGCGAGCAGTTCCCGAAATCCTTTTCGTTTCTCACTTCCCTCCTCGGCGCCAAAGAGAAGGGTCGCCGCATCCGGGGGAAGGCCCAGGTCTCTCTTGGCATCCTCTTTGGGAAAGGGGGTGAAGAATTCCGTGTCCAGGGAATTCGGGATGACTTCAATTCTCAGTTCCCTGAAGAGCGCGCTTTCCCGTGCGCAGGCAGCGAGCCAGCGGCTGGGAGTGACAATCGTCAGATTGGCCCGGGCCCATAGCGTCAGCTTATCCCGCAGGACGGCAGCGGGAACATCCCAGGGATCATCGGCCAGCTGAGGGCAAGAGAGGCAATCGCTCCGGTACTTGAGACAACCCGCGGAATAGTGGCAACCTCCGGTGAAAGCCCATTGATCGTGTAAAGTCCACACCACTGGCTCGCCTTGCTGCCAAAGCTTTTGCACGGTGATCGGGCTCTGGTACCCGGCCACCCAATGCAGATTGACCAGGTCCGCTTCCCGGAACAGGGTTGAACCGGCAAGGTCGTCTCCAGGATAGGGAAGGGTAAACAGGGTATTGCTGATTTCTGTCCGGTGAGAATCAATGTGCTGGCTTTGAATCACTGTGCGGAGAAAGAAATCTTCATCCTCGGGTACCGGCTGGTCTTGGGAGAGAACCCGTAAAACCGTTTCATCGGCTGAGGACTTATGCCGGACCAGCATCCGGCAGTCCTCCCCCATTGCCCGTAAACCGCGATGCAGACGATAGGCTGCAATGGCAGCCCCCCCTTGAAGGTCATAAGTGCTCACCTGCAAAATCTTCAAGGCTTCCTGGCCTCCATAAAGAAGGAGTCTGGCTTTCGCACCGCTCCGTTGGCTTCAATGTCCAGAAGATAATGCTTGAAATTCGGGACCTCCGATTCGTCGGCCCGGCAGACTCTCCCGCGCTGAAATCCCGCCGCCTGCAATAGCCTTCCCAAAGAATAACGGTCATACATCCACTGGTGAACTTCTCCGGAGAGGCGAAATTCTCCTATTTTCATTGGGTCAGTGGCCGGATCCCACCCTGCCGATTCACCCCCACCCTGGCCCTCCCCCCTCAAGGGGGAGGGAAAAGCATTGAAGGGGGGCCCCTGGGCGGACGATTGCCGCAACTGAGGGAGAAGGTCCAGCACTTCCGAACCCACCCGCTCGATGACAAAAGACTCAGCAGGCATAGGGTTCTGCTTCCAGTAATTCAGCATCTCCCCTCCGGGCTGATTGCGGACCATCTGGTCGAACATCTCGAGTAAAATCCACTCGTATCTCTTTTGGGCTTCCTCGTCGCCGCTAATGGCTCTTTCCAGGTAGTCCAGATAGAGGCGGGAAATCTTTTCCAGGTCCGGGACCACGACCCTCAAAATTCCCCCCGGCTTCAAGACTCGGAAGCATTCCCGAAGAAAAAAGGGAACTTTCCGCTTGGGGAGGTGTTCCAGCAGGTGGGAATGATAGACAGCGTCGAATTCGCGGTCGCTGAAGGGGAGTCTTCCGCCCAGGTCAATAGCCAAGACCCCCGGCCCCGTGGAACGAAAGTCCACGTTGACCCAGTCCGGATGATAGCGGCGACCGCAACCCAGATTCAGAAGTCTCATAGCCTTTGGAATACCCCGTACAGGCTTTGGCCCCGGAGGAACCGGTTCAGCCCTCTCTGCTGGATGAAATCAGCCAGCCGGACCAACCGCTCCTTGGTAAGACGCCGTCGGAGGAATGGGACTTTGGCGCCAAAGTATTCTCCGTAGGCCGCCACAAACCCCGAGATGTGGTATGGAGCTAGATGTTCATAACGAAGGCCCAGAAGTCGTAATGGAAATATACGGGACAAATACGCCAGAGCCTCTCCGTTCCAACGGGTCATATGATGGGGCGGCATGTCCAGAAGGTTGTACTGGTGCCGGAGAAAACTATCCCGGTTGGGCACGCTTAAGACGAGCAAGCCTCCAGGCTCCAGAACTTGGACCATGGCGGACAGGAGTTCCCGAGCATGATGGACATGCTCCAGCACCTGAAAACCGCAGACGGCATCAAAGGTTTCGCCCCGGCGGCCCAGTTCATCGAGGTCCATCTGCACCACGGGCAAGTTTTTCTCCCGGGCC
>DASPRR010000248.1:0-5302 GCA_035624375.1 Thermodesulfobacteriota bacterium | reverse complement strand
TTTCCTGGCTTATGTTGAAAGAGAGTTTATCTACGGATTGAAATAGATTGAAATTCGACCCGTTCCGAAATTATGTATCTTAGGGCGCACCGGCAGGTGCGCCCTGGGGTTTTCTCTAGTTCTCCTCTTTACGAATTTCAGAGTCCCGATCTCCCCGGCATCCTCGGTGCGTTGAAATCTACCTTCTCTCCCTTGAATCCGGCTCATCCGATTCCTTTCCTTTTATATTGGTTACCTTCTCCATTTCCCCCTTCCTATTTCCTGGAAATTAATACCAAAAGTGGATAAACTCTCATAATATATTCTGCCCTTCGAAAGGAACTCTCCGGCAATGAAACTCCTAAAGAAACTCACCGATCTTTTCCCCGGCTCCCCCAAAGACAGTTCCTTCTGGGTCTCCGTTCAGTGCGGACGCTGCGGCGAGGTCATCCAAACGCGGATTGATTTGAACAACGACCTGAGCGTCGAGTACGGTGAGGGCGAAAAGGACAGCACTTACTTTTGCCGAAAGGTTCTTATTGGGAAGAAAGGATGTTACCTTCCCATCGAGGTCGAGCTGAAGTTCAATTCTGGTCGAAATCTCATCGAGAAGAAGATCAAGGGCGGAAAGTTTGTGCATGCGTGACTTCCCCGGGTCCCTCTTCCCGGAGATCGCCCGAGGGCCTCTGACCCATTTTTGACGGGATGATACCCAGCAGGAGGAAAAGGGCCTGATGAAAACACCCGGCGTACCCTGGCCATTTTTTCCCACCACAAGAAATCCCTGGATCGGTGCACTGTCTTTCTTGCTTTTTCTGGCTTTCGCCCCCGTGGAGGGATTCTCGGATACTCCCCGGGAACTCGCCGAATGCGCCAAAATCGAGGATTCGGCGGAAAGGCTGAAGTGCTACGACAACCTGGCTGGCCGTAAATCAAACGAGCCTGCGCCCGCTTTGGAATCGAGGGAAAAACCCCCATCAGAAAACGGGAAAAGGTTTTCCTACTTTTCCCATCTCTGGGAGCTCGAGCCGGAGACTCGGCGCAGCAAATACTCCCTTTCGCCTCATCGCTCCAACTACATCCTTCCTTATTCTTACAACACCTCACCCAATTACGAGGCCGTCCGGGCCGCTGACCCGGAGGCAGACCTCAAATACGAAGAAGTCACTTTTCAGTTGAGTCTGAAGGTCAAAGTCTGGGAAGACATTTTTTCCCAGAAGGCGGACCTATGGGTTGCTTACACCCAGCGGTCCTTCTGGCAATTTTACAACTTCGAAGACTCGTCCCCCTTCCGGGAGACGGATTATGAGCCCGAACTTCTTCTCAACCTTCGGACCGACTACTACCTCCTGGGTTTGAGGGGAAGGTTCATAAACGTAGGGCTCAATCACCAGTCCAATGGCCAATCCAAACCCCTTTCCCGAAGCTGGAACCGGATTGTGGCCAATGCCGGCTTTGAGAGGGGCAATTTCTCTCTTCTCTTGAAAGGTTGGTACCGCATCCCCGAATCGGTCGAGAATGACGATAACCCGAACATAGAAGATTACCTCGGATACGGGGAGGTCTGGGGCTACTACTTCTGGAAAGGGAACCGATTCGGGATCATGCTCCGCAATAACCTTCACCTCCATACCAACCGCGGCGCTGCCCAGCTGGAATGGAGCTTTCCGATCTTGGAACGGATCGGAGGGTATCTCCAGTATTTCAACGGTTATGGCGAAAGCCTTCTGGACTACAACCACCGGGTGAATCGGATCGGCATAGGTTTTATCTTGAAGGATTGGAACTGAGAAGACGGATTTCCTTCAGGAATCCGTTCATTTTGTTTTTTCCCTTCCCGGGGGAGGAGAGATTTCAGCGATCCCATTCCTCCCGGTCAGGTTTCATCTCCGGAAATCCTCCGGCTCCCTTCGTACAGGTCATACTCCAGGAGCCGGCATTCGATGTTGCTGCTAAAAAAGGGGAGCCTGCGTTTGGCCTTTAAGCCCACCTTTTTCGCCAGGTCCAGATTGCCGGTGAAGATATAACCTGTGTACCCCTGGCATTTCTTCTTGAAGAAATCACCGATTCCCTTGTAAATCATCTTCAGTTTCTCGACCTTTCCCATTCGCTCTCCATACTCCGGGTTGAGAATGACCACTCCGTGGCCTTCCGGTACCGGAGTCTCGGCATAATCTCTTACAGAAAACTCAATCAGATGATCAACCCCTGCTGCCGCGGCATTCTGCCGCGAAGCCCGGATGGCCTTTGGGTCGATGTCGGTGGTCACCAATTTCCCTTGGAATGATCTTTTCATACGAGCCTTGGCCTCTTGCAGCATCCTATTCCAGGAGGACCGGTTAAATCCTTTCAGGTGCATGAACCCGAAATTCTTGCGGAGCAGTCCCGGAGCAATATCCAGGGCGGCTAGGGCCGCCTCCACGGCCAGCGTCCCGCTGCCGCACATGGGGTTGACAAAATTTCCCCGGCCTTTCCAGCCCGTGGCCTGGATCACTGCCGCGGCCAGGGTCTCCTGCATGGGGGCATGGAGGGGAATCTTCCGATACCCGCGCCGGTAGAGGGGTTCCCCCGAGGTGTCCAGGTAAACCAGGCAAAGATTCCCTTTCCAGTAAAGATCGACCACCACCCCGGTTCTTTTCGAGCCAGAGTCGGGGCGCCGGCCGACCTTTTTCTTGATGCGGTCCACGATCGCATCCTTGCATTTCAGGTTGGCAAAACGGAAATCTCGAATGGTGGGATTGTCCACGGCGGAAGTGACGCAGAGGTATTCTTCCGGAGACACATAATTCTCCCATTCCATCCGCGAAATCCCAGCGTAAAGCTCATCAGCGTTCTTAGCCTCCAGTTGTCGCAGGAAAAGAAGGACCCGCTGGCCCGTGCGCAGGAAAAGATTCAGCCTCATGGCGTCCTCCATCGTCCCCTCGGTCTCCACCCCGGCAATGGATTCAGATCGGACCGGAAGGCCCAGGGACGAGATTTCCTCCTTTAGAAAGGGAGGCACTCCTTTGGCACAGGTGATGACGATTCGACTTTTGGGCGAGGGTGAACGGGTCATTTCTCCTCCTGATCTACCGGTCAAGTATAGGAAAAAGAATTTCTCGGGTCAATGCCCAAGGGGTGCGCCTATCGACGGATTCAGGGCCTAAGGCACTGGACCTGAAGAGGGATTCCCGGCGGTGAAAATTCATTGCCAAAAGCCGGAAAAATTGCTAGAAGATTTTTCTCGGGGGTGGAAAGACCCTACCCCCGCCCGGAATGATTCCATTGGAAGAGAACCTAAAAACCATGGATGAACGGCACGTAGCGAAGATCGCCGCCGAACTGGGGCTGGCGGCAGGACAAGTCCAGGCAACCGCAGGATTGATCGCCGAGGGAGGCACCATCCCTTTCATCGCCCGCTACCGGAAAGAGATCACCGGTTCCCTGGATGAAGTGCAGATCACCGCCATCCGCGACCGGCTGGAGCAGCTGGTCGAGCTGGACAAGCGGCGAGAGGCCATCCTCAAATCCCTCCAGGAGCGGGACCTCCTCAGCGAAGAACTCCAGGAAAAAATCCAGGCCGCGGAGACCCTGTCAGTTCTGGAAGACATCTACCTTCCCTTCCGACCCAAGCGCCGCACCCGGGCCACGGTGGCCAGGGAGAGGGGGTTGGAACCCCTGGCTCAAATCCTCTTCGCCCAGGAGGAAAGGGATCCCTTGTCTGAGGCCGTCCCTTTCATCGACCCTGAAAAATCCGTATCCTCTGCGGAGGACGCGTTGGCTGGCGCCCGGGATATTATCGCCGAATGGGTCAGCGAAGATCAGGCGGCCCGGGCTGCGCTTCGGGACCTTTTCGCCTCCCGGGGAGTCTTTCGCTCGAAGGTTATCGCGGGTAAAGAGGCGGAAGGAAGCAAGTACCGGGATTATTTTGCCTGGGAAGAGCCGGTTTCCCAGGCTCCTTCTCACCGGATTTTGGCCATGCGGCGCGGGGAGAAGGAAGGTTTCCTGAATCTCACCATTTCGCCCCCCGAGCCCGAAGCGCTGGCCATCCTTGAGCGCCTCTTTGTCAAGGGGGAGAATGCCTGTTCCCAGCAGGTCCGTCTGGCCGTCCATGACAGCTTCGCACGCCTCCTCTCCCCTTCCATGGAGACCGAAACCCGACTGACCACGAAGAATCGGGCCGACGAGGAAGCCATCCGGGTCTTCGCCGACAACCTCCGTCAGCTCCTGATGGCCTCCCCGCTCGGCCAGAAAAGAGTCCTGGCCATAGATCCCGGGCTGCGAACGGGGTGCAAGGTCGTCTGCCTCGACCGCCAGGGAAAACTCCTGCACACCGAAACGATCTTTCCCCTCCTCAGCGAGAAAGGAAAAGAGGAATCCGCTCGGAGAGTCTTGGAACTATTGGCGGAGTACCAGGTTGAGGCCGTCGCCGTGGGGAACGGCACCGGCGGACGGGAGACCGAAGCCTTCATTCGCGGCCTGCCGCCCCCCTCCGGGATCCCGGTGGTGCTGGTCAACGAAAGCGGCGCCTCGATCTATTCCGCTTCCCGGGCTGCCCGGGACGAATTCCCGGATCATGATGTGACTGTTCGGGGGGCTGTTTCCATCGGGAGGCGGCTCATGGACCCTCTGGCCGAGCTGGTGAAGATCGATCCCAAATCGATCGGGGTGGGCCAGTACCAGCATGACGTGGACCAGCCCGCATTGAAGCGCAGCCTGGACGACGTGGTCATGAGCTGCGTCAACGCTGTCGGGGTGGAGGTCAACACGACCAGCGCCCAGCTCCTCACTTACGTTTCCGGTCTGGGGCCGCAGCTCGCCGCCAACATCCTCGCCTACCGGAACGAAAAGGGCCCCTTCTCTTCCCGGGATGAGCTGAAGAAGGTTCCCCGCCTCGGCCCCAAGGCCTTCGAGCAGGCCGCCGGATTCCTGCGAATCCGCGGGGGAAAGAATCCGCTCGATGCCAGCGCCGTTCACCCCGAAAGCTATGCCGTGGCCCAGGCCATGGCTCAAGACCTCGGGTGTACCGTGGAGGACTTGATGCGCGAAGCGACGCTGCGAGGGAAGATCGATCTGTCAAGGTACGTGACCGAGAAGACCGGCCTGCCGACCCTGAACGACATCCTGAAGGAGCTGGCCAAGCCCGGACGGGACCCGCGAGAGAAATTCGAAGACTTCCGCTTCGCCGAGGGAATCGAAAAGATCGAAGACCTCCAGCCGGGCATGAAGCTGGACGGGATCGTCACCAACGTGACCGCCTTCGGCGCCTTCGTGGACATCGGCGTGCACCAGGACGGGCTGGTCCACATCAGCCAGCTTTCCGATCGTTTCGTAAAAGACCCCC
>DASPRR010000569.1:0-2276 GCA_035624375.1 Thermodesulfobacteriota bacterium | reverse complement strand
GGCCAACGCCATGAAGAAGGCCGGGACGGACAATGAAAAGCTACGCGACGCCATCGAGGCGACCAAAGGCTACGTGGGGATCAGCGGGACCTACAACCTTACCGCCGAAGACCACAACGGGTTGGGAACCGACTCCATGGTTATGGTGCAAATCTCGGGCGGGCAGTGGAAGAAGCTTGATTGATTATTTGGGACGCAGATGAACGCAGATCAACGCAGATAAGATTCAAGGTATTAAGGCTCTCCCCCACCCTAACCCTCCCCCTCGAGGGGGGAGGGTAGGGAGGGGGTGATTTTGGTTGCGGGTGTGCGGTGCTGTGTTCATCTGTGTCCCATAGTTGTTTTTAACATCCTGAAAATCTGCGTTCATCTGCGTTCAAAACAAAATATGGAGGGTTGAATGGAAGACATGAAGGTTTATTTGACTGAAAAAGAGATGCCCCGGCAATGGTACAACGTCCAGGCGGACCTGCCCAAGCCCCTGCCGCCCCCGCTCCATCCGGGCACTTTGAAACCCCTGGGGCCGCAGGACCTGGCTCCCATCTTTCCCATGGGCCTGATCGAACAAGAAGTGAGCCAGCAGCGCTGGATCGATATCCCCGAGGATGTAATTTCCATTTACAAATTGTGGAGACCCACCCCTCTCTGCCGGGCTAAAAGGCTGGAGGTAGCGCTGAAGACCCCGGCACGAATCTATTACAAGAATGAAGGAGTGAGCGCGGCGGGGAGCCACAAGCCGAATACTGCCGTAGCCCAGGCATACTACAACAAGAAGGAAGGGGTGAAACGCCTTAGCACGGAAACCGGCGCCGGCCAATGGGGCAGTGCCCTGGCCTTCGGGTGCAATGTCTTCGGCCTGGAGTGCAAGGTTTACATGGTCAAGGTTAGCTACCAGCAGAAACCCTACCGCCGGATGATGATGGAAACCTGGGGCGCCTCGGTGACCCCCAGCCCGAGCGATCAAACGGACGCAGGCCGGATGATCCTGGCCAAGGACCCAAACTCGCCGGGGAGCCTGGGAATCGCCATCAGTGAAGCGGTGAATGACGCGGTCAAACGGGAAGATACACGGTATTCCCTGGGCAGCGTGCTCAACCATGTCATTCTCCATCAGACGGTTGTCGGGCTGGAGACCAAAGCTCAGCTGAAGAAGATCGGCGTGGAACCCGATGTCCTCATCGGGTGCGTGGGAGGGGGAAGCAATTTCTCCGGATTCTGCTTTCCCTTCTTCCCCGAAAAAAAGCAGGGGAAAAAGGTCCGTTTTGTAGCCGTGGAACCGACGGCCTGCCCCACCCTCACCAAGGGGTTGTATCGCTACGACTTCGGGGACACGGCCCAGATGGCCCCCATCGTGAAGATGTACACCTTGGGACATACCTTCGTTCCCCCCGGGATTCATGCCGGGGGACTCCGTTACCACGGAGATGCTCCCTTGCTCTGTCTTCTTTACGATGAGGGGTTCGTGGAAGCCGTAGCCTACCCGCAGAACCCGGTCTTCGAAGCCGCCATGCTCTTTGCCCGGACGGAAGGAACCATCCCGGCTCCGGAAACGGCTCATGCCATCCGGGCGGCCATCGACGAGGCCATCCAATGCCGGGAGAAGAAGGAGGAGAAAGTCATTGTCTTCAACTTCAGCGGCCACGGCCACTTCGACCTCGCCGCTTATGACATGTTCCTGTCGAAAAAGCTGGAAGACTACGAATATCCGGAGGAAAAGATCAAGGAGGCGCTGAAGGATCTGCCGAAGGTATAAAAAGAAAGGCCCGAGGTTCGAGGTCTGAGGAACGAGGTTTAAAGAGAGGTGCAAAAAGGCAGGGGCGGCTCGCGAAGCGCCCCTGCGCGCTTTCGGGCCTCCCGCCCGTCTCCCACCTACAAGAACTTCGTCAACCGCTGCCTGTGCGAGAAGGGCTACGACCCCATCGGCTGGGAGTAAGCACCGTAGAAGGAACTTTTCTTGGCAGCATCCGTAAGGACGGAGAGGAAATCATTACTTCCTGAAACTGTTTAGCGATAAATTCCCAAAAATTGTGATGACTTCTTTTAGTAATCTGTTGGTAAATTGGATAAGTATTAAATATTTGGAATGGGGTGAGGCCTGAAAGGATCTAAGTGATTGAGAACATGATCTCGTGTTGGATGTTCCTACCTGGTTTTGGCGGGTTTCAAGGTGAGGCCAAATCCGGCGCTTAATAAGGGAACAAAAAGAATGGCTGCTAAAGCAGTCCAGATTCCATAAATGTCCGCAACCTTTCCTAGCAGAGGAGCGGTCATCCCTC
>DASPRR010000246.1:0-14033 GCA_035624375.1 Thermodesulfobacteriota bacterium | reverse complement strand
TCAAAAGCAAAGCTCCTATTACCATTGCTTGTAAAATTATTTGCATTTTCCCCCCTTTGATCTAGTGTCGCGTCTCAGAAATAAGGTGCATAATTCTGCCCCCCAGCAGGGAGCGGGGCGAAGAACCGCTGCGCTTGTCAAAATAAGAAGTTCGTTCCTCTTTGAAAAAGTTGATTCTTACTAAAGGGTTCGGAAGTCGTCTATTTTTGCGCTCTTAGCCTAATTCCCGGAGGCTGGCAGCGTCGCTTTGCGGATACCAGGCAACCGCCTGGAGACAGGCCATTTCCCGGCCGATTTTGGCGGCGCGCATCGTTTCTCCACCCCCCCTCCTGGTAAATTTATTCACTGAACTTAGCGGACGCGACACTAGTTTAAACTACCCAATCTTTTCACAAATCCCTTTACGCTATTTCCTTTTCCTTTCGTCGCTTCATTTAAGGCTATATTGGGGGATGAATTAAACGTTTATTTCTCACGCACGGATAGGTCATTTTTGCCTTTCCCCATATCCGTGAAGATCAACTCCGGGTCGTAGTGACTTACATCTTCGTGGCAAAGGTCAATGCGGTAGAATTCAAGGACCTCTTCCAAGCGGTCTTTCTCCACCTTGGTTGGTATTTCCTTTGCCGATTCCATCGAGTTTCTTAAACTTTTATCCCAGAGATCTTTTGGTTTAAGTCCGTTCATGTCAGGAAGTCCGCCTCTTTCCGTTCGGAGCCACCAATGGAGATCGCAAGAATTTGCGGTCCCAAATTTTTGGCGGAGGGAGTAGGATTCGAACCCACGTTCCCCTTTTGAGGAAAAGGCCTGAAAGAACTTGGCCACAGACCACTCGGTCATCCCTCCTTGTTTTGGCTAGCTGATTAGGTCCACTTCCTAAAGAATGACTTTTAGGGTGGCACCTAATTCTCTGATTTTTTAAGAGGCGTTTTACCGTCCCAAATGCTGTATTCCAAAAACCCTGCTTTTAAAAAGCAGGTAGCAAGATTTGTTCCAGACTTAAGTATTTGAACTTGCTATGGTTTTTAAAGGCCGTTGTGAGCTTTCCATAGTGTAGGTTCCATATGGATATTTCCGTTAGGCCACTACTCCTTCTTTTTCTGACAGTCAGATGGATTTAATATTTCATGGTATACCCTCATTATTGAGCGGCAAGGTGGTAATGGAAAAGCACCCTGCCAAGCAGTTGTTTTATGAAAGGGCGGGCTAGCCTGGTTATTCCCACTTGAAATGAAGTACCACGGCATAGAGATCAAAAGCGAAGACTTCAGCAAAGAGTTGTCAGATTTGGGGGCAAACGCGCCGACCTGATCCACCCATGCTACTCAAAGGGAAAATCCGTCCTCCTCTCGGAGGGGATAAGGCCCCCGTGATTTCTTCCCCGGCCTTAGGGGAATGCCTCCCGGAGAGGCGAAGGATTGGAAGGGGGGAGAAGGATGGGCTATTGGCAGGCGGTAAAGAAGAAATCCTGGGTGGTTGTGCTTCCGGGGGTTACCGACAGCTGAGTCGTAGAGTCGAAAATGACGGGAAAACTCGAGGGCGAGCAGTCGGGGCCACCGGGGTTCAAGGCGGCATTCATTGGAGTAAAGGCACGAGCGTTTGCCCAGTAAAGGACCCCCCCCGTGGCCGGAGGGGCGTAAAAGGTCGGCGGAGAGGCGCTGAACACTCCCACGGAGGGATTGGTGGCCGGTATATTCAGCGCATAAATGGTTGTCCCGTCAACGGCCACATCGGGAGTTGAATTCTCGAAGGGGGGAATGGTCACCAGCTGCGAGTTGACCGCCTGTAAAGCCGAGAGGCTCACATCCGCCGCGGTCAGCGCCCCGCCCACATTGGTGGCCTGGATCGCGCCCGCGATGGTGGCGGGCGGCACATTGGGCTGAGGAGTAAGGGGGATATTTCCCATGATGGTTCCCACGGGAACCTGGAGGGTAACCGCAGCGCTGTAAGCCTGGATGGCCGTCTTTGCCGTCACCACCACGTCAAACGTCCCGGAGGAGAGGGGGCAGAGGGTAAACGACCCGTCCCCTCCGGTGGTGGTCTGGGCGATGACCCGGTCGAGGCTGGGAGTACTCGGGTCGCCTTGCTCGGCGAAGACGACGGCATTGGGGATCGCCCCGTTGGTAAATCTGTCCACGACCCTCCCGCTAATGGAATTGACGCTGAGGGATACCTGCCCCGCATGCAGGACCGGCTTCAGGCGGAATTGGCCGTTCCCCTGCCGGACGATGGAAGAACAGGCATTAAAGTCGATATTGAGGTTGGTAACCAGGCCGGAGGAAACGACGAAACTCCCCCCGGCAATCTGGCCCGGGGGGATCTTGATTCCCGTCTGAGCCTCGCTGCTGAGGAGCAATGGCTGCGTGGCGTTGCCCGCCGTGACCACGCAGTTCAACCCGCTCCCGTCGCAGTTGTTGACCGCCGGAAGAGACTCTCCAGAGGCAGGTGAATTGCTCAGTAGGACGATACGAATCTGTTGATAAGTCCCCGAGGGGACCCCCGCCGCGGTGCCGAGAACTGTCAGAAGGCAAGCGGCGGAGGAGAGACTTAAAAGGTCTAGTTGGACGGGATTGTTGCGAAGGTCAACCAGCTCCACCCAGCCGCTGTCGGTCGGCGCTGCGGTACTGGAAGTGTGCGCCCGGACCCGGGTGATCGTCACCCAGACATTCTGGAAGTTCCCGTTGGGAACCAAACACGTCGGGGGGTCGGAAATGCTTACCTGAACCGAACCCGTATTGGGGGTTGAAGTCGAACTCCCTCCTCCGCTACCCCCGCAGCTAACCGAAAGAGACAGAATGAGGGCTCCTCCTAAAAACAAGAGAAGGAAACGGATGTCCGGGAATTTGATATTCTTCATGACCTTCTCCATTTTCCGGCGGATAAAACTAAAAACAGTCTCCCACCGGAACGAAGAATCACACTGCCCAAGCCTAGAATAGGATGGGATTCTCACTGATCATATGGGAAGAATTACCCATATTGAGATGGAGAATCGTGTATTTTAAAGCCACAAATGGAATTTCGGTCCGCTGACCATTCGCCCGAAGACCAACCGGCCCCTTTCTCTTAAAGTTCCCCGCACAGAGGAGAACCGGGAAGTTCTTTATAAAGAATCGTGGTGGTTGCTGCAAGTATAGGCAAAGTTGCGCAGGATGTTCTGCCGTCCCCTGATGACTTCCCCGTGTCCGGATAGAAGGTATTCAGCCTCCAGCAAAGCAGCCATTTGATGTCAAAGATTTCTTACGGCCCGCTCAGTGCACTTAGAAGCTTTGCTCCATTAGGGCTCCCCCACCCGGTACAGGCATCCCAGCCCGAACGGGCCGGATAGGGGCCGTGTTTCCCCGTGATGTCGTTATTTCCGGCGCTGATGTCATGAAATGCGCCGGAAGAAGGGGGCAAACCGTAAACCGCAGGGTTAAGATAACCCACGGAATGGCCCAGTTTCTGGTTGAGGAGGGCGATCAAGCCAGCCCAGAGAGGAGCCACCGCGCTGGTTCCGCCGATGGTAAACTGTTTCCCATCAACCAAAACTTGGTAGCCGGTGACCGGGTCGGCATCGCCACCCACGTCGGGCACCCCCCGCCCGATGCGCCCCCCGGGGTTTGCCGATGTCGGGACCTTGGCATTCGCTTGCCATTTCGGAAGAGAAAAGACGTCACTTACCCCCCCGCCGGTTGCGCCGCCACTGATCCCTTCGTTCCAAACAATCTCTTTCGTAATCGTACTGCCGGACCCTTCCAAACGCGTGCCCCCGCAGCCCAGAGCGTATGGACTGGACGCCGGAAAGTCCGCATGGAGACGACCATCGCTCACCCCATCGGTTGAGCCGTTGTCGCCGGAGGCGCAGCAGATTGTCACGCCGAGGGCAGCGCCATCCTGAAAGGCTTTGTCCATAGCCTGCATAGCCTGATTCGTCCAGTCTGATTCCGCAGCACCCCAGCTGATCGAGACCACGGATGGCTTATTTAGGGTATCGTGAATAGCCGTGTGAACGGCATCCAGGAAACCGGCGTCGGTGTTGGGGGCAAAGTAGACCACGATCTTGGCCCCAGGGGCCACAGCACCCGCTACCTCAATGTCAAGCATCACTTCTCCATCCGGGCCATTGGGGTTACCCGTCGGCTGGTTGTGCCCCCCATCAACAGACTTGGCCTTGACCACCGGCATGGAAATTCCAAGCTTGCCAAAGTAGGTCTTGAGGTCCTTGCTGCGGTAACCGCCGCCCAACTCGATGATCGCAATACACTGACCTTTCCCGTTGAGTCCCGCCGGGAAATCATAGAGTTTTGCTATTTGAGGGGGCGTGTAGGAGATCCCCCCGGCACGAGGCCGCACCGCTCCCCTCTTTCCACCGGAGATTCGCATGTGAGGCTTGGCCTGCGGCCGATTATCGAGACCGAAGACCCCTTCTATGATCGGGGCGAGGTCTTCCGGCACGCGCACGGGCCCGGTACGCCCGCGGAAAGTTCCCTTGGGATGCTTATAGCGTGCCAAAGATACTCCAAAAGCCTTGCTGAAGGCGGCCACGGTCCCCGATAACACCAAGCGCCGCTGCGCGGGGCTGACCTCTACTACGTCGATGCCGTGCTCATGAGCAAACTCCTCCACTTTTTCCAATTCGCCGGGGTCAGCACCAAGGGTGGCGGCAAACTCTTCATGGGTAAGGTGCTTGCGCTCAGGCGGCTGGAGGGCACTAATCTCCTCGATCTCCGATGAGAGGCTTCGGGCAGATGGGCGGCGCCGAACCAGCACGGTCACCAATATACGCTGCCTGGGGTCGGCAGCCCCCACCTTGCGGGCTCCTTTGAGAGCGGCGCGCTCACTACCCTGAACGGGCATCCCTCTTTTGGTCGATGGCATAGTCTTTTCCTCCTTTTCTTCTTTTAGAGATCGTCGGATTCATCTCCCCTGGATTCGTTTTCCAGATGTTTACGGGTTCCTTCGTGGGCTTCACAACGCGGAAGATCATAGCCACCCTCTTCAAGCATCTCCAACTCTCCTCAAGTCGCCGATTCTAGGAAAAACTCTGCTTCTTCGGGGAAGAACGGATCACCATTCACCCATTAAACAGGAAAGGCCGTCCAGACTAACTGGAAAATCAGTGGTCATTTCACCTCTAACTGATTCCCCTTCAAAGGTCCTTAATTTCATGGTAACTCTCGATCAGATCAAAAATTAAGGCTATCCTCCCGATTATGACCATCTTACCATGATCTTTATTTGAATACATAACTTAGCCCTATTGCCGCCCAAGCTAAACCAACACCCAGTGAAATAAATAAAAAATCTTTGGCATCTTCCCTCCACGAATCCTGCTCAACAAGGTGGTCAAAAACAAATTCCTTACATAACCCGAAAACCAAAGTAATAACCGTTCCCCAGATTATCGTCCGGATATTAGGTGAAAAAGCTTTGGTCCCAAGGACTCCCACAAGGCCAAGCAAAGCATGGGCTTCCTGAGCTATTAATTCGTAACTTGGCTCCCATGGTAATTTCATTACTTACCCCCAAATCTGGCCATCTGATTCAACCGTCCAACATCATCCCCTTGGCTATTGGGGCGCTTTGGGTCAAAATACCGCTTAAACCGTTGGTTAAACATTTCTGAGCGATTACCAACTAATCCCCTCTGACCTCAAAACATCTTGCGCGGCCTTGTTCCCTAATTTGGCTGCGATCTTATAATCCTCAACCGCCTGCCGCTGATTCCTAAGTTTGGCGTAAGCATCCCGCGGTTAAGATGGGCTTCCGCATATGTAAAGTCTATTCGGCCTTCCCCTCAACAATGAAGTCTTTCTCACTTTCACCGAATCCATTCCGGGTAGAGACCGAGATCAGGCCGGTTCTGGCACCTTCGGGGACACGGGCAACGATTGTATTCTCCTGGGGGACCTGCACATCGACTGCCTGTAACCCGGAGAAACGAACGGTATTCTCGTCAGCCGTAGCGCCGAATCTCTTACCGGTAATGGTTACTTCCGTGCCGACTTTTCCTCTTTCCGGAGAGAAACTGGTTATGGCCGGATAACATGCCAGGATGAAGAGCACACCACAACCAAGAAGGATAAGAAATCCTTTTTTAATCTGCGAGGTGGGCAAACGAATGGAAGACATATTCATCCCCCCTTCGCTTTTGGTTAAGCCCTCCAAAAGCGCTGTATGATTGCATATTCTACCGGGTATGTCCTTCGTCTCTCCACCGGGCCAGGCCTTCCCCCTCTCCTTTATAAAATAAAAACCCCATCTCCTTTTCAGAAATGGGGTTTTACCACTTGCGCATATCCTACCTCCCTTCAAAGAGGGCGGAAGAAAGAAAGTCAGGCTGGTGCTAAGTTGACTGGGGCTCCGAAGATTAAAATCATCTAAAGTCTAGCAGAACGGCAGTAGCGGGACAAGAGAAAATTCAAGTTTCTTTGCGAGTTGAAAAAATTTTTGGCTATAGGGTCACGGACTTTCCCGCGGCCAACAGGATCATGCCGGCAACGATGGCCACATGGCCGGCCCTTTGCAGCGACGAAACTTCAGACTTGGACACTCAAGCCAGGGCCAGCGGCGAAAGGCGAAAAGCCCCGCCGCCGCAGGTTCCAAAAGCGATGTTCGGGCTCATGACCTTGTAAACGAGCATCATAAGCCAGGTGGTGGAAAAGCCGAACAGGCTGCCAACGGTGAATCTCCACAGACAATTGGCCCCCGACGCGCTGCCTCACTCCAAAAACAGCGGGGCCACGGCCTGCACGGGACAGAACAACCCGATTCCCAGCACGAGCAAAAGGAGCATTTCCGCTCTTCTTGTTCTTCAGAAGTAGTTCTTCATGAGTTCCTCGACCCAGGCAGGAACGACGGCCGAATCGACCCGGTCGTACTGGGGAAAGTACGGCTTGATGTCGATGACCGGGGTTCCGTCAATGGCATCGAGACCGCGCACGGTGATATGGTTTTCTCCGACGGCGAGGAGTTTCACCGCCGTGACCCCGAGCGGATTCGGGCGGTCTTTGGCCCGCTGGGAGAATATGCCGACCTTGGGCATTTGTTCCAGGCCGCGGGGCCGTCGTTGCAGGTGCCGAGCGGGATCGAAAGAGGCTTTATGGAGATAGGTGACCACGATCACATGGGAAAAGTCGCCGAGACCCAGGAGGCCGGGGCTGTATTCAGGCTTCAGACTAATCCTGGAGGTCACGGTCCCCCAATTTTCATCTACCGGTTCCTTTACTGGCGATTCCACGACCCCGATGGGTTTCAAAAGAAATCCTTCAAACATGCCGCTCTCCCTTTTCCCGAAATCCGGAGGCCGCGCATTGGTTGCACGGGGATAATCCTGTACGCGATTTACTACGGGATTGCAGTTCCTTTGGTTTCGTTACGGTATGTGAGGCTTTTCACCCCGGGAATTCTCCCTAGCATTCCCGTCGGCGAAATAGGAATTTCCAAACTCCTCATCTCTCCATGAATTACTTTTTGAACGACATATTGTAAACGAATATTTTCTCATCCGGGCGGGGGGCCCAATTCAGACGCGCACTGACTCCGTAGAGGTCGATTTGCTCATACATAAAAGCGAAGGGGACTTCCTCTTTGACGATGCGGCAGGCCTCGGAATATATTTTCAGCCGTTTGGCTTTATCCATCGTGGATCGTCCCTGTTCAATCAGATCATCCAAGCTGGGGTTGGAATAATGGGATAAAATTTGATCGGTGCGTAGCAGGGGGAAAAAAGTCCCATCGGCATCCATGGTAGCTCCGCCCCACCCGAGGAGATAGCTGGGCCCGGCTTTCCGGTTGTACGTCATGTTCATGTAAGTGCCCCACTCGACGATTTTAACTTTGGCATTGATGCCGATTTTCTGGAGGTCGCCGGCCACGGCTTCGGCCACTTCCTTGTCATTCAAATACCGGCCGCTCGGGGAATGGATTGTCAGGTCAAATCCCTGGGGATACCCGGCCTCAGCGAGCAGTTGCCTGGCTTTCTCCGGACGGTAAAGATACGGCTTGACATCGGGAGCATAACCGAAGTGATACTTCGTCAGAGGCATTCCCAACCGCACTCCGTTTCCTTCCAAAATCTTTTTGATGATCGTATCCACATCGATACCCTGGGCGATGGCCTGCCGTACTTTTTTATCGGCCACCGGCCCCCCATGGAGAGTGTCAAACCCCATGTAAATGATCCGGGCGCCCGGAATTTTGGCCACCACCGAACGTTCTTTCCAATCCATGACCCGGGAGAGGTGCGGGGGAATGTTCACGATGAGGTCCAGCTCCTGGGTCTGAAGACCTGCCACCCGGGTGGTGGCTTCCGGGATGGGACGGAAGATGACTTTCTTGATTTTAGGAGCCCCTTTCCAGTGGTTTTCATTGGCCTCCAAGACCAGATGGTCGTCCTTCACCCAGCGGACAAATTTATACGGGCCGGTCCCCACCGGGTTCCCGATAATGTGATTCTTCCCCTTTTCCTGAACGTACTTGGGGGGCATGATGGCGCCGATGTGGCATAGCTGAGCATCCAGGTAGGGATAGGGCTTCTTGGTAATGATCCTTATGGTGTAATCATCGATGACCTCAACCCGGTCGAGGATTCCCTGAAGGGTCGTCTGCTTGAGCTTGTTCTTGGGATCGTTGATTCTTTCCAGGCTGAATTTCACCGCAGCGGCGTTGAATTCCTCTCCGTTATGGAATTTCACTCCCTTCCGGAGAGAAAACTCCCAGGTGGTGTCGTTGATAATCTTCCACGAAGTGGCCAGCAGGGGCTGAATTTTCATGTCGTCGGACCGAACGAGAAGGGTTTCGTAAATATTGATCAGGACGCAGAACGCGGGCATTTCAAAATGATCCTGGGGGTCCAGAGTGGTGGGGTCGGTCCCCTGGGCGATCAGGATTGTGTCCTTCGGAGCCGCCAGGAGCGGGCTGGAAACTAGAAGAACCATCAGGACGATGGCCAAAGAATAAATTTTCGCCTTCATGTTATCCTCTCCTATACCCTCTTGGGAGAGACCTTCGGAGATTCCCCTCCCTGTTTTCTCTTCCGGAGACGTGCGAGACAATCATATTAGGGCTGATAAATATCCCCTCATTCACAAATTCGGATGTATTTTATCCACAAAGGCCTGCCTAGGTAAATAGAATTCTTGGCTTCATTGGGGAATTGACTTTTCCATTCTGATCCAGTAAATTCGGACAAGACCGGAAAAGAGAGCTTTTATGAAAGCCGCCTATACCATGTGGAAGAACAGCCGGATGATCATCCTGGTAGCGGTCTGCGCGGCGATTTACGGGGCCGCCCTCATCGCCTTTAAAACCGCCATCCCCCTCATCCCCGGGATCACCGAGCTGCGGGTGGGCCAAATATTTCCGGTCGCGTTCGGGCTTCTCTTCGGCCCGGCAGGGGCCTGGGGAACCGCTTTCGGAAACTTCATCGGCGACCTTTTCGGGGGAACCCTGGGGCCGGGCTCGATCGCCGGATTCATCGGAAATTTCCTCCTCGGCTACCTTCCCTACGCCCTATGGACTCACCTTTTTCCCTGGGCTCATCTCTCACGGGAGTGGCAGGGAGGAAGCTGGGCCCATCGATTGAATTACTTCTTTGTGGCCTTCATCGCTAGCGTGGCCTGCGCTGTGGTGATCAGCGCTTTCGTGGACCTTCTAGGGATCGTGCCCTATGCCGTCCTTTCCAAGATCATCACCCTTAATAACTCGCTGGGCGGGTGGATCGGTCTGATCCTTCTGGTGTCAGTTTTCAAGGTCACCAAGGAACAGTTCGGCCTTTTCTGGGCCGAGGTGATGGATGAAGAGGATATCGGCAGGCCCCTCGCCGGCTTCCTCGGAGCCTGGATGGTGGCCCTCGCCTCTGTCGCGGGCCTTCTGGGAGGAATGATTCCAGGGTTCCCGGCGAGCACCGTGGGCTGGGTTTGCACGCTTTTCATTTTCGTCGGATGCTTCCTCCTGTAACCTTCTCAAAAAACTCCCCATGTCTAAGGCTATTTCCATCGAAGACCTTACCTATGCTTACCGGAGCCAGGAAATCCCCGCGCTCCAGCACATTCAAAATGAAATCCAGGAAGGATCGCTGGTCGTCGTCCTGGGCCACTCCGGAGCAGGCAAATCCACCCTTTGCACTTCCCTGAACGGAATCGTCCCCCATTTCTTCCGGGGCCGGTATCAGGGGCGTGTATTTATCAAGGACCTGGAAGTAGCGCGGCACAAGGTGGCGGAGATGTCCCGCCATGTGGGGCTGGTCCTCCAGGATTTTGAGCCCCAGCTCTTCTCCACCAACGTGGAGCTGGAAATGGCCTTTGGCCCGGAAAACCTCCGTCTGCCGCGGGGGGAGATCAAACGCCGAATCGAGACCTACCTTCCTTTCCTGGGACTGGAACATCTTCGCCGCCGGGAACCCGCCAGCCTCTCGGGAGGTCAGAAGCAGCGCCTGGCCATCAGTTCGGTCTTGACCCTGGAACCGGAGATCCTGGTAATGGACGAGCCCACCACGGACCTCGACCCGCGGGGGCGTGAAGAAGTCCTGGCCATCGCCCGCCGTCTGCAGGAAGAGAAGCGAACCCTCCTCATCGTGGATTCCGACCCGGAGACGGCGGTTCGGGCGGACCAGGTCTGGCTCATGCGGGAAGGACGGATCTCAGCCCAGGGACCTCCGGGAGAGATTCTTTCAGATATCCCCGGCCTACAAGCATGCGGCGTCAAAGTTCCCGGCCTTATCGAGCTGTTTGTCGAGATGGGATGGCCGGGAAAACCGCTGGATATAAATGAAGCTGTTTCTCTGATTGAAAAGCATGACCTTGCCCAGAAGGGCGGACTCCACCCTCCCAAACCTTCGGAGTCTGGAATGAAAGGGAATTGTATCCTGCGGGTGGAGGGCCTCGTTTATGCCTACCCGGGCTATGGGCTCGAAGCCCTGCGGGGAATCAACCTGGAAATCCGGGAGGGGGAATTCGTAGCCCTGATCGGGCAGAACGGTTCGGGGAAAACGACCCTGGCTAAACATTTTAACGGCCTTCTCAAACCGAGCGCAGGCCGGGTTCTCCTGAAAGGAAGGGCCACCACGGAATATAAACAACAGCAGGTCTCCAGGTTGGTGGGCTACGTGTTCCAGAACCCCGATCATCAGATCTTCTGCAATACGGTGTACGACGAGGTGGCTTTTGGGCTGAAAACGCTGGGAGATCCGCTTCCTTCCATGAATGTACGCGTGGCCGAGGCCCTGGAGACGGTGGGATTGATGGGATACGAAAAAAAAGTGCCCTTTGCCCTCAGCAAGGGAGAACGGCAGCGGGTGGCGGTTGCTTCGGTCCTGGCCGTCCGCCCGGAAATCTTGATCCTCGATGAACCGACGACCGGGTTGGACGAGAAACAACAGCGGGCCCTCATGAAGATGTTGCGAAGCCTCAACGCCCGGGGTCATACGGTCCTTATCATCACTCATTCCATGGAGGTCGCCGCCGAATATGCCGCCCGGGCGATCGTGATGAAGGATGGGAGGGTGTTGCTCGACGGGCCGACGCGGTGGGCCTTCGCCCAGGAGGATCGATTGAAAGAGGCCTCCCTGCATCCCTCTCCCCTGGTGCGGCTGAGCAACCGGCTGGGGACCCGGGCCCTCACCGTGAAGCAGATGGTGGAGGAACTCAAGGGATGAACATTTTCCTGTACCTGGAACGGAGAACTTGGGTCCACCGTCTCGATCCGCGCGGAAAGGTGCTCGGGGTTCTCCTCCTTTTTTCCCTCTGCCTTTGTTTCAACCATCCTTTGTACATGGGCACCATAACTCTGTCCATCCTGGGGATTGGCGCCTCCGCCCGAGTTCTCTTCAACTTCTGGCGCCTTCGGTTCATCCTTATCCTGCTCTTGATTTTTGGCACCCTCATGTGGCCCTTCTTCGCCAAGGGACCGACCCCCCTGTGGAGCTGGGGCCCAATGGTCGTGAGCCGGGAATCTCTTTTTTACGGGATCGCCATGGGGCTGCGTCTTTCCTCTTTGGTCATGGCCGGGTTGATACTTCTTTCCACCACCCGCAACGAGGAGATGACCCATAGCCTCATCGGGCTGGGCATTCCCTATCCGGTGGCCTTTGCCTTTTCCACGGCGCTCCGGTTGATTCCGACCCTGGCCGGAGCAGGGGCCACGATCATCCAGGCCCAGGTGTCTCGGGGGCTGGACCTGGAGTCGGGGAACATCTTCCGGCGAATGGGAAAATTCATTCCCCAGGCCATCCCTCTATTCCTATACGCCATCCGCTACACGAATCTTTTGGCCATCGCCCTGGAATCTAGGGGATTCAGCCCGGGTACGAAGCGAACTTTCTACTATGAACTCAAGATGACTCCAAAGGATTATGGGATTCTTGTCGTCCTGGGAGCCCTTCTGGCCGCCGCTCTCTATCTGCGGCTGGGGATGGGATTGGGAGCAGTGCTGCCGGGAAGGCTGTAAAGAAGGCCAAAGGAGCGTCACGCCAAGGGCATGACTTGAGGAACGGCCCGTTGGGCCTTGAGGATCGCTTCACGGAGGATAAAGGTAGCAAAGACCGAGGGCCGGAATTCGAGGAACCAGGAGAAGAAAAAAGCAACCAGTAACCTGCAACAAGAAGCGATTCCATGGCTAATTTTTTTGCTGTCTCTGCCCCGGGATTAGAGCCTTTCACAGCTAAAGAGCTGAAAGAGCTGGGATTGCTCCTGATCCGCTCCTCTTCTTCTCCCAAAACCTTTTCGCCGGGTAAGGATGAGGCCGATTTGATCGGTGGGGTGGAATTCCGAGGTTCCCTGGCCGACCTTTACCTTGCCAACCTGCACCTTCGCACCGCGAGCCGGGTTTTGCTCCATCTTGGTTCTTTCTACGCGGATACTTTTTCCGACCTGGGACGGAGGGCCAAACGGCTTTCCTGGGAAGATTACCTGAGGCCCGGCCGCCCGGTGGCTCTGCGCGTGACTTGCCATAAGTCCAGGCTCTTTCACTCTGCGGCGGTGACCGAACGGGTTCTGGAGTCCATCGGAGCCCGGCTGGGCCAGACCCCCCCCACAAAAAAATTGGGTGGAGAAGGGGAAAGCAATCCCCCGCAGTTGATCGTCGTCCGGCTGGTGGAGAACCGCTGCACCTTCAGCCTGGATTCATCCGGAGCACTCCTCCACAGACGCGGATACCGGCTGGCCACAGCCAAAGCCCCTCTGAGGGAGACTCTGGCCGCAGGGATTTTGATGGCTTCGGGCTGGGACCGTCAATCCCCTTTGATCGACCCTTTTTGCGGGGCGGGTACGATCCCCATCGAAGCCGCGCTGATGTCCCGAAAAATCGCCCCGGGGATGCGACGGGGCTTTGCCTTCATGGACTGGCCGAGCTTCGACGGGAAGACTTGGGAAAGACTGAAGGGTTCATCCCGGCAGGGGCAGCCCAAGTCCGGGCCCCCTATCCTGGGGTTCGATCGGGACGCGGGAGCCATCCGCGCGGCAGGGGAGAATGCCGGGCGCGCCGATGTGGCGGACAGTGTCTTCTTCGCCTGCAAGGCTATTTCGGCCCTGGACCCTCCTCCGGGGCCGGGCTGGCTGGTGACCAATCCCCCTCATGGCCTGCGCCTGAAAAGCCACCGGGACCTGCGCAGCCTCTACATCCGGCTGGGACGGATACTGCGGGCCAAGTGTCCAGGATGGCACACGGCAATTCTTTGCAGCAGCGATTCCCTGCTGGACCTGACCGGGATCCGATTTGAGCGGCGATTCCCGCTGCGAAGTGGAGGGTTAAGAGTCACTCTGGCGAAAGCCACGATCGGATGATATTCCTTCCTACCGAGTTCTGGACCCCTTGCCCGCCATT
Organism: Thermodesulfobacteriota bacterium; assembly: GCA_035624375.1. Lineage (GTDB taxonomy): Bacteria > Desulfobacterota > SM23-61 > SM23-61 > SM23-61 > SM23-61. The sequence continues at coordinate 230 of DASPRR010000246.1, read as the reverse complement.
TTATCCTTGCTCTTGGGCAAATATTTTCTTGACAACTTTGGGAAATCCGGTATATTGGAATTACCAATTGGTCTGACCTTTAAACCAATTTTTTCTCTCTTCGAAAAGAATCCCTGGATGGAAATTCTGGAACTGAAAGTGATCGAGGGCCTGGCCGAAGACGTGGGCAAGGGATTGGCTCGTCTCGACCCCGAGGATATGAAGAAGATCAACGGGGTGCTGGGCGACCT
>DASPRR010000552.1:0-2186 GCA_035624375.1 Thermodesulfobacteriota bacterium | reverse complement strand
GGGGCCGCGGGCATGGTTACCAGCATGAACATGTACATTTTCCCTCTGGTGGGCATGCTCTTCATCCTGAAGGCTTTTGCCATCGTGGTCCTGGGGGGGTTCGGGTCCATTGCCGGAGCGGTGGTTGGAAGTCTGATCCTGGGGCTGACCGAGTCTCTGGTTACCAACTATCTCCCCAACGGGTCCGGGTGGGCCGAAGGGGTGTCTTTCCTCATCCTCATCGTCATTCTGATCATCCGCCCTAAGGGGCTCTTCTATGTTGAATAGAGGGTACATCCAGTTCCTTGCCCTGATCCTTCTCCTGGGGTCGCTGGCCCTGCTGCCCCTTTTCCTTAGCCAGTACTCTCTACATCTCATGATCCTGGTGATGGTCTTTGTGGTCATCTCCACAAGCTGGAACATCCTGGTCTGGACCCATCAGATTTCCCTGGGGCATGCGGCTTTTTTCGGGATCGGCGCCTACACGGCCGCGGTGGTCTACAATGCCTGGCAGCTTCCCCCTTATTTCGATATGCTCCTCGGAGGGGTCCTTTCCTCCGTGGGGGCGGTGATCATCGGAGTCATCTGCCTGCGCATGGCTCCCTGGGCCCTGGCCATCGCCACCCTGGCCTTTGCCGAGGCCCTGAAAATCTTGGTGATCATGCTCCCGGGGCTTACCGAGGGAGCCGAGGGGGTGGCTCTTCCTCCTCTTTACGGCGGGGGAGAAAGCGCCAAGGTATACGCTTACTACCTGGTATCCGGGATTGCTTTTCTGACCGTCCTCACCGCTTTCCTGCTGAAGCGGTCCAGGCTCTATTTCGCTTTTACCGCGGTCCACGACGACCAGGACGCCGCCAGCATGCTGGGGATCAACCCCACAAAGTATAAAGTCATGGCCTTTACCATCAGCGCTTTCTTTGTGGGGATCGTGGGAAGCTTTTACGCCCATTACATCTCGTACATCGACCCCCATGCTGCTTTCAACATCCACATCTCGGTAGAAGCCCAGATTATGCCCCTGATGGGAGGCCTCTACACCGTGGCCGGCCCGGTGGTGGGGGCCTTCATTCTCACTCTCCTGGGAGAGTATCTTCGGATTACGGTCAAAACCGGGTACTTGATCATTTACGGGATCATCCTGGTTCTGCTCATCTTCTACCTGCCCAAAGGGTTAGTGGGGCTGATGGAGAATTGGACTCGAAAGGAAGGAAGGGCGCTGTCATCGGAGAAATTGCGTTAATTTCGGGTTTTTGAATTTTCATTCCGCAATCCGCAATCCAAATTCCGCATTGGCGAAGGGCTATGGTTCTTTTGGAATGCACAGGGGTTACGAAATACTTCGGCGGCCTGGCGGCTTTGCACCAGGTCGACCTCCAGGTTTCCGCAGGGGAGATCGTCGGCCTCATCGGACCCAATGGCTCCGGGAAGACGACGCTCTTTAATGTGATCACCGGCCTCTATCCTCTCTCCAAGGGGTCTATCCGCTTCAAGGGGGAGGAGATCGGCGGCCTCCGGCCCTTCCGGGTTTGCCAAAAGGGGATCGGCCGGACTTTCCAGACCTCCAAGCCTTTTACCCGCATGACCGTCCTGGAAAATGTGATGGTGGGCGCTCTTTATGGGAAAGGAGCGGCCGGGGAAGACCTTGAAAAAGCCAGGACCTCGTCGGAGGTGATTCTGGAACAGGCAGGCCTCAGGGCCAAAAAGAACGCTCGAATCTCCGACCTGACCCTGGAGGACAAGAAACGCCTGGAGTTAAGCAAAGCCCTGGCCACCCGGCCCGAACTTCTTCTCCTCGACGAAGTGATGGCAGGGCTCAACCCCACGGAGATCAAAGAGATCATGGGGCTCATCGGTAAAATCCGGCAGGAAGGGATGACGATCATCGTGGTGGAACATGTCATGCACGCGGTCATGAACCTGGCCGACCGCGTCTGCGTTCTCCATCATGGGGAGAAGATCGCCGACGCCCCGCCGGAGGAGGTCTCCAGGGACAAGCGGGTTATCGAATCCTACCTGGGGGAGGAGTTTCTCCTTGCTTCAAGTTAAAGGGATCAGTGTCTTTTACGGCGACGTCCAGGCCCTGCGGGAAGTTTCCCTCTCGGTTTCCACTGGAGAAATCGTCTCCCTGGTGGGAGGAAACGGCGCCGGCAAGACCACTGCGCTCAAAACCATCTCCGGGCTGCTCCGGCCGGCTTCCGGGTCCATTC
>DASPRR010000517.1:0-7404 GCA_035624375.1 Thermodesulfobacteriota bacterium | reverse complement strand
GGTGTTGGCGTCCGTCCCGTCCATGAGCACCTGGACGGTGGTTTGCCGGTCCAATTCCAGGTTCCGGGAAAAGTCTGCCGGGATTACCAGCCCCATGAGCGCCCGGCCGGTATCCAGCATCTCCTGAAGGCCGCCGTAGCTCTGCACTGCGCCTTCGAGCTGAAAATACCGGGAGCTCAGGAAACGGTCTATGAGGTCCCGGGACCTGGGCGAACGGTCCTGGTCATAGACCACGGTGGGGATCCGGTCCACGTCGAGGGTGAGGGCAAAGCCGAAGAGGAGGAGAAGGAGAATGGGAATGGAAATCGCCAGGGCCAGAGACCGCGGGTCGCGGATGATCTGGAAGAATTCCTTGCGGGCGATGGCTTTTAAACGAATGAGTTTCATGTTGTCGCGGAGTAGGGGCGATTCATGAATCGCCCCTAGGATTTCATCTTGGCTGGATGGTTTTCATCTTCCAGCCACTTCAGAGGGTTGTTTTGAATGTATTCCCTTATTTCTTGCTGGTTGATTTCATTGCGGAGGACGTGTTCGTAGTAGTTCCGTTGCCAGACGGCTTTGCCCGGGGTGCCGCGAAGCTCGTTGATTTGTTTGGCAGAATTCATTTTGAAATAGCCGAGCATCTTGGATAGGAGCATTTTCCGACGAATACCGGCGACCAAGGGATTTCGTAGGGGCGATTCATGAATCGCCCCTACATCGATCGTGATGATCCCATGGAAATGATTGGGCATGATTATCTGGGCATCAATTCTTGTATGGGGGTATCGTTGCGGCAATGTTTCCCCTATGGACCGCACTACTATCCCCGCCGCGCTTAAATGCATTTCCCCCTCCACAATCTCCCCGAACAAACAATCGCGCCCATGCGTGCAAACCGTCAGAAAATACGCCCCTGGTTGGCCATAATCGTAATGCCGCAACCGAACAGACCGGCGATGATGATTTGGGGGCTCATTCATCTTTCTTGCCCAATGATCGCACCTCTTCCCGGTCTTTCTCCTCCACTAAAGAAACGAAAACATCTTCCAGCGAAGGGTCAATTTGCTCCAGCCTCCGAATGGGAATACCCTTCCCGGCGAGGAGAGAAGGGAGGGAGGTCCCCAGCTCGGCTCCCTTGGGGGCTACCAGGTGAAGAGTGTTGCCGAAAACGGCGACTTCCCGCAGGGGCCATTCAGTAGTCGCCCCTACATGCTCCTTGAGTAAGTTAAGGGCGTCAACTAACTGTTCCGTCTCCAATTCCCAAACCGCCTCCGGCATGTGTTCCTTTTTGAGTTCTCCGGGCGTTCCCAGGGCGATCACCTTGCCCCGGTAAATGAGGGCGAGGCGGTCGCAGTACTCGGCTTCGTCCATGTAATGAGTCGTGACGAAAATAGTGATCCCCCTTCCGGCCATTTCATAGATCAGGCTCCAGAATCTTCGGCGCGACAGGGGGTCGACGCCCGAGGTCGGTTCGTCGAGGAAGAGAATGGATGGTTCGTGAAGGATGGCGCAACCGAGGGCCAGCCGCTGTTTCCAACCCCCGGCTAGGGTATTCGTCAGGCTTTTGCGCTGGTCCTGTAGGCCGGCCATCTGCAGGGCCCATTCTTTCCTCTGTCTGCCGGTGTCCCTGGGGAGGCGGTAGATACCGGAGTAAAAGTCCAGGTTCTCCTCCACGGTCAGGTCTTCGTAGAGGGAGAATTTCTGGGACATGTAACCGATGTTTTCCTTGATCTTCTCCGGCTCCCGGTAGATGTCGAACCCCCCCACGCGTCCCTGTCCAGAAGTGGGGGCGAGGATGCCGCAGAGCATGCGGATGGTGGTGGACTTCCCCGCCCCGTTGGGCCCGAGGAAGCCGAATATCTCCCCTTTCCGGACCCGGAGGGATACCCGGTCCACGGCGGGGAATTTCCCGAAGACCTTTACCAGGTCCTGAATTTCCACCGCCCAACTGTCGCTGCTTTCCATTCTTCGTTCCCTGAGCCCTGCGCCTTAAGCCTAGGACCTCGTATCTTCGGGCACGGTGGAGATAAAAACATCTTCCAGGGTCGGAGGAATCTGGCGCAGAGAGAGGATCTCGTTCCCCGATTCCTTCAGCAGCCTTTCCATTTCTCCCCGGGCCTTCTCTCCCTCTCCAAAGAGCACATGAATCCGGTCGCCGAAAATCCCCCCTCCCTTTACTCCCGGAAGGCGTTTCAGCGCCTCCAAAACTTTCATCTTCTGCGGGCAACGCACTTCCCAGAGCTCCCCCCGCATCAGGTCCTTGACTTCCCGGGGGGAGCCGACCGAAAGAAGCCGTCCCCGGTACATGAGTCCAACCCGGTGGCAACGCTCCGCCTCGTCCAGGTAGGCGGTGGAGATCAGGATGGTGACCCCTCCCTGGAGGAGGTCGTAGAGAATCCGCCAGAAGTCTCTCCGGGAGACCGGGTCCACTCCGTTGGTGGGTTCGTCGAGCAACAGGACCTCGGGGGTGTGCACCAGGGCGCAGGCCAGACCCAGTTTCTGTTTCATTCCCCCCGAGAGGTTTTGGGCCAGCCGGTCCTGGAAAGGGGCCAAATTGCTGAAGGCCAGGAGTCTATCGATCCGCGGGAGGCGCTCCTTGCGGGGGACCTCGTAAAGGTCGGCATAGAAATGGATGTTTTCCATGACCGTCAGGTCGCCGTAGAGGGCGAAGCGCTGGGCCATGTAGCCGATTCTTTCCTTCAGCCGTTCCGCCTCGCTGGTAACCGGATGCCCCAGGATCCGGGCTTCGCCGGAGCTGGGCCGGAGGATGCCGCTGAAGAGGCGCATCAGGGTAGTCTTACCCGATCCGTCCGGGCCCACCAGGCCGAAAATCTCCCCCGGGTTCACGCCGAGATTCAATCGGTCGATGGCGGTGACCGGACCGAATGTTCGGGTCAGATTCTCTGCTTGAATGGCTAACATAATTTCAGGGGCGAAAAGGCGAAAAGGCGAAAAGGCGAAAGGGGAAGCAAAAACATGTTTGTTGGCTTATTCTCTCAAAGATCTCATGAGGTTTGATAGGTATCGGCTTAATTCGAGAGTAGAATTTCGAAGATTTTCATAACTTGGAGAACCTATATAGCCAATTTCAACTGCCAGACGGAGAAGACTTCTGACCTTCCCCGCTGAGCCCTTGGCGATGTTTAGAAACTGGAGATATTCTTTCCTGGAGGCCCGCTCGTATCCTTCTGCTATATTTGTCGGTATAGATATCGTCGCCCTGCGGAGTTGATCTCGAAAAGCAAAATCTTTGCTGAATTCTGGTCTTTTCGTTAATAGGTAAATCTCCTTTACCAATTGATCCCCTTCTGCCAAACCAGAAGGTCCTCAAATGTCTTGATTGTTTTTTCCATTGCTTATTTCTTTTTTCCTTTTCGCCTTTTCGACCTTTCCCCTTTTCGCCCTATTCTGTATGGATTCGTCCATCCGCCGGCATTCCGGGCTTCAGTTCTCCGTGGGGGTTTTCCAGGGCCACTTTGATGCGGTAGACCAGTTTGACTCTTTCCTTGGCCGTCTGCACGTTCTTGGGGGTGAATTCGGCTTCGGAGGAGATGAAGGTGATCTTTCCGGGGTAGATCTTTCCAGGATAGCTGTCCGTGGTCACGGAGACCTTCTGCCCCAGCTTGACCCGGCCGAGGTCGTTTTCATTGATAAAGGCCTTGAGCCAGGGCCTTTCCAGGTCGCCCAGACTCACCAAGGCGCCGCCCGGGACAACATACTCGCCCGCCTCCGCGTTCTTGACCAGAACGACGCCCGACAGGGGCGCTAACAATTGGGTGTATCCAATCTGGGTATCGATCACCGCAATGGCCGTGGAAGCCTCCTTGACCTGAGCCTGGGCGGTGAGCAGGTCTTTCCGCAGGACCTCCAGCTGAAGGCGGTGGGCCCTGGCCAACTGCAAGGCCGCCTGCGCCTGTTCATACTGGGCCCGGGCCGCGTCGATTTCTTCCTTCCGCGGCCCCTCGACCACCAAGGCATACGTCTCCCGGGCTTTCTTCAGGTTGGCCGCGGCCACATCATGAGCGTTGATGGCCGCGTCCAAATCCTGGGCGGCGATAAAATTGCTCTTGAAGAGTTTCTCCGCCCGTTCCCGGTCCGCTTTTCTCTTCACTAGGTCGGATTCGGCTTGGTCCACCCCGGCCTTGGCGGCTTGAATCTCCTGGGGCCGGGAGCCGGCCAGAAGCTGCTGGAGCCGGGCCTGGGCGGCCTGGACCGCGGCCTCTGCCTGGGAAATTTCGTCGCGGGTCGATCGGTCTTGGAGTTCGATATTCTTCTGCAGCGAGGGAATCCTGGTTTGGGTCGCTTCGAGAGTGGCCTCGGCCCTGACTTTCTGGGCCACCAAATCCCGGTGTTCGAGCGTGGCGATGACCTGTCCCTGTTTCACCGGGTCCCCCTCGTCCACGGCGAGCTTTTCGATCTTCCCGGGGATCTTGAAGGAAACGTCCACGGTGGTGACCTCGATATTGCCGGAGACTGCGATGTCGGTTCCTTCGCCGTCCGACGGGCGGAGGAAAAAGTAGTAATAGAGGAGGGCTCCTCCTGCGATCAAGATGATAAATAGGGGAATCAGTTTTTTCCTTTTCATAATCTTTGGGCTTCTACCGGATGTCGGCATCGACAACCGCATCTGCTCTATAAGATCAATTTCCTCCTTTTTATGTCAAGCCTTTTTTGAGGGTTGCAGGTCGCAAGGCGAAAGGCGAGAGAGCGTGATGGATTCTTTCCCTAACCCCTTGCGGTCTCGCGACTTGCGTCCTGTGGGTTTAGGTTTGTCCTCCTGGGGCCAAGAATGGTAATATCGGAAAAAAGGAGGGAAGGTTTGCGCGCGCCGTTAGCCGGCCTATTGCTGCTGCTCCTGGGAAGCTGCGTTCCCGCGGTCCCGCGGGAAGACCTCCGGGGAAAGGAGCCTCTCTCCTTCCGGGAACAAGAGATCCAGGGCCCGCTCGGAGATGATGCGTCCAGAGATTCCCTGCTGGCCTCAGTGGAACGGAGCATGGCCTACCTGGGGAAGAAGGACATCGGCGGAGGCGCGGATACAATTTCCGGAGCGAAGTTCTCTCCCGGGCGCATTTCCCGCTCCCTGAGCCTCTTTCGGGATATCCTGTCAGCGGCGCGGAATGAGGCCGAATTGGACCGAAAGGTGCGGGAGAGTTTTGCTTTTTACGAACTTGGCCGCGGAAATCCGGCCCCTTCCATCCTCCTCACCGGATATTTCGAGCCGCTACTGGACGGCAGCCTGGTGGCTGACGGAGAATATCGCTATCCCCTCTACGGCCGTCCCGATGACCTCCTGGAACAGACCCAGGAAGAAGGTCCCGGGGAGAAGGGCACACGCCGGATCGCCGTCCGGGTGGAAGGCGGGCAAGCCGTCCCTTATTACTCCCGGAAAGAGATCGATACGGATGGAGCCTTGCAGGGGAGGGGACTGGAACTGGTCTGGCTCCGCGACCCCTGGGACCGCTTCGTGCTGCACATCCAGGGGTCGGGACAGGTGCGCCTGCCTGACGGGAGGACGATCCGCGTAGGATACGCGACCTCTAACGGGCGACCCTACCGGTCCATCGGGGGGTATCTGCTGGAACAGGGTCTTTTGTCCGAGAATGAGGTCTCCATGGGACGAATCCGGGAATTCCTGCAAAGCAACCCCGGACGGGAGGAGGAGACCCTCAATATCAATGAAAGGTACATCTTCTTCCGCATCCTGGCCGACGCCGAAGGGCCGTCGGGCGCCCTGGCGGTTCCCCTGACTCCGGGAAGGTCCGTCGCCACCGACCTGACCCTCTTTCCGCCTGGGGCCTTGGCGTACCTCGTATCCCGCCAGCCTGATCTGGACGAATCGGGGAGGATCATCGGCTGGAAGACGCTGCGTCGTTTCGTTCTCAACCAGGATGCCGGAGGGGCAATCAAAGGTCCCGGGCGGGTGGACCTTTTCTTCGGCAGCGGTGAAAGGGCGGGAGCTGCAGCGGGGGAGATGAAGGAAGAAGGGAAGATTTTTTTCTTGTTGGCCAAATAATCTCAGATTGGCAGAATGCCTCTCCTTGAGAAGCTGAGGCCGGTCTAAATCCAAAATCCTAATTTCGAAATTCGAAATTTTGAATGGGTCCGGATTTCGTGCTTCGAATTTCGGATTTTTCCATAACTTTGACTGAGGGCAAAGAAGCAGCATGAAAGATCTCAATTTACTGAAGACAGATATCCTGATTGTTGGAGGTGGCGGGGCCGGAATGCGGGCGGCCATCGAAGCTGCCGCTCATGGCGCTCGAGTCCTTGTGGCCGACAAAGGACCCGTGGGGAGGTCCGGAACCACTCCCATGGCCATGGAAGCCTTTCAGGCGGTGGGGTTTCCTGGAGATGCAGAAGAAATTCATTTTCGGGACACGATTGAGGGAGGTTATCATCTGGGCGATGAAAACCTGGTCTCCATTTTAGTGGGGGATGCGGCGCGCAGAGCAAAGGACCTGGAGGCCTATGGAGTCCGGTTTAAGAAAAGGCCTGACGGCGCCTATGATCCCATGCACCACCCGGGACAGACTTTTCCCCGCGCTCTTTTCATTCAGGGGGGTGGGTTTGGGATGCTGGCCGGGCTGATACAGGAAGCCCGGAAACATCCGGAGGTCCGAATCCTGAACGATGTTTTTGTGGTTCAGGTGAGTTTGGACAAGGGAGGAGCTGCCTCCGGGGCCATAATCCTGGACCTCAAAGAAGGCCGTCTGAAGACCATCCAGAGCAAAGCCGTCATCCTGGCAACGGGGGGGTATGAAGAGCTCTGGGCCTTCAATGATGCTTCCTGCACGGCTTGCGGGGACGGGATCCATCTGGCCTATGAAGCAGGGGCTGAACTGATCGATTTGGAGATGCTCCAGTTCTACCCCACAGTAGTCATCCATCCCCCTTCCATCCGCGGGACCCTGTTTCAGTATGAATTGATTACCGACCCCGAGATGCTGGCTGGACGGCTTATAAACGGCGGGAAGGAACCCTTCTTCCAAGGAAAACTCCTCCGGGACGCTGTAGTCCGGGCTATCTGGAGGGAAATTCGGGATGGGCGAGGAACGCCCCATGGGGGAGTGTACATCGACCTGATCCATTCGGTCAAAAGCCGGGAAGATTTGACCCGAGCCCTGGAAAAGTGGCAGCCCAACCAATTCCATTATCTTAGAGACATGGGTTTCGACTTGCGGGAAACCTTGGTGGAAGTTGCGCCCCACGCCCATTACAGCCTGGGAGGGGTGGCTATTGATGAAGAGGCCCGGACCACGGTCCCCGGGCTTTTTGCCGCCGGGGAAACGACCGGCAACCTCCACGGCGCAAACCGCGTCTCGGGAAACGCTCTGGCCGAGACCCAGGTCTTTGGAGCCCTGGCCGGGGCATCGGCGGCCGGGTGGGCAAAAGGCCGAGAGTTTGACGCAATGCCCGAATACA
>DASPRR010000504.1:0-4535 GCA_035624375.1 Thermodesulfobacteriota bacterium | reverse complement strand
ATTCAGGTGCCGCCCAACAAGGCCATTGTCGGGGCCAACGCCTTCGCCCATGAATCGGGCATCCACCAGGACGGCGTATTGAAAGAAAAGATCACCTACGAGATCATGAAGCCCGAGACCGTGGGGATCTCCCAGTCCACTCTGATTTTGGGCAAGCACTCCGGCCGGCACGCCTTCCGGGACTGGGTGCAGAGCCTGGGATACGAGCTCAGCGAGGCCCATCTCAACCAGGCCTTCCAGCGGTTCAAAGAGGTGGCCGATAAAAAGAAACAGGTTTTCGATGAGGACCTGGAGGCCATCATCGCCGACGAGATCCTGCGGATCCCCGATTTTTACAGGCTGGTCAATCTGAATGTGGTGAGCGGCTCCACATGCGTTCCCACGGCCACGGTTCAGATCGAGATCGGCGGGAAGCTTCAGCAGGATGCGGCTTTCGGCGATGGCCCGGTGGACGCCGCCTACAAGACCATCTCCAAGATCACCCGGACCAAGAGCCATCTGGTCAAGTTCTCGGTCAATGCCATTACCAGCGGCACCGACGCCCAGGGGGAAGTCATGGTGATCCTGGCCGAGGGCGGAATCCGGGTCACGGGCCAGGGGGCCCACACCGACATCATTATGGCCGCAGCCAAAGCTTACATCAATGCCTTGAACAAACTGGAGTACCAGAAACGCCTTAAAGGAGTTTCCTCATGATACGCCCTATGACCATTACCGAACAGATTCTGGCCGAACATGCCGGGCAGCACGAAGTGGAGCCGGGCCAACTGATCAATGCCAAGGTGGACTTGGTTCTCGCGAACGACATTACCGCCCCGATTGCCATCGAGGAGATGCGCAAGATTGGCGCCACCCAAGTTTTTGACCCCGCCAAGATCGTCCTGATCCCGGACCACTTTGTTCCCAACAAGGACATCAAGTCCGCCCAGCAGTGCCAGCTTATGCGGGAATTCGCCAGGGAGCTGCGGCTGCCCAATTATTTCGAGGTGGGGGAGGCAGGGATCGAACATGCATTTCTACCCGAACAGGGGTTGGTCCTTCCCGGTGACCTGGTCGTTGGGGCCGACAGCCATACCTGCACCTATGGGGGTTTGGGGGCTTTTGCCACCGGGGTGGGGTCCACGGATATCGCTGCCGCCATGGTCACTGGAGAAGCCTGGTTCCGTGTGCCCGAGACGGTCAAGATCATCTACCATGGGAAACGGCGGCCCTGGGTAGACGGGAAAGACCTGATCCTTTACACCATCGGTCAGATTGGGGTGGATGGAGCCCGGTACAAGGCCATGGAAATTATCGGAGAGGCCATCGCCAACCTCCCCATGGACAGTCGCCTCACCATGTGCAACATGGCCATCGAGGCCGGCGGGAAAAACGGAATCATCCCCCCGGACAGGATCACCAAGGAGTTTGTGGAGAAGAGGGCGAAACGTCCCTATAAATTCTTCCACAGCGATAGCGAAGCGAAATACAGCCGGACTCTGGACATCGATGTGGCCAAGATCGAGCCCCAGGTGGCCTTTCCCCATTTGCCTTCGAACGTCAGACCCATCAGTGCGGTCGGAGACGTTCCCATTGACCAAGCGGTTATCGGTTCCTGTACCAACGGCCGTCTGGATGACCTGCGCATTGCTGCCAAGGTCCTAAAGGGAAGGAAGCGGGCTCCCTTTGTCCGCCTGATCATCATCCCAGCCACCCAGGAAATCTACCGGACAGCCATGAAGGAGGGTTTATTTGACATCTTCATGGATGCCAACGCGGTCATCAGCACTCCCACCTGCGGTCCCTGCCTGGGCGGGTACATGGGAATCCTGGCCAAGGGGGAAAGGGCCGTATCCACCACGAACCGGAACTTCGTGGGCCGGATGGGCCATCCGCAAAGCGAGGTCTACCTCGCCAATCCTGCCGTGGCCGCTGCCTCCGCTGTCCTGGGAAGGCTGGGGGGCCCGGAAGAGCTGGGAATCGTATAACCAATGCGCGTTGCGAAATGCGAAATATATTTTTTTCACTCCGAACTTCGAACTCCGAACTGTTTTTAAGGAGGTTTTATGATCTTTAAAGGAAAGGCCTGGAAATTTGGGGCCAACCTGGACACCGACGCCATCGTCGCCGCCCGGTATCTGAACACCTGGGACCCGAAAGAGCTGGCCTCTCATCTCATGGAGGACGTGGACCCTAAATTCCGGGAAAAGGTCCAGCCGGGCGATATCATCGTTGCCGAAGACAACTTTGGCTGCGGCTCTTCCCGGGAGCACGCTCCCATGGCCATCAAATACGGCGGCATCTCTTGCGTGGTGGCCAAGAATTTTGCTCGGATCTTCTACCGGAATTCCTTCAACATGGGCCTGCCGATCTTCGAGAGCCCGGAAGCGGTGGACGGAATCCATCCGGGCGACGAATTGGAAGTGGACAGTCAAACGGGAACCATCAAAAACATAACCACCGGGCAAACCTACCATGCCCAACCCATCCCGCCCTTTATGCAGCAGCTGATCGAGGCGGGGGGGCTGATGAATTACGTCAAAAACCTCAAGATGAAGGGGTAAAACCATTCCAGATAGCAGATCGCAGGTTTCAGGCTTGAGGGTCTTGTGGAAAGTCAAGAAATATTCTTTCCCGTCATTCCGGCGAAAGCCGGAATCCAGGTATTTTAAGATTTTCTGGACCCCGGCTTTCGCCGGGGTGACGATCAAACAGACTTTTTGCAGGATCATCAGCTTCAAAGGATTTGAAAATCTGCAATCTGCAATCGGAAATTAGGAATGGAGGGTTTATGGCTTACCAGATCGCGGTCATCCCGGGGGACGGCACCGGCCCGGAAGTTGTCAACGAAGGCCTCAAAGTCTTAAAGGCGGTCATGCAAAAAGAGAATTTCAAGATGGACTTTACCTCCTACGACCTGGGAAGGGACCGATATCTCAAGACCGGAGAGATTCTGCCCGATTCGGTCCTGGCCGAATTTCGAAAATTTCATGCCATTTTCCTCGGGGCTATCGGCCATCCCGATGTGAAACCCGGACTTCTTGAACAGGGGATCATCCTGAAGACCCGTTTTGCTCTCGATCAGTACATCAACCTCCGACCGGTCAAGCTCTACCCCGGCGTGGACTCTCCGCTGAAGGACAAGGGCCCGGAGCACATTGACTTCGTAATTGTCCGGGAGAACACCGAAGGGCTCTACACCGGCGCCGGAGGAGTCCTGAAAAGGGGGACTGCCGATGAAGTGGCGGTCCAGGAATCGATCAATACCCGTAAAGGGGTGGAAAGGTGCCTCCGGTACGCATTCCAGTTCTGCATGAAACGCAACCGGGCCCGCAAGCTCACCATGGCGGCCAAGACCAACGTCCTGAACTATGCCTCCGACCTCTGGATGAGGGTCTTCCAAGAATTGGCCAAAGAATTCCCCCAGGTGAAGACCGATTACACCCATATTGATGCCCTGTGCATGTGGATGGTCAAGAACCCGGAATGGTACGACGTGGTGGTGACCGACAACCTCTTCGGCGATATCGTCACCGACCTGGGAGCGATGATCCAGGGAGGGCTGGGCATCGCCGCAGGCGGGAACATCAACCCGGACCCGGGGGGGGTCTCCATGTTTGAGCCCATGGGCGGCTCGGCCCCTAAATACACGGGCAAGAACGTCATCAATCCCATGGCCGCCATTGCCGCCTGCATGATGATGCTCGACCACTTGGGAGAAAAGAAGGCGGCCGAGCGGGTGGAGAGGGCCATGATGCAGGTTTTGGCCAAACACCTCAAGGGTATGGCTGCGGGAGAAATGGGGCACACTACCAGCGAAGTGGGAGACCTAGTAGTAAAATACTTATAGTTTCGGGTGCCAGGTTTCGAGTTAAAAAATAAGTTCCTGGGTGCCGGTTGCCCATTGTCAATTGGCGGTTCCCGGCTATCAGTGGTTTAAACTAGGAGTGGGGGCACGCTGCCGCGTGCCCTTCATTGTCTATACAGATTTATGGATACGGCTCATTTTTTAGACCCTATCTTCAAACCCCAATCCATCGCCATCATTGGAGCTTCCACCCAGGTGGAAAAGTGGGGCCATCGCATGGTGGCCCGGCCTTTCAACACCGGCTTTCGGGGAAACCTGTATCCCGTCAATCCCGGGGCAAAAGAAATCAGTGGAGTGGAGTGTTTCCCCTCCATTTCCGACCTTCCACCGAATATCGACCTGGCGGTGGTTACCCTCCCCGCCCACCAGGTCCCTGAAGCTTTGCGCCAGTGTATCCGGCAGGGAATCCGGGGGGCAGTGATCATTTCCGCCGGGTTTGCCGAAGCCGGTCCGGATGGAAAGAAGCTTCAGGACGAATTGTTGAGCATCGCCCGGGAAGGCCGGATCCCCCTGGTGGGGCCGAATTGCATGGGCCTTTGGAGCGAGCCGGTGAGCTTGAATTTGGCCTTCGAAGAGGCCCCCATGCGCGGTTCCCTCACTTTCATCTCCCAGAGCGGCACCCTGGGAAATTACCTCATGCTTCTGGCCAAGGGGAAAGGATACGGGTTCAGGGGGTTCGTCAGTGGTG